>JAFTQY010000039.1 GCA_017462505.1 Clostridia bacterium
ACCGTGATGTTCTTTTCACCGCCACAAGCGGTAAGTCCTACTGCGCCCGTAACAAGGAGCAAGCAAGAAAGTAAAATTGTTAAAAGTTTTTTCATTTGATTTTTCTCCTTTTCTTAAATTTGCACCCTTATTATACTGCGGAAAAATATATCAAACTATCACTTTTCCGTTTGGGTTATGTAAAGTTTATGTAAATTCCAATTTTTTGCAAAGAAAAAGAACTTAGATTTTTACGTCTAAGTTCTAACTTTCTTTGATTCACCCGAAATAGTGTATTCCTATAATGATTTTTATTTGTTTTTCAAAATCCCTATGAAATACACCATTTGCGGTGCGTTTTTTTGCGTTAGCGGCAAAAAACTTTTTAACAACTCACGGTTGTATATAAAACAAACTCGAATTGCTTGATTTTTTACGTTCCCGCCCTTATAATAAAGATAACAAAACCCACGAGGAAAGAGGAGCAATTATGGAAATCTGCCGTATCATCAACAAGCTGAGAAACGAGGCAAGGCTGACGCAGGCGCAATTTGCCGAAAATTTTAACGTATCGCAACAGTCGGTGCAAAAATGGGAGAGCGGGGTTTCCACGCCCGATTTGGAAAAAATCGTTGCCATTTCCAAATACTTCGGCGTGTCGCTCGACGCGCTGATTTTGGGTACGGACAGTCGGTTTGTGGAAGAAATGCAACAGTATTCCGCCATTAAACCGCAATACCAAACCATTCCCGAAACCGAATTTTATCCCTCAAATTTGCAATGGGAATACAAACAATCGGTGGAAGAGGGCTTGGACGTGGAAAAATACGAAGAGCTGTTTGCCGCGGTGACAAGGCTGCCTAGAAGTGAGATTAAAGAAAAGCTGGGCGACGTGCTTTTTGAAATCGTTTCCACGGCGAAACAAAAAGAGGGGTATCCTTACGTAGAGCCTTCTGAATTAGAACAAATTCGTTCGTTCCGTAAGGGAAATACCGCGGCGCGCGCCTATGACAAAAACGCTATGCAGGACAAAATCCACGGCGCGTGGATGGGCAGGCTTTGCGGTTGCATGCTGGGCAAACCCTTGGAGCATATCCGCACCGACGAATTGATGCCGTTTTTAAAGGAAACGAACAACTATCCGTTGTATCGCGACGTGTATCGGACGGATATTACGCCTGAAATTATCGAAAAATATAAATTCCCGTTCAAAACCCGAGATTATCGGGACGAAGTGGAGGGAATGCCCGTGGACGACGACGCTAACTACATGGTGTTGGCGCAGGAAATTATCCAAGAATTCGGGCGTGAGTTTACGCCGCACAACGTTGCCGCCAGTTGGTTAAAATATCAATGCAAGGATTCGTATTGGACGGCGGAAAGGGTTGCCTATTGTAACTTTGTCAAGGGCTATGCCCCGCCCGAATCGGCAATATACAAAAACCCCTATCGCGAATGGATCGGCGCGCAGATCCGCGGGGATTATTTTGGGTATATCAACCCCGGCGATCCGGAAAAAGCGGCGGAAATGGCATGGCGCGACGCGTCGATTTCGCACGTGAAAAACGGTATTTACGGCGAAATGTTCGTATCGGCGATGCTTGCCGTTGCCGCCACCACAAGCGATATCGAAGAGATCATTTTAGGCGGGCTTGCGCAGATTCCGTATACGTCGAGATTGTATAAAGAGATTACGGAAGTTTTGGAAGATTATAAATCGGGCGTGCCGCAACAACAGGCTTTTGATAAAATTCACGAAAACTACGACGAATATACCGAATACGGCTGGTGTCACACCATTCCCAACGCAAAGATCGTGGTTGCCGCCCTGTTATACGGCAAGGGGGATTATTCCAAATCGATTTGTATGGCGGTGGAAACGGCGTTCGATACCGATTGCAACGGCGCGACGGTCGGCTCGGTTTTGGGTATGGCAAACGGTATTCAATCGATCCCCAAGCGTTGGATAACGCCCATGAACGACCTTCTGCATACGTCCATTTTCGGCGTGGGAACGGTCAAGATTTCCGACAGAATTCAATTGACAATGGAACATATTGAAAAATGAAAAAAATTTTTATCGTTGGCAGTATCAATACCGATTTTGTAATTTCCGCGCCCTATATGCCTGTGGGGGGTGAAACGCTGGCAGGCGGCGGGTTTTTCACGGCGCGAGGGGGTAAGGGCGCAAACCAAGCGGTTGCCGCGCGCCGTCTTGGCGGCGTTGTGAAAATGTGCGGTTGCGTGGGCGACGATCTGTTTGGCAAAGAAACGCTTGCCGCGTTTGCGCAGGAAGGCATAGACGCGTCCTGTATTCGCACGGTGTCGGGCGTGCCGACGGGAACGGCGGTGATCGTCGTAACGAACGGCGAAAACCGCATTATCCTCGACACGGGCGCAAACGGGTGTTTGACGAAAGAAGATATCGACGGATTTTTACAAACCGCTAAGGCGGGGGATCTGTATTTGACCCAGCTTGAAAACCCGATCGACGTGATCGGCTACGGCTTGCAAAAGGCAAAGGAAAAGGGCATGCTCATCGTGCTCAATCCCGCGCCCGCAAACGCGGAAATCATGCCGTATTTGGGGTATTGCGACCTGATCACGCCGAATGAAACGGAAATGCAAATTCTTGGCGGAACGGACAAAATCCTGTCGGACACGAACGCAAAGCTGATCGTTACGCTTGGCGACAAGGGGTATAAAATCGTGACGAAAGATTGCGAACGGCAGTACCCGTGTATGCAAGTAACGGCGGTAGACACCACGGCGGCGGGGGATACGCTGTGCGGCGGCTTGGTGGCGGGCTTAGCAAGCGGGCACACCTTGGAAGAGGCGGTTGCTTTCGGTAACAAAGCGGCGTCGATCGCCTGCACGAAAAAGGGCGCGCAACCGTCCATTCCCACCGATCAAGAAGTCAAAAATTATAAGGCGTAACAAAAAAGCACCCCACACGGGGTGCTTTTAAGGTTATTTAATCTTGATTTCTAATATATCATCGGCAGAACAATTTAAAAAATTGCAAAGCTTTGAAAGGGTAGACAGGGAGGGCTGTATGCGCCCTGATAAATATTGCGAAATGGTAGGTCGTGATACGCCGATTGCCTTGGCAATCTCCGTTTTCGTTTTTCCCGATTGCTCGATTTCTTGTTTTAAATTTTGGCTGATAATTTCGTCTAATGTTATTTCCATGCTTGTATTATATTAAGTGTTGCTTAATATTTCTTGACATTTAGGTATTGCCTAATATATAATATTTTATGCGGGGGCAATATAAAATGGAAAGAGATGAACGCATTTGTTCTTTTTTTGGGCATAGAGAAATTGCTGAGAAAGAAAAAATATCGAAAAAAGTAGAGGAAATAGTAAAAGCTTTGATAGAAAGGGGCGTTAAGACGTTTCTGTTTGGTGGATTTGGCGAATTTGACGCGCTGTGTCATAAGGTAGTTTCTGCTGTCAAAGAAAAAAATCCGACTATAAAGAGAGTGTTTTGTTTGACGGACGAACGGCATTTAAATAAATATAAACGCTCTAAGTTTTTACGGGAAGAGGATTACGAAGAATTTATATATTTGTCTTTGTCCTTTGATTATTGGTATACACGTATATACTATCGCAATTGCGAAATGATTAAGCAAAGCGATTTTATCGTTTTTTATGCGACAAAAAGGGAAAATAGCGGCGCGTATAAAGCTTTGCAATACGCAATAAAACAAAAAAAAGAGAATATAAATATATTTGATCAAATTTAATAAAAATCAAAAGCACCCCACACGGGGTGCTTTAAAGGTTATTTGTAAAAAATAAAACCGCGCCCCCTAATGGTTGACGCGGGGTGAAACGGTCTAGAATGTCCGTCTCGTGGTTCGACCACTATCAGTATATGCGATCATGTAATAAAAGTCAAGTATTTTTAGAAAAAAGGGCGAAAATATTTTTAAAAAGGTATTGCAATTCCGTTTTCTGTGTGCTATAATAGTTGCAATCAAAACGCCAAAAAAGGAGCAAGACAATGTTTTGCAAAGAGGCAAAATGGCTCGGTTGCGACAAAACGCTTTCCGCGCCTGTGGTAATTAAAAAATTCAGCGTGCATAGCCCCCAAAACGCCGTTATCGATATCTGCGGCTTGGGGTATTACGAGCTGTTTCTCAACGGCAAACGGGTGGGGAACGAGTTTTTTAAGCCCGCCGTGTCCGATTATTCCGACCGCGATTTTTCGGGCTTTGCCTATCCGTTACCCGACCGCACCTCGCACACGATCTATTATAATACCTACGACATTACGGCGTATTTAAAGGACGGCGAAAACGTGTTGGCGGTGCTCCTTGGTAACGGTTTTTACCGCCAAAAAAGGCGGCATTGCGAGGGGAATACGTGGTTTGGCGAAGAGCTGTTGCTCCGCTTTGATCTCCGCGTGCAAGAGGACGGAAAAACGCGCAGGATATATTCCGACGGCGCGGAAACCGCCGTGCAAAGCTTTATCACGGAAAACAATCTGTTTTATGGGGAAACGCACGATTACGCGGCGTTTGATTTTGATATTTTGCAAAACGGAAAGGGGGCGGAAAAGGGTGTGCCCGTCCGCGTGATCGCGCCGCCCAAGGCAAAGCTGTTAAAACAACGCTCGGAAAACGATACCGTGCGCAGAGTGATACAGCCCAAAATCGTGAAAAAGACGGACGAAAGCGTTATCTACGACGCTGGCGAAAACATATCGGGGTTTGTCTGCTTAAAGGCGCTTTCCGCGACGGTGCGCGTGCGCCACGCGGAAGAGCTGAGCGAAAACGGCGAGCTGGATTTCAGCACTTCGGGGGGCACGTATCAAATTTCCCAAAACACCTACAACAACGCGCAGGGGCGCACCGTACGCCCGTGGTTTTCGTGGAGCGGGTTTCGCTATTTTGAAATTTTCGGCGACGTGCAAGACGTCGAGGTTTGGTTTGTTTGTTCGGGCGTAAAGGTCACGGCGGAATTTGCCTGCGACAACGAAAATATACAATGGCTGTACGACGCGTTTTTGCGCTCGCAGCTGAGCAATATGCACGGCGGCGTGCCGTCCGATTGTCCGCACAGAGAACGGCTGGGGTATACGGGCGACGGACAGCTCGGCGCGGAAAGCACGATGTTACTTACGGACAGCCGCGCGTTCTATCAAAAATGGATACGGGATATCGCCGACTGTCAGGATATATACAGCGGCCACGTACAGCACACCGCGCCTTTCTTCGGCGGTGGCGGCGGTCCTGGGGGCTGGGGCGGCGCGATCGTGCTCGTGCCCTACGCCTATTATAAGGTCTACGGCGATACTTCCGTTTTGAAAAAATATTATCCGAATATGCTGGCATACCTGCGCTGTATGCACGGCTTTTGCGAGGACGGCTTGGTGGTGAAAGAGCGCGAAAAGGGCTGGTGCTTGGGGGACTGGTGCACGCTTGACCCCGTTGCGATCCCCGAAGCGTTCGTCAATACCTTTTACTACGTTCGTTGTATGGAGCTTGTGCAAAAAATCAGCGAGCGTATCGGCGAAAAAGCCGATTTTGAGGGCGAGATTGAAAAGGCAAAAACGTCGATAAATCGGGCGTATTTCGACCATGCTACGGGGGATTACTGCGGCGGCGTGCAGGGCGCAAACGCGTTTGCTTTGCTTATCGGGCTTGGCGATCAGCGGACGAAAGAGAACCTGTTGCAAAAATACGAAAAGCTCGGCGCGTTCGATACGGGCATTTTCGGTACGGATATTTTGACGGAATATTTGGCGAAAATCGGCGAAGTGCAGCTTTTATATAAACTGCTCTCGCGCGAGGAATATCCCTCGTTTGGGTACATGCGAGGGCAGGGCGCAACGACGATTTGGGAGGCTTGGCAGGGGGACGGCTCGCACAATCATCCCATGTTTGGCGGGTGCGTAAAGCAGCTTTTTTACGGGTTGCTTGGGATAACAGCGGACGCAGGCTTTAAAAATATCAAGCTGTCGCCGAGGTATATCGACGGGCTTGGGTTTATCCGCGCGAAATTGAAATTACCAAGCGGCACTTTGCGGATAGAATACCGCTATAAAGAGGGCAAGGTGCACGTAAAATGCAAAACGAGCGGCAAGCTCACCATTCTTTAAGCGGTGCAATTTTCGGGCACATTTTTGCAATTTTAAAGTAGTGACAAAGAGAAATTTTGTGCTATAATATAGGCAACCATTTGAGGCAAAAGGTGAGAAAAATGAAAAACGATTTTGGGTATAAAGCGGGCAAGGTGACCAAGGCGTTCGAGCTGGACGGGTATTATCTTTGGGATTGCTCGGTAATCAAGGCGGGTGGAAAATACCACATGTTTTCCTCGCGCTGGGAAGAAAAGCGGGGCTTTGGCTGGAACTGGGTTTTTAACAGCGAAATTATCCATTCGGTAGCGGACAAGCCCGAGGGCCCGTACGAGTTCAAACGGGTCGTTTTGCCTCGCCGCGGCCGCGAATATTTCGACGGCATGAACACGCACAACACCTGTATTAAGGAATACAACGGCAAATTTTATTTGTATTACATGGGCACGACCTACCACGTAGATCCCCCCGAACGGGATATCGATATCACCGAACATTTGGCTCTGGAAACGTGGAACAGAAAGCGTATCGGGTTGGCGGTTGCCGACGATATCAACGGCGAATTTGTGCGTCGCGATAAACCTCTTTTAGAGCCGCGCGACTGTCGGTTTTGGGATTGTACGATCACGACCAACCCGTCCGTAGCGATCATGCCGGGCGGCAAGACGTACATGATCTATAAATCGCGCAGGGCGATCGGGAAACCGTTGCAGATCGGCGTGGCGGTGGCGGACAGCCCCGACGGGGAATTTAAGCGGATTTCCGACGAGCCGATTTTTGATTTTAAAGACGACAATATGGCGTTGGAAGACCCCTTTATCTGGTACGATAGCAAAAAGAAAAAGTTCTGTGCGGTCATGAAAGACGACGTGGAAAACGGCGGCTACGGCGTGACGGGGGAATGGGGCAGCGGCTTTTACGCCGAAAGCGACGATTGCAAGGAATTTGTGCTCGGCAAAAACCCCAAGGTGTATTCCCGCACCGTCGAATGGACGGACGGCAGAGTGACTACGCAGGGGAATTTGGAACGCCCCTCGGTGCTGTTTGACGAGAACGGCGAGCCTACGCATATTTTCTGCGCGACGGGCGACGGCGGAAAATACCGCTTTGAGGGCAGAAGTTATATCGTTTGTATCAAGCTTGAAAAAGAATAAGTGGATAAATAAAGACGCGGCGGTTGCAAAAGGCAACCGCCGCGTTCCGTTTTTATAAAGCTTTGCTGTTAATAGGTGATTTCAAACATGGCGAAATCGTCCACCGAAAGAGTCGCGGAAACCGTGCCCGTCCTTTCGTCATAGGCAAACGCCACGTCCTTGTTTTCGCCGATATTGCGGAAAGACTTGGGGGCTTTGCCCGATTTCACCGCAAAGGGGATAGCGCCGCTCGTCTTGGTTTCGTCGTATTGCAAATCGCAAAGGGAAACCAGCGACAAATCCTTGTCCTCGAAAATCACGCACTCGATCGCCGTGCCCGCCTTACAATCGTACTTTTTCACGATATTGTCGTTTACGATCTTTTTGAACAGGGTCTTGAAAGCCGCGCGGTCGTCGTATTCGATCTCTGCCGCGCACCAAATCACCTTGCCTTTGCCGTAATCGCGCTCGATAAAAGCGGGATAATCGGTGCTTTGCCAAGGGGGACAGGAATGAATGGAGGCAAACGTATAGTTGTTATCAGGCGCGGCGTAGGGCAGAGCAACCGTCGCCTTTACGTCCCCTTGCGCGCCTTGCAAAAGGGGCAAATAATAGGTCAAGGGCAGGGGGTATTCCGCGTTGAATTCGCCGAACAGCTCGCCCGCACTCGCCGTGGGGGATATGTACACTCTCGCGCCGAGCTGTACGCCCGTATACGGTTCGTTTTCGTACGTTTCGCCGATACATTTCGCGCCGAAAAACTCTTGCATCAAGCGCGCGTCCGAGCGACCCGACAGATACAGCGTGCCGCCGTTTTTCACGTAGCCGATAAGCTTTAACGGCTCGTCGTTGTCAAAATCCTGCAAGCAGGGCGCGATAATCATTTGGTATTTATCCAGATCGTGCATACTGCCGTTGGAAATGACCGCCGTAGGCACGTGTGCCTCGATCAGCTTTTTCACCGCGCCGATCGCACAGGTCTTGTTGTATTTGCCCTTGTCCTTTTTATCGAACATCGTTTTGCTGTCGAAATATACGGCAACCTCTGCGTACAAATTGCCCTTGGACATGTACGGTTCAAAGGGAATTTGGCGTGCAAACGCGTTGCCCACCCGCTCGTAAACGCGCTTATCCAGCGTGCCGATCGGGTCGATCGCGTCGATGATCAGCGAAGCGCCGTGGTGCGCGGCGGTAAGCAAAATACCCTCTTCCAACGCCTTTTGCGTTTTGGTAATGGTATGCTCGCGCAGCAGATAATCGCAACGGCAGGTCATGTATTCAAAGGGCTGGTTGTTCGTCACGCCGTAATAATATTTCGCAGCAAAGGAATGGTCGTACAGATCGCCGTAGAGATCTCCGCCCGTAAACTCACATTCGGTGTTGATACCCTCCGTCGAGCCGCCCAGCCAGTCGCAACCGATCACGGCGGCGTAGTTAAATTCCACCGTAACTTCGGGCATTTTTTCGTTGGTGTACGCGCGGACAAAGCGCACGAAATCGACCATCCAGTCTTGGCGCGCTTTTACGTAACGCAACCATACGGGGTCGTTCCAATCGAGATTGTCGGGTAAATCGTACCCCGTTTCCGCCTTGAAATTTTTACGGCAAGCCGCGCAATGGCAGGGCACTTCCCAGTAGGGCATATCGAAGAACAGCCCGTCGAGGTTTTTAAACTCGCGCGCAAGCTCGTCGATCTGCACCTTGACAAATTCGCGGTAATCGAGATTGTTCGGACAGCAAAGCCCATAGCGCTGACCGTGTTCCCGCCACGTCGTACCGTCCGCGTACAGCATTTCCCATTCGGGGTGGTTTTCGATCGCCCAGTTGTTGAAAATCAGGCTGTAATACCCGACGACCTTCATGCCGCCGTCCTTGCATTTTTTAATCAGCTTTTTGATCTCGTTTTCGCCCTGCAAAAACCGCTTGTGCGTGCGCGCGGTTTCGGTGGGGTAGTTGCAAAGCCCCACGTGCGATTGCAAATAGATCATCGGGCTTTGGATCTTCGCGCGTAACAAATTTTCGTAATATTCGTCCGCGTTAAACTTTGACAAAAACAGATCGTCGCAGTCGTGAATATGCATATCCGTCAGTTGCCGACGGTATACGCCCTCGTACCATTTTTTCATTTATTCAATTTCTCCAAATCGGGATTTTCCGCAAAGTGTTTCAACATAACGATAGGATCGCTTTCGCTGAGGTTTTCAATCACAACGCCGTTCTTCGCCGCCTCTGCGCTGACAAAATATTCGTCGTGGGTAAGCTGACCGTAACGGATCAGCGCGGGGGTTTCGATAACGTGCCCGCCGAACGTGCCGTGACCCTGCAACATGATCATACCGTACGCCGCGCCGTCCTTGATCGTAACCTTTTGCCCAGGGTATACGGTAAGGCGTTTTGCGCAAGCCAGCTTGCTCTTATAGCAAACCCATTCTTCCTTATGCGCGTCGTCCTCGTGATCGACGATCGGGCGCATGAAACGGTTTTTCTTGAAATCGGGGTCAACGTTCAGATCCCAGTCGATTACGTCCATGAGGTAATCGAAATTGCCCTTTTCTTCCTCGGGGCAGTTCTTCCAAAGCAAATCCTCCGAAACGCATTGACCGCCGTAAAGCACCGATTGATACATAGCGTACACGTCGGACGCAAACTGCGGCTCGTACGTACAAACGCTTGCGGGCGCGTGCAAAACCCCGGGGGGAACGTCCCAACCCGTGTCGAGCTCGATCTTATACGCCTGCGAATAATCGAGCAAATGGTTGTCGCCCTTGTGGAAATTTTCAAGGCATTTTTTGATTTCTTCTTTCGTGCAATCGGGGTTAAGACCGAAGAACGTGAAGGGGAATTCGCCGCCGTGGTTGTTCACCTGCGCGGGGAAGAAATACATTTCGGGCTTGCCCTCCGCGCCTACGCGTTTTGCGTGCTCGTCGCGGTGGTGGATATGGTGGGGCAAAGGACCTGCGTTGTCGAAAAATTTCGAGAACATGGGCCACTTGTGGTATTTATCCCACAGCTCGCCGATCACCTGATCTTTGAGCTCGTCCACGACGTCGCGGAGCAGCATCTGTGCGCTCCCGTCCTTAGAAACGACGTAGGAAAGCCCCTCGTCGTCGGGGGTCGCAGGACCGTTTTCCGCCCAAGTGGTGGAGGCGAACCATCTTTCGTCGATACCACCTCTTTCCAGACCCAACACGTAATAATCGTCGGGGTGGAGCTTGATACGTTTGCCGGGACGGCAGAACGCTCTGGGAACCCACGTGGGTTTCAAACGCAAAATACCGTTGCCTTCTTTAAACAATTTTTCGCTGAGTTTCATTTTCCTTTTCTCCTTATTGAAAATAAATTTTTATTTGATAAGTTTTACTTGTCTTAGCCTTAATCGGTTGCATTTCAAAACGGTCGAAACGGGTGAGCGCGGGCTCGATACCCAACGCGTAATCGCCGCTTGCCATGCTCTTCCATTGCAGGGTCACGGGGAAATCGGCTACGTCGTATTCCATGCCGACCGTTATGCCCAAATCGGGGTTGCAAAGACGGATTTTACCTTGGCTGAGGGTGTGATAATACACGTCCTCGTCGTTCCCGTCGATAGGGGCGGTGATTTTCAGCATATCCGCCTGCCGTTTTTTCGCGATCTCGGTGAGCGGGTCGCTTTGCGTTGCGGGAAGATCCAGTTCCAAACCCTCGTCCAAGAACGGATAGCCGTAGTTGATATGGTACAGCAACACGTATTTGCTGTCCCTAAAATCGGCGTTTTCGACCGTACCGTTGATTTCCAAGCCGTCCGCCGTGATTTTATACGAGCGGTGCAAAACAAGGTTTTTGCCAAACAGCGCGCTTTCCTTTACCTCGCCGCAGACGTAGATAACGCCGTCCTTTTCGTAATGGTAGGCGTTGTCCGCTTTCGTGTAATGCAAGCTCCCGTGGACGGGCTTATCCGCCACGCAGCCCGAAACGTTGTCCATGCCGCAGGTATACAAAAAACCGCCCTCGAAATTGCCCGTGAAATTCCGCGTGCCGTCGTTTAAGCCGTTCTTGCTCAAAAAGGACAGGTTCACGCCCTTAAAATTCGCCCAAACGATATCGAGCGCATTGTCCTTGTTAAAGAGCAATTCCAGAGCGCCGTTGCGCACCAAAATACACCGTTTGTCCGCGATTACGATATCCTGCGCAAAGCAAACCTGCGCTCTATTTCCCACCTTTTTTTTGTCCATAATTTTGTCCTCTTGGCGTACGCGCGCGACATAAACGCCTTTCTTTTTAGCCAGTATAGCACGCATTATCTATAAATAATAGATAAAAATATATACAAAAACATTGTTTTTGTACAAAAAATATGATAAAATAGGATTATGGATATCAAGTATAACAAAGAAAAACTTGCGCAAATTTTGGAAAACGTGTACGAGCTGTTACAAACGCCGATCAGCATTTTCGATAAGGATTTTCAGTTTTTAACGTCCTACCCGCCCGAGGGGTATCTCACCGAGTTCTGTCAAATGGTGCGCCAATCCCCCGAACGGTTGGAAAAATGCCGTCAATCGGATGAAAAATCGTGCGCGCTGTGCAAAAAAACCAACCGCACGTTTTCCTATCTCTGCCATGCTGGGATACGGGAAACGATCACGCCCATTCGCTTTGAAAAGACGATCATAGGTTACATTTTGTTTGGTGAATACCGTATCGTCGGCACGAAAAAGGACGTGCGGGCTTATGCCGCGGAAAACGGCATGGACGCGGAAAAATTGCAAAAAGCGTATGAAAAATTGATTTTGCTCACCGAAAAGCAAGTGACGGCGACGTGTGAAATTTTGCAATCGTGCATTTTGCAATTTTGGCTTTCCGAGGCGATTTTGCTCAAAGAAAACGATTTGGCGGAACGCTTAAAAAAGTTTATCGAAGAGAACCTGCACGAGCCGTTGACGGCGGAGGATTTATGCAAAAACTTCTTTTTAAACCGTCAACAGCTGTACGCGATCTTCCGCGAAAGCTTTGCGACCCCCGTCAAGCAGTACGTGTTGGAGCGGAAAATTGCGCGCGCAAAACATTTGCTTTCCACGACGGAGCTGTCGGTGACGGCAGTTGCGGAGCGTACGGGCTTTGCCGATTATAATAATTTTATCCAACGTTTTAAAAAGATGACGGGGACGACCCCCTTGCAGTATCGCAAACGGAATAAATAAAACGCCGTCAAGACCCGTGTAGGGGGCTTTGACGACGTTGGTCGATATTGTAAGAGCGTTTCGCGCCGTTATTCGGCGTCGTGGTGGAATACCGAATTGTTCTTTCTGTATTCCGCAGGCGTGATATTGAAATACTTTTTGAACAGCGAGTGGAAATGGCTGGGGGATTCAAAATTCAGCTCGTTTGTGATCTCCATCAAGGTCATATCCGTCAGGGAAAGCAGATCCTTTGCGTATTGCAGCTTGGTACGGTTGACGTATTGCGTAATCGTACAATGCATGTGCTTTTTGAAGATACGCGTCAATTGCGGATAGCTGTACGGCAGATCGCGCTGCGCCGCTTTGATTTGTTCGTTTGTGATCAGCGGGTTGTTCAATTGCTGGATCAGCGGTTTCAATACAGCGGGGATACTCTGTCCCTTTTGCCATTGTTCGATAAATTTCAATAAAATGGTCGAAAAAATGATGTTACATTGTTGCTCGGTATACGGCGTGCTTTGGTCCTCCAAGGTCTGAATATCCAAAAACATGTTCGTAAATTTATCGAGCGAGTTGGGTGAGAGGGAAAAATACAAGGGCTGCGGGGTACTGCAAATTTCGTCGTACAGGGTCGGGGAATACATGGCAAGGAGCTTGCGCACGTAATCGTCCTGCGCGGCGATACAGATAGCTTGGTACTGGTTCTTTACCCGATTGGGATAGAAAAACGCATGCTTGTCCCTAGGACCGATAATGCATGCCATACCCGCCGTCATCATCTTCTCTTCTCCGTTGATGCGGTGCAAAATGTGGTCGTTGAGCACGATCGCAACTTCCCAATGGGTTTGTCCGTGGTAGAGCGGGTATTCAAAATTTACCCAATAGAACGAAGTGTTCGCTTTTTTCCATGGTGAACAATGCTCATAGGTACTGGTCATCGGCCCTTCCGTTTCAGAAATATTTCCAAGATAGGGATAGATTTTGTCTTTCTTTTTCTCGTCCATAATCACATTATAACATTGCAAAATTGAATTGTCAACATCATTTTTTGAGATTTTTGAGGACTGGGATTTTTTGGTTGGGGAATTAAAAAAAAGTAAAAAATGCAAAAAATTTTTTTTAAAACGCTTGAAAAAATGCGCAAAAAATAGCCTAAAAACCTTAAAAAACAAGGATTTTTTGCATTTTGGTTGACAAAAAAATTTTCGTTTGCGGCGGAAATGCAATCCAATTTTTTTGGCAAAAAATAGGTTTTATTCCAAAATATGCAATTTTAGAGCACATTTTTGCAATTTAACAGTAGTGACAAAAGCAAAATTGTGTGATAAAATGGAAAATGTAGAAGTATGCGCATTTTTGAAAAGCCCTAATTTTCGGGGCATGTGTGGTAAAACAATGAAAGCAAAAATCGTTACACAGCAAAACAATTTACTCTTGGAAATAAACGGGGAAACGGTTGCGCCGGCGGCGTACATGAGCTATTTAGAGGACAATGCGGATTACGCGGGCTTTCAAAAGGCGGGGTACGAGCTTTTCTGTGCGTGCGTGTACATGGGGGATTGCCCGATCAACGAGTTTTCGGGGATTCGTCCGTTTAACGATCATATTTGGAAAGCGCGCGAGGTTTTCGATTTTGCGCCTCTTTATAACAGCGTGAAAAAAATCGTGGGGGACGGTACGCGCAAGGCGTATATTATGCTCCGCGTCAATCTCAATACGCCGACGTGGTGGCGGAAAGAAAACCCCGACGAGCTGACGGAAAACAGCGACGGCAAAAGATACATGCAGTCGGTCTTTTCCGAAAAATGGAAAATAGACGCGAAAGTTTTTTTGACAAAGCTTTGTCAATACGTGCGCGCGTTTGAATTTAATGAAAATATCGTCGCGATACAGGTTGCGGGTATGCAGACGGAAGAATGGCTTGCTATGTGCACGGGTACGGGCGCGCTCGATTATTCTCTGCCCGCGCAAAAGGCGTTTGGGGCTTGGTTGCAGGCGAAATACGGAAAGGCGTTCGACAAAGTGCCCATGCCCGATCGTGAGATCGTTTGTGTGCACGACCGCGCGCCTTTGGCTGACGAACAAAAACAACGGTATTTTACCGACTATATGCGTTTTTACGGCGAGGGGTTCGCGCGTGCGATCAAAGAATTTTCCGCGCACATAAAGAGGGAAAGCCACGGCGATTTGCTGGTCGGTACGTTCTACGGGTACGTGGGGCAGACAGAATGCGATCGGGGACACCATGCCGTTTCCATGCTGTTGCATGATGAAAATATCGACTTTTTCGCCTCGCCCTTTGCGTATGCGGATTCCCGTCAGACGGCAAAGGACTGGTATTATCACGCGCCCATGAACAGCGCGGCTGCCGCAGGGAAAATTTGGTTTTTAGAGGCGGACGTGCGGACGTATAAAACGAAATATCTCGCCGATACCAACCCCGAGCTGATGTCGGACGAACGGACGGTGCAATATCACCGCGCTCCCGTTTTCAAAGGACCTGAAACGGAAAAGGAAAGCCTTTGGGTGATGCTCCGTTCCTTTGCGAAAGTCCTGTGCTCTAAAAACGCCTTTTGGTGGTTTGATATGTGGGGCGGTTGGTACGATGCGCCTGCCATGATGGAGCTCGTAAAACGGGCGTTAGGGGCATACCGTGTCGCGATGAATGAAAAAATCGAGGGCGTAAGCAGGTTGGCGGTAGTGCTCGACGAGCGTGCGTACGAGGGAAGATCGAATCTGTATTTTATGCAAACGACAAGAAAGCAATTGGAGGAGCTTGGCTATCTCGGCGCGCCGTACGATCTGTACTTGGCGGGCGATATCACGGACGAACAAAAGGAAAACTACGACGGCGTGTTGTATATTGCGGATAAAACCTCGCCTAAAAAGGGAAATACGTTGATTTTGCGCGGCGGCACGCGGATAGAAAGGGAAACCGCGTTCACGGCAAGCGAGGTGCAAGGGTATTTGCAAGGCGCAGGCACGCATATTTACAGCGGCGGAAATATCGTATACGCCAACGCAAAATTTGTGTCGATTACGGCAAAGGTGGGGGGACGTGTCGCGTTGAACCTGCCTTGTGCGTGCAAAATCAAGGCGTTTACAAGCGGAAAGGAATATCAAGGCAAGCACTTTGCTTTCGACATGGAAAGCAATCAAACGGAATTATTTGAAATCATAGAGGGAGCGATATGAAAAATACCGAAAAAAGAAATCCGAACACGATGGGCTTGGACAAAATGACCGCTTTGGAAGCGGTAACGGCGATGAATAACGGGGACAAGACGGTGGCGTACGCCGTGGAAAAGGCGTTGCCTGAGATCGCGCAGGCGGTGGAACTTGTCGTCGATAGCTTTCAAAAGGGCGGACGTCTTATCTACGTCGGCGCGGGCACGTCGGGGCGTTTGGGCGTTCTGGACGCGAGCGAATGTCCCCCGACCTTCGGCGTTCCGTACGAACAGGTGATCGGGGTGATCGCGGGGGGACGTGACGCGGTGTTCAAGGCGGCGGAAGGCGCGGAGGACAGCGGCGAATACGGCGTTCGCGATATGCAAAACGTGCAGGTTACGGCAAACGATACGGTGGTAGGCATTTCCGTTTCGGGCGACGCTTCGTATATTTACGAGGCGCTCAAATATGCGCGTGAAAAGGGCGCGCATACAATCGCTCTGTCGGGCAACCCCGAAAATCGCATCTCTAAGCAAGCGGAAATCACGATCGTGACGGACACGGGCGCAGAGGCGCTGACGGGTTCGACCCGTTTAAAAGCGGGCACGGCGCATAAAATGGTGCTGAATATGCTCTCGACGGTGGCGATGGTGCGCACGGGTAAGGTCATTGAGAATTTGATGGTGAACGTTGCGCCGACGAATATCAAGCTGTTCGACCGCGCGGCGCGTATTTGCGACACGCTGACGGGCATGGGCGTAGACGCGGCGAAGGCGGAGCTTGCCAAGGGGCGCACGATCGTAGAGATCGTAGGGGATTACGAAAAATGAGATATTATTTGGGCGTAGACGGCGGCGGCACAAAGACGGAAGCGGTCGTTGCGGACGAAAATGGCAAGGTCGTGGCGAGAACGCGCGTGGGCAGCTCCAACCCCAACGACGTGGGCAAACAAAACATGATCGACATGCTCTGCGCGTTGGTGCGGGATATCACGCCTGCGGACGCGGAGTCTATCGACGTGGGCATGGGCTTGTCGGGCTTGGCGTTTGCGGGCTGTAAGGACGAGCTGATCTCTGCGCTTAAAAACGTGGATAAGGTCGGCGGCGTGGACGTGTGCAGCGACGTGCAGATCGCGCTGGATTCCGCTTACGACGGAGAAGGGTGTATCGCGATCGTCGGCACGGGCGGCGTGGGGTATCTGCGTAAAAACGGCGAGCACATTTTGGTCGGTGGCGGCGGGTACATGATCGATTCGCTATTTAGCGGCTACGATCTGGGACGAGAGGCTTTAAACGCGGCGCTTTCCGAAACGGACGGCCGCGGCGAAAGCACGGCGATCACGGGCTTGGTGCTTGATAAGGCGGGCTTGCCCATGAACGAAATCGTAAAAACGGTGTATACCAAGGGCAAGGCGTACGTGGCCTCCTTTGCGCCGACGGTGTTTGCGGCGTACGAGGACGGGGATACCGTCGCTTGCCAAATTTTAAAACGCCGCATGGCGGAATTTGAAACCCTGCTTTGGGGCATTTACAAACGCTACGGCGCAGAGCGTTGCACGGTGACGCTGTTCGGCGGCTTGAACGGGCGAGTGCAAGGGCTTGCGGGGTTTTTAAGCGATGAAATCAAGGAAAAAGTGGCGATTGAACTGCCGAAATACCCCGTCGTATACGGCGCGGTAAAGCGTGCGAGTGGCAAGGCTGACGGAGCGTTTTTAACGGCGTTTCTGGAAAGCTACTAAGCGGAAAAAATAATAAAAACAACGGTGAAACGACGCGCTGTCAAGGCGCGCCGTTTTTTTGATGTAAATGGGTAGAAATGTCATACCGACCAAGGGAGTGGAGCGACCGCGTGGAGCGTATCTGAAAAAGTAATAAGTAAGAGTGAAAAGTGAAGAAGTGTGGTGAAGATTTATAAGAGATCGCCACGTCTAACGGCTCGCGATGACAAAATTGAGATACGCTCGACTACGGCTAACGCCTACGCTCGGTATGACAGGGGGGGGATTGTCGCGCCTGCGCTTGGCTACGCCAAATAGCAAGCTGAGCGGTATGACGTGGGTGTCGCGCCCGCGCTTGGCTACGCCAAATAGCAAGCTGAGCGGTATGACGAGGGCTGTATCCGAAAAATAAAAACAACCCGATAATCGGGTGAAGATTATTGTTTACCGCTAAAAAAGAGTAAAAAAAGGGCGCTTTTCGCCCCTTTTGTAAAATCTGCCAAATCGCCAAAATTTTGTTATTTACGTAGTAAAGATGCAATTTTAGAGCACATTTTTGCAATTTATAGGTAATGACAGGGGGGCAATTTTATGATATAATATACCCGTCAAGCGGAAGGACGTTCACAAAGGTAAGGTGGAACGCCGCTATTTTGTCGTTTTATATAATGCGTACACGTGCGCAAATAACGCACGCCAAAAGCCAGCCGAAAGGATTTGAAATGACTAGTGCAAAAAGCACACAAAACAATGTTTTTTGCGAATAAAATTCCCTACAAACAACGCGAAACGCGTAGTAATATAAAAACAGGAGAGCATTGGAAAGAAATGATAACGAAATACCCAATTACGGGCACGTTTATCGATGAGATCACGTATGACATTCCCGCGTCCAACTGGACGAACGAGCAATGGGCTGCCGATCTCGACCACATGAAAGCGGTGGGAATAGACACGGTGATCATCATGCGCGGCGTGTTCTACGATAAGTGCATCTACCCGTCGAAGATCTTCCCGACTCTAAAAGAAGAGGGCGAGGATTTTGCGGGGTTTATCATGGAAGAGGCTGCCAAGCGGGACATGCAGGTATACTTGGGCATGTACATAAAGGACCTGACTTGGAACAGCGGCGACTATCTGTACGAGCTGAAACAAAACAAGATCTACATGGACGAAGTGTTGGCTCGCTACAAAGATATGCCTGCCTTTAAGGGCTGGTATATCCCCCACGAAACGGGCAGTAACATTTTCAACATCAAGGAAACGATGGGCGGGCTTGCCGCTATGTGCAAGGACAGAACACCCGATAAAAAAGTGTTCATCAGTCCCTTTTTCAGAGGGCAGAACCTTTACCCCGATTCGATGTCGCCCGAGCTGACGGCGGACGTTTGGAACAATATCTGGAAAGATTGCGGCAAGGATATCGACATCTGCGCCTTCCAAGACGGCACGACGCGGCTGTGCGATTACGGCGAGTATCTCAAAGCGATCAAACAGGTGACGGACGCGCACAAAATCGAGCTTTGGGCAAACGTGGAAACGTTCGAGCGCGACGTGCGGTCCATGTTCTTCCCGATCCCGTTCGACATCCTGCGCCGAAAGATACAAATCGCCGAGCAGTACGTTGAAAAGTGTATCACCTTTGAGTTTTCGCACTTTTTAAGCCCGCAGTCGATTTTCCCCTCGGCAAGGAATTTGAACAATCTGTACCGTAACTACTACGAAAACAAAAAATAACGACCGCAGAGGGTTGTCGAAAAACACTTTCACAATCCGCGGTTGTAGATAAAACAAGTCCGAATTGCTTGTATTTGCGGCTTTGTGCACATATAATAAACGCAAAACGAGCGTAACCCCGCGGGGTTGTTTGTTGTTAGGGCAACAACAAACAAAACACTTTAAAAGAAAAACAAAAAATTATATTATATGAGGAAAAATGCTATGAAAAATTTCAAAAAGTTGTTGGTTAGCACAATTGCACTGATGATGGCGTTCAGCATGGTAGCGTGCGGCGGTGGCGGCGGTGGCAGCACCAGTTCTTCCGCTGGCGGCGGACAGAGCTCGTCTAGCTCCGAAGTAAGTAGCGAGAGCAGTGAAGTAAGCAGCGAAAGCTCCGAGGCGAGCAGCGAGAGCAGCTCTTCGTCGGGCGGCGGCAGCGAATACATTCCCCAGAACCCTTACACGTTGAACGTGTACAGCTTCACGGGCGGTTACGGCGAGGACTGGCTCAATGCCTTGACGACTCGCTATAAGAAGGAACGCGCCGGGGACGTTATCGAGGTAGACGGCAAGACGTACGACGGCATCACGTTCAACCTGACGAAAGAAAAAGGAACGTTGGAAGGCATGGTGGGGACGGGCGACCAGTACGACGTTTGGTTCCAAGAACAGGTATTGTATAACCAGTACGTAGGCGCTAATCAAAACGTGTTCAAGGATATGACGGACGTTTTGACCAGCGAAAACCCTTATGAAGAGGGCAAGACGTTGGAAAGCAAAATGACGGCGGAGCAGAAAGCGTATTACATGAGAGACGGTAAATATTACGGTATCCCGCACTATGCAGGCTACGTAGGTATCGTTTACAATAAGAAATTGTTTGACGCAAACAGCGCATATTTTGCAAAAGATTACGAAAAAGAATGGTTGAAGACGGATATTGAAAGCTGCTTTATCCCCTTGGGTGAGTTGGACGCGCCCCGTACGCCCGGTCCTGACGGCGTAGAGGGTACGGACGACGACGGTTTGCCTACGACGTACGAGGAATTCTACGCGCTTTGCGAAATTCTTTCCTATACCTGTAAGCCGATCGCTTGGTCTGGTGCGCACAGACACGGGTATCTTGGTTGGTTCTTGACGGCGCTTTCGGCAAACAACGACGGTTTGGCACAGGCTTCGCTCAACTATTCCTTCGAGGGTACGGCAGACAACCTGATCTCGGTTACGGAAGACGAGGCTGGCAACGTAACGATCACCGACCTTGACGACCTTACGTTGGACGCGTATAACAACGGTTATAAGTTGGCGTCTCAGCGCGGTAAATATTATGCGCTCGACTTCTTGGAAACGATCGTTGACAACGGCTGGTATGCGACCAACTCGTTCTCCATTACGAACGAACAGACGGACGCGCAAAGAGATTTCGTAGAAGGTACGGTTAACGCGCAGGAACGTGCGGCAATGCTGGTAGAAGGCTGCTGGTGGGAAATGGAAGCAAAGAGCTCCTTCTCGACGCTTGAACAGGGCGGCGTTCAAAACGCAAAGGACAACTTCGGTTGGTTCCCTCTTCCTTGTATCGACGATGCAGACGCGGCGGTAAGAGCGGCGGCGCTTAGCGACGACGATCCTACCACGAAGGGTTACACCTTGACGGATACGCATAACTCCCTTTGTTTTATCGGCGCTCAGGTATCCGACGACGTATACGCAATCGCAAAAGACTTTATCCAGTTTGCATACACCGACGAATCGTTGGCAGAATTCTCCATCATCACCGATACCACGAAAGCGGTACAGTACACGATGACGCCCGCACAGAAAGCGCAGATGTCCGCTTACGGCAGATCGCTTATGGAAATGCAGGAAAACGCGAATATCGTATATTCCTTCTCGAAGAACGATTTCTTCAAAAACAACGAATCTATGCTCGTTGACTACAAGGGAACGTACAGCGCGTTGCTTGACGGTAAACAGGTTGATATCGCCGTAGACGAATTCAGAAAGGGCGTTAGCGCGACGAAATACTTCAACGGCTTGCAGTCCCTTTGGGAATACAAGTGGAATACGTACATGGTATAACGGTTGATTTTCGTTTCAACGTTGATCAAAAATAGACGTTTGTCTACAAAGTAAAACGGGTCGGGATTCCGCATTTTGCGGAACTCCGACCAAAAAAGGAAAGTAATTATGGAAGCAATGAACTTAAAAAGAGTAAAGCCGAAGATCAATAAAGGGGATATGTTCTTTTATTGCGTCTTTTTGGCATGGCCTGTGTTGCAGTTTGCAATCTTCTACATAGGCGTAAACTTCAACTCTGTTTTGATGTCCTTCAAAGAATTCGACCAAACCACGAATACGATTAAATTCGGTTGGGGTTCTTACAAATGGGTTTTCGAGTTTATGGGGACGAGTACGTTTAAAGGCTACCTGGGCGTTACGATAAAGGGTTTCTTGATTAGCTCGATCATTTCTACGCCGCTCGGTTTGCTGTTTGCGTATTACATTTATAAAAAGCTTTTCGGTTGGGGAGCGTTCCGTGTAATCCTGTTCTTGCCGCAAATCGTTTCGGCGGTTGTTATCGCCTTGATGTTCCGTTGGTTTGTAAACGATTACATTCCCGCGCTTTTCCCCAGCGTTGGAAACTTATTCGATACGGGCAGATTTGAAAAAACCTCATTCCCGATGCTGATGTTCTTTGCGATTTGGATCGGGTTCGGTACGACCGTTTTGATGTATTCCAACAAAATGTCGAGCATTTCCGAGGAAATTATCGAATCGGCGCACCTGGACGGGGCGACGGGCTTGAAGGAGTTTTGGTATATCGTATTACCGCTTACCTTCTCTACATTCTCGGTGTTCTTGATCACCAGCGTATCGCAGTTGTTCATCAACCAGTTCGGCGCGTCCGAATTGTACAGAGGACAGACGTCGCAGGCGTTTAGAAGTATCGGTTATTACTTCTTCTTGGAGGTAAGAACGCTGTCGGCGCATGCATTAGACCCTACCCAGACCCCCAGTTTCTTCAAATTTGCGGCTTTGGGTATCGTCTTGACGATTATTACCGTTCCCTTGGCGCTCGGTATCAGATGGGCTGTTGAAAAATACGGTCCTAGCGAAGAGTAAGGAGGGGAAGAACATGGCTGTAAAAATAAAAGAAAAGAAAGAAAAATTCACCCCGATTACCGTCATCATGTTGGTAATTTTGGTGTTATACTGCATTTCGTTCTTCTACCTGATCCTTTGGGGCGTTTCGACTTCGTTAAAGGTAAACTCGGACTTTTTCAGTTGGCAACCCAGCCGTTTGTTTAGTAACTACGCAGGCTACGACGATTTCCTTAGAGGTGAAATTGCAAATGCGGAGGCGCAAATTTTAGCGTTAAAAGAGCTGGGCGGAAGACAAAACCTCGCGAAAGCAGCTACGCTTGAATTGCAGATAGCGGACACCCTTATTCCCAAGTTGGATAAATTCAACCGTGTTAAGAATGAAATGGGTACGATGGGACTTCCCTTCTACGCATACAAATATACCTTTAAGGTATTTGCTTACGACGTATCGGCAACCAAGCTCGTCGGTTTGGGCGAAATGTACTGGAACAGTATCTTATACGCGGGCGGATGCGGCTTGGCGGCTACGTTCGTGCCTTGTATTGCCGCGTATGCGTGCGCGCGTTTCCATTATAAATTCTCGCGTATTATGCATACCACCGTTATTATCGTCATGATGATCCCCATCGTCGGCAGTCAGCCGTCGGAAATCAAAATGACGGTCGATATGAAAATGTTCGACACGTTCTGGTGCTTGTGGGTCATGAGGGCGAACTTCCTCGGCTTGTATTTCCTCGTGTTCTACGATATTTGCAAGGCGTTGCCCACGTCCTTCTCCGAAGCAGCGAAAATGGACGGCGCAAACAACTTCCAGATTTTCTTCAAGATTGCAATGCCGCTGATCAAAAATACGTTCATGACCGTATTCTTAATCCGTTTCATCGGTTTCTGGAACGAATACCAAGCGCCGATGATTTACACCCCCAGCTTTCCTACGGTAGCCATGGGCTTGAACCGATTGATGGACGTTGCGGGCGGACACCCTTCCTTCTCGGTGGGCGACTTCGACATGACGTACACCCCGTCGAGAATGGCGGCGGCAGTGCTTACGGCGACCCCCGTATGTATTCTGTTCGCATGCTTCCAAAAACGTTTGCTCGGCAATCTTACGATGGGCGGCGTAAAAGGATAAGAAAAGCCCGACGATTTGTCGTGGCATAGCCATTAAAAAATTATTAAGTAAAAATAAATAAGGAGAAAAATACGATGAAAAGAATGAAAAAAATTCTTATCGCCTCCATGTGTGTTGCGGCAATGGGCGCTGTCATAGCGCCTGTTACGGGCGCAATTTGGTCGGGTAAAGCGGCGGATACTCCGACGTGGAACGAGATCGCGATCGACAGCGAATACGTTCGCGACGATACCCTCGACATTCCCGAACGTTACGTTTCGATCAACGGCAACAAATATGACGCTACGATCAAGTTGGAATATCCCAACGGATCGACGAAAAAGGTAGCAAGCGGGGAGTTCGATTTGGCGCAACCCGGTCAGTATACCTTGATCTACGAGGCGAAAGACGACGCAGGCATGACCTATACGGAAGAAGTGGACTTCTTGGTCAAGGATAAGCTTTGGAGCGCGAGCAACCCCAAGAGCGTGATCGAATACGGCACGGTTGGCACGACGAACGCGTTAAAGGTAAAGCTTGCCAAGGACGACGTGCTCAGCTTTAACAGAGCGATCGATCTCTCCGATTTAGAGGGGACGGATGCGCTGATCAAGGCGTTTATCAATCCTTCCATGCCGGGCACGAGTGAATTTGACAAAATCGTGTTCACGTTTACGGACGTTACCGATCCTACGCAGGTTTTGACAATTCGCGGGAACAAGAGCTCCACGAACAACCAAAGATTTTCCAGCTATTGGACGAGTGCAGGTCCTAACCAGACGCTCGGCGGTTGGGATCCTAACGGTGGACTTTTCGCTACGACGAACCCCGACGGTATCCGCGGCAGAAACGCGCACAATGCGTCCTTCTATTCGCAGTGCGGTAAATACGTAAGCAAAGACGTAAACCCTCTCGGTTGTGAGTTCTGGGACGCTACGCCCGATCAGTGTGCGTTCACGCTGTCCTACGACAAGAACGACGTAAAGACGTTTATTAACAGCACGTGGATCGGCGATCATGACAACGGCGAATATTACGAAACCGAACCCCTTTGGTACGGTTTCCCCAGCAATAAGGTTTTCCTGACGGTGCAGGCTTTGGAATGTCAGGGCGAAACGGCAAACTTCTGTATTACGAACCTGTGGGGCTATGACCTCACGGCGGAAAACGTTTTCGTGGAAGACGAAGAGCCCGTGATCACGGTAGACGTTGACGAAAAGTACGTTTCCTACCAAAACGGTAGTTATACGATGATCCCCACCGCGGTAGTCGGCGGTAATTATCCCGTTCCCGTAGCGACGGCGTTCGATAACTATTCGGGCGTGCTGGACGTGGAAACGAAGGTATACCACAACTATATCAGCGAAACGGGTAGAAGAAGTTATAAGATCCAGAAAGACAATACGTTCAAGGTAGACAAGACGGGTAACTATACCATCGTTTACAAGGCGACGGACGCTATGGGTAACACCAGCGAGTTGCTCTATGGGATTACCGCAGTGGAACAGCTTGACGATCCTTTGGCGATCTCCATAGATACGGCGGCAGCGAAAGTGAGCGGCGTATGCGGCGAAAAGATCGCAGCGGCGGCGCAAAGCGTAACGGGCGGCAGCGGCGACGTGAACGTGACGATCACGGCGACTTGCGGTGAAACGACGCTGGACGTAACGAAAGGCTATTTCATCCCCGAACAGGCAGGGGAATGGACGGTTACTTACGTAGCCAAAGACTACGCGGGTATCGAAGTTTCTACCTCCTATACGGTTACGGTTGAGTTGGGTACGATCCCCGTATTCGTTGACGAACCCGTTCTTCCCAAATATATCGTATCGGGTATCGGTTACACCGTTCCTACCGTAAAGGCGAACGATTATTCGACGGGTACGAAGGTGGAGCTTGTAGCGGATATGATCTTGAAAGACGCGAACGGTGAAACCCGGTATAAAGCAGGCGAAACGTTCACGCCCGTAGCAAACGCGGAAGATCCCGTCATCACCTTGATCTTTACGATCGGCGGCGCGGAATACGAGAGAGAACTTCCCGCGGTTATGCCTATTCAGGTGGAAAACGGCAGAACGAAAGTATATATCGAAGAAATGTTCCTCGGTGACAACTATACCAAGGAAAGAACGAGTGACGGCTTGAAGGTGCTCGCAAAAGAAGAGGGCAACTTTACGTGGATGTTTGCAAACGCTATTGTAGCGGAAAATGCCTCGATTACCGTGAAAGGTATCAAGGGTAACAGCAATTTCAGCGCTATGAAGGTAACGTTCACGGACTATGCGGACGACAGTATTGCCGTAACGATGTACGTTGAAAATCAGGCGAACGGTTATGCAAGAGTAAACTTCGGCAACTTGAACCGTGAACTGCTCAAAGGCTTTAACCTTGGCATCGACGCTTTGGGTAATCCCTTGGATACGTTTGTATTTGCTTATAAATACGGCGATTTCTACGTGGACAGCTTGGCGATCAGCGTAGCGCAAGACGATCAGGGCAATCCGTTCAACGGTTTCCCCTCGGGCAGAGTATATATCAGTACGGAAGTGGTAGACGCGCAGAGCGGTGCGGGCTATTACGTAAAACAGCTGGATAACCAAATTATCAGTGCGGCGACGGCGGACAGAACGATGCCGAGAATCGGTCTTGGCGGTAACAACGGCGGTATGTACGATCTCAACTCCACGTACGTTGTAACGCCTGCTTTGGCAAGCGATACGATCGACGCAACCGTTTCCGCGTACGTTACGGTAAGAAACCCGAAAGGGGTAATCATAACGGACGTAAACGGCTTGACGTTGGATAAAGTGCCCGCGGATACCAATTACGAAATCAAGCTCACGGAATACGGTCAATATTTGGTAGAATATTCCTCCACCGACTTCGGCGGCAGAACGGGTACGGCAAGCTATGCGATCAACGTATTCGACCGCAACCTGCCCAAGGCGTCCATAGCGGCTACTTGGTCGGCGACGGCGAAGCTCGGCGAAACGGTAGTACTTCCCGAGATCTATATTTCCGACGACGCTTCCACGATTGAACAAATGAAAGTATACAGATACGTACGCAATCCTTTCGGCGACGCAATTACGTTCGGTCAAGATTACGTAGTAACGGATTACGGCACTATTAAGTATTACAGATACAGCTTTACCTTTAACAACGTCGGGGAATACACCTTCATTAACGTTGTATACGACGCGACGGGCAACCAGAGAATCGTGGAATACACCGTAACGGTTGAGGCATAAGGAGGCGAAAGATGAAAAAGAAAATTTCAGCAATTTTATTAGCTGCTTTGTTGGCGGCGAGCACCCTTGCGGCTTGCGCTAAAAACGGCGGAACAGACAACGGCGGTAGCGAATATTCCAGCAGCTCTGAATATTCTAGCAGCTCCGAATATTCCAGCAGCGAAGATAGCTCGTCTTCGGAAGAAGAAAGCAGCCGCGACTACGTTGACGGCGGTAATATGAGCGATGACGGCGAGCATTACGTCAGCGCGGAAAAGCTTTTGCACGACGTAACGGTTACGGCGGCGGACAGATCTTTCGTTGTGAATGGCGAAACGGATTACGCCATTGTAATCGGCGTAAAGGACGACAGAGCTACGGACGCGGCAAACTTCTTGCGTCAGCAGATTACCCTTGCAACGGGTGGAGCGGTCAGCTTGTATTTTGACGTATATCAAGATATGATGATCGACGATACAACGATTATCAACAGAGAGCTTGCGTTCTCGCCCATGTCCAAATATATCGTGATCGGTCACGAAAAGCTGGAACAGGAGGCGAATATTGAATGGAGAGAAAACGTTGACCTTGATTACAGCGGTTACATGATCAAGACGGTGGGCGATTCCGTATTTATGAAAGTAAATTCTTTCTACGGTTATCAGAGAGTGGCGCAGGCGTTCCTTCGCGAAGTAATCGGCTACGAATGGTATTCGTACGATACGATCGTATACACGAAGGACGGCTCGACGTTGCCCGATATGGACATCGTGGAAAAACCCGACTTTGACCTGACGTGGAACAGCGGTCGTATGGACGGTTCCAACTATATGGCGTCCCCGTTGACCAAAGAACAGACGTTTGCGTTTATCAACGGCAAATTCTGTCACAACTCGTTCGACTTTATTCCTCTGACCTATTACGATGGAAGCAATCCGGATAATCTTAGCAATAACTGGTTTGCATGGGAAGCGGCGCAACCCATCTTGCAGCTTTGCTATACGGCGCACGGGAACAAAGATGCATACGACGCGATGATCGATTTGGCGGTTCAAGGGGTAATGGACTGTCTTGCGGACAATCCCGACGCGGCGGCGCTTACCTTTACGCGTGAGGACTACTACGGGCATTGTGTATGCGATACGTGTACTATGCTTAAAAACACGTTCAGCGATTCGCTTGCGGTAACCTATATGTTCTTCTTGAACGACCTCGATACGTTGGTACAGAAAGAATTAGAAAGAATTGCCGAGGAAACGGGCGAACCCAAGCGTGAAGTTACGCTGTTGTTCTTTGCTTACAGACAGACTTCGTCGGCTCCCGTAGCGGGCACGGACGGCAACTATACCGTTCCTTCGTTGAACGCGGTCGGTGAAGGCGAGGATAAAGTAAACATCCTTGAATACGACGGACAAATCGTTGAATTGCCTTTCCATAGAACGTACGAAGACGGTTTGGAATGTAACGAACACGTCGGCGTATTCTACGCGCCTATCGACGCGACGTTTGAAGAATCCTTCTATCATCAGGAAAACAAAAAGCATAAGGAAACGTTTGAAAAGTGGGGCTTGCTCACCGACCGTTTGTATTGCTGGATCTACGATACCAACTTTACCAGATACGTCGTACCCTATAATTCCTACGACGCGATCCCCGATACCCTTCGTTTCTTGAAGGACGCGGGCGGCGCGTTCCTGTTCAACCAGGGCGACAGAGAAAACGGTATCTATACGGGCTTTGGTACGTTGAGAACGTATTTAACGTACACCTTGTCGTTGAACGTAAACCTCAACGCGGGCGAGCTTGTGAATAAGTTCTTTGCAAATTACTTCCGTGAGGCAGCTCCTTACATGAGACAATTCTATAACATGTTGGTAGCGCACATGGAACAGTTGCAGGTGGAATATCCCCAGATATTCTATACGCAAAGACGTACGAACTCCGAAGAGGCGAAATACTGGCCCTTGGCAACCTTGCAGAACTGGTTAGACCTTTGCGATAAAGCCTTTACGGCAATCAAGAAATACCAGACGAGCAATCCTACCCTTTACGATGCGTTGTATAAGCATATCTTGGCGGAAACGATTTTCCCTCGCTATATGATTTGTCAATACTACACGGGCTACTATTCGGCGGCGGACATAAGAGATTTACGCACCTCTTTCATTGCGGATTGTAAGCTTATCGATTACCGCTACCATGCGGAAGGTGTTGCTATTCAGCCTATCTTTGACGGTTGGGGGCTTTAATCCAACGGAGTAAAAAAAAGGAATACGGGGCGTTCCCCCAAGGAGCGCCCCAACAAAAAAAATGATGAAAATAATAAAAACATACAAGGAGGAAATGTATGAAAAAGAAAACAAGATTACTGATTTTGTCCGTAATCGCGACCTTGGCTTTTTCGGGTGCGATGGCTTCCTGCGGCAAGAAGGGCGGCGGCAACGGCGGTTCTTCGAGTAGCTCGCAAACCAGTAGCTCCGAAATCGGCGGCGAAAGCTCCGAAGTCGAAAGCGAAAGCTCTGAAATCGTAAGCGACAGCTCTGAAATCGTAAGCGAAAGCTCCGAAATCAAGAGCGATAGCTCCGACGCGCCCAGCCAGATTACGGTTGAGATCAACGGCGGCGCGACGGTTATGGAGTTTGAAACGCTTTCGCTCACGGCGATCATAGTCGGTTCGGACGACGAATTGACCGTTGAGTGGACCTCTTCCGATGATTCGATCGCAAGCGTAGATCAAGACGGTGTGGTAACGGCGCATAAAGTCGGTAACGTAACGATCACGGCAAGCGTGGCAGGCGTAAGCGCAACGCACGAAGTGGAAGTAGAGCCTACCGATATATTGCACGAAATCGAATTTGACCTTGAAGAGGTTAAGGTTTACATGGGTGAATCGGAAACGGTAGAGGCGAGCGTTGTTTTCGACGGCGATACCCTTGACAACGACGAATACGGCTTAGTATATACGTGGGAAAAGATCAGCGGCGACGAAGGCGTTGTTACCGTTGCGACGGACGGCGCGGCGGCGACCTTTACGGCAAACGCGGCGGGTACGGCTATCTACAAAGTATCTACCACGGCACGCGGCTATGCGGTAGATAAGACGATTTCCGTAACGGTTATGGAAAACGAATATTCCTACGATATTCCGAATGAAAAAATCTCTATGGTAGAAGGCGGATATAAAACGTCGCTTACGTTGATTGCAGACGCAACGCTTGACATCGGTACGGTTTACGGCGTAAAGAACGGTGAACCGCAGGAAGACGAGCTCACCGTAGAATGGGCGACGGACTCGGACGTAATTTCGATTGAAAGCGGCGTGATCACCGCGCTCAAAGCAGGCGAGGGCGTTATTACGGGTACGACCGCATACGGCGGTGAAAACCTGACGATTACGCTTACCGTAGCGGTAGCGAAGAACCAAGTTGCTCTTAGCAATACGTTTGCAATTGAAGCGGCGGTTACGGAAACGATCACCGTTCCCGCAGAAATCACCGAACCCGTTTTGAAAGCTACGATCGGCAACAACGTATTGTTTGACGCTGCAAACGGTAAGGGCTCGCTCGACGGTTCAACGATCACCGTAGATAAAGACGGTATGCCTTGCAAGGCGGCTGACCTTGGTAAAGGCAAGACGATGACGCTTGAAACGGAAACGACGTTCTATTCTGTTCCCGTTGACGTTTACACGCTGATCATCAACAACGCGGAAGAACTCGATCAGTGGCAAGCGATTGCAGCTGAAAACGCGGTAAAAGAAGGTATTTGTCTCGAAGCGCAGAAAGGCTTGGTTTACAGCGGTTATTTCGTGCTTGGCGACAATATCGAATACAACAAAGTATGGAAAACGTATCTTCCTTATGCAGGGGTAAATCCCAGCTTGTATAGCTTGTGCTATCAGAATCCCAACATTTGGGCAGACCCTTCGTTGTACGAAGCTGGTAACGCAGCGAATACGGCTGCGCTGGTCGAAGGCGCGATCGTAGAGGACTGGGGCGCAGGTAAGCTTGGCGGCTTTAAGGGCACGTTCGACGGCGAAGGTCACTACATCCACGGCTTAGAAACGAGCGGCGATTACAGCGGCTTTATCGTAACGATGGGTCTTGGCGGTACGATCAAGAACGTAGCGTTTACGGGCGCGAAGATCGGTGCAAACGCAGGCTTGGTTGCAAACCGCGGTCAGGGCGCGTTTGAAAACATTTACGTAGAAGTTGAAAGCATAGTAGGCGGTACGAGCAAGGACAATTTCTCGCACGTTATCGTAAGACAGGGCAACAACGCCGAAAGAACGTACGACAATATCGTTGTAGATATGTCTAAGGTGGACGTTGCGAACCTGAAATATGCATACGTAATCGCTTGTGCAGAAGCGAAAGCGAACGGCGTATACGTGTTAGGTGCAGAAAACATGCTGCTTGCGAGAGGCATGAACGAATGGACGGCAGGCTCTGACGACACGAGATCGTGGACGGAAAGCGAAGCGTGCGTATTCTGGCATTATCTTGAAGGCGACGACGTTGCTGGCTCGTTCAGCAATGCGGCGGCTCTGCTTGCAAACGAAACGCACGGCGCAGTAGTAAAAGAATGGGATAGCAATCTGTGGACGGTTACGGACACGGCGGTTATCTTTAAATCGGTTGTAGATATGTATAGCGACGACGTTGCGATCACCAACGAAGAAACGAGCGTCAACGCAGGTACTTCGGCTGGCGTAACGACCAACCTGAACCGTGCATACGTTGCTCTGTCGCTGAAAGAAGAAGTGGCGGGCGTAACGATTAGCGGTAACACGGTAACGGTTGCAGAGGACACACAGATCGGCGAAACGTTTACGGTAGTTGCAACCTCGCTTTTGAACGGCACGACGACGGAAATGGTATTCACGGTTGCTCCGAAGATTGTCAACCTTGCAGATACGATGACGGTTGAAACGTATAACAACAATACGATCACGTTGCCCGACTCGGTAAGCGGTACGGTATCGAAGGTTACGATCGGCTCGACTGTAGTATACGACGCAAATAAAGAATTCGGTAGCATTGACGGCAAGGTTGTTACGGTAGGTGCTATGCCTGTGGCGATGTCCGACCTCGGCGACGCTGTCGCAATGACGGTTGAAACGAATGAAGCGAAATATCAGATGTCGGTCAGCGTTTACACGATGATCATCGACAACGCAGAAGAGCTTGAACAGTTCTACAACGTAGCGGCAGACAACGCGTTGGCGGCAGGTCTTAATATCGAAGCGCAGAAGGGCTTCGCGCAGAGCGGTTACTTCGTACTCGGCGCGGATATCGAATACAACAAAGTTTGGACGCATATCGCATACGGCACCCGTTGGGCAGCTTGCTATCAGAACAAAGAGATCTGGAAAGACCAGAGCTTGTACAAGGCTGGTACGGCTCCCGCAGAGGACAACAGAGTAGACGGCGCAATCGTAGAAGATTGGGGCAAAGGCGACAAGGGCGGTTTCCACGGCGTATTCGACGGTAAAGGTCACGCGATCATCGGTCTTGAATTGAAGGGCGAATATGCAGGCTTTATCGGCACGATGGGCAGAGAGGGCGTCTTGAAGAATATCGCGTTTACCGATTTGAAGGTTGGTCAAAAGGCAGGTCTTGTTGAACGTGGCGGCTGCGGCGGCTTTGTTGAAAACGTATACATCGAGCTTGATTCCATCGAAAGCGGTGTAGCGGCTGGCGGCGAAACGAAGCTTTTTACCCAGCACGGTAATACGCAGCTTACGAACATTATCGTAAACGTAACCGAATGCGACTTCACGGGTATCGAATACGTATACCTTCTCAGCTCTACGTATAACGTATCGACAAACATCTACGTAATCGACAGAGATTATATTGCGAACGTTAAGACGGATTGGAATACGGATAAGGGCGCGGTTGCGTTCTGGCATTTCCATCCTACCAACGATTCGGGAACGAAATTTGCAACGGTAGCAGACATGCTTGCAGACGAAACGCACGGCGCAATCGTATCTTCGCTCGGCGGTTATTGGAAGGTAGAAGACGGCAAGCTGTACTTTGGTGACACCGAAGTTGTTACGGCACCTCAAAAGGAATTCGATTTGACCGAATACAAGACGAACATTGACAAACAGGTTACCTTGGAAAGCGAAAGCTTTACGGTAGACAGCGTTTGGTCGGTTTCCATCAACGGCGGCGAAGCGGTTGATTTCACGGTTACCGAAGAGGGCAAAGCAACGGTTACGGTAGATCCCGCAACGCTTGATACCTACCAGGCTAAGGTCGTATTTAGCAACGCAGATAAGGTTCTTTCTTTCAGCAACGTCATTGCGGTAACGTACATTACGAACGAAGCGGAATTGAAAGCGATCGGTATGGGCGAAAACAACAAGACGGCAACCGATCACCTGAAAGGCTACTACGCGCTTGCAAACGACATTACCTTTACGCATGCAGACGACAAATCCGACGTGGTTGCGGCTGGTTACCATGCGGCAGGTTATGATGCCTCGAAAGATGATGGTAACGCGGATAATGGTGATAACGAGTGTTATACGCACTTGTGGAAGTTCCAAGGCGTATTCGACGGTAACGGCTATAAGATTGACAATATGCGCGTTGCAGACGGCGGTATCTTCGGTTATGCGGAAAACGCAACCATCAAAAACCTTACGTTGACCAACGTACACCTCATTGATAGCGTTCCTGCGAGCATTTCCAAACAAGGCGGCGGCTACGCGTCTATCCTTGCGTATACGGCTCCCGGTTCGACGTTTGAAAATATTGAGATGACCATTGCAAGCTCTCCCGCAAGCGTTTGGACGTGGAAGAGAGACGGCTTGTTCGTATGTAGCGGTTCTGCCGGTGCGGCAACCTTCCGCGATATTACGGTAGACGCAAGCTACGTTGAATTGAAGACCCTGCTCGGTATTTCGCACAATAGCGGCAACGTATACGAAAACGTCCTTATTAAAGCGGCAAGCTACGCGGCAATCGGTTATAGGGGTGACTCGTACGGTGCTGGCGGCGTACAAAACGTTGCGGTAATGCTGACGGAATGCCCTGACGGCGTTACGTTTGAAAAGGTTGCGCACGCAGAAATTCCCAATAATCCCATGAATACGAATTTGGCAAAATTGTCGGCATATACGGGCGACGTAACGGCGCTCGGCTTTGCGGAAGGTTCTAACGTATTTGAAGTCACGGCAGACGCTTCGGGTGTTTGGAACAACAGAATTGTTTTCCCTGCGGATTCCGACAATTACGACTACGTAGAATTTGACGTTGTACTTTCGACGGATATCAGTTCGTTTACGGCATGGCCTCACAACGGCGACAAAACGCAAGGCAGCATGAATATCTACGGTGCACAGATGCAGACCAGCGACGGTTTGGTAAGAACGGTTCAGGTATGGGATAAAGACGGCAACACTTTCAAGGCTCAATATACCAGCGGTTTCAAGGCAAATACGCTGTATACGATCCGCGTATGCTTCGTAGAAGGCGAAACGCTGAAATATTTGCATCTCGGTATGGGTACGGCGCAAACCTACTATGTATCCAATGCAAGATGGGGTACGTTCGGCACGCAGAACGACGTGTATACGAGCGGTACGGGTGCGCTCCTTGCGAAATACGAAGGCGACGTAACGGCACTTGGCTTTGAGGCTGGCTCGACGGTTACGCAGGTAACGCTTGCGGACGCTTGGAATAACCGTGTTGGTGTAAACGGTAACATTAAATACGACTACGTAGACGTTAAATTCTCGTTCACGGGCGACCGTACGGTTTACTCACTCTGCGTATGGGCGTACGGCACGAATGCAGCGATCCTTACCGGCAATTACAGCGTTTCGGCAACGGGTAGCGCAGCAGCAAACGGCGCTAGCGAAAGAACGATTCAAATTCTTGACGCAAACGGCAACGCAGTTGAGGCGATGACGGCGAACACGGTATACACCTTGCGCGTATATCTCAACGGCGACGCGTCTACGATTGCGGTAAGTACGTTCGATACCAGCGCGGAAAGCACGGCGATCTTGAACTTCGGCGATATCACCTACGGTAACGAAGGCGATAATGCGGGCGGCGATACGACCCCCGAAGAAATCACGGTCAACGGTCTTGGTTTCTCCAAAGTGGCGACGGGCGTTACGGCAACGGCTGTAAACGTTGACGGCGTAAACGCTTGGGAAGTAACCCAAGAGGATGGCATTACTACGGCAAGAGCATATATTGATCCCGCATTGCTTGCAGGCAAGAGCACGCTTACGTTCTCGGTAATGGTCAATGAAGAATTCACGTCTAGCCCTGTTAGACTTCGTGTAAAACCTCTTACAGCGCAGTATATCGATTGGTCGGTAGACACGTTTACGGTAGGCGAATGGAAGACGATCACGGTTGATTTGACTTCGTTGGTTTTGGAAGAAGGCGCGACGGCCATCACGGAATTTGCATTCCATCTCAATGGCGTAAAGACGATTTACCTCAAAGATATCACGATTTCCTAAGCGTAACGACGTGTAGGGAAACACAAAAGCATTTTGAATAATACATTAGTCGATTTGCTACGGTAGGGGCGGAGCGAAAACTCCGCCCCGAAATTTTCGTGTTATATAGTATCTGTTATTGCACGTAGCTTACTATTCGTAATGCTTGTCATTGCGAGCCTACGTAGTAGGCGCGGCAATCTCGTATAAAACAAAGACGAGATCGCCACACTGCGCATTGGCTTCGTTCGCGATGACAGAAGATGACAAAATAAGTTTTACATTTGTAAACGGATTAAATAATTGCTTTATTCCGTTTACAAGCAAACTTTTTTATGATATAATGCTAATAATAAGCAAAAAAGGAATTTTTTGGTGTATATGAACAAAGTTTTAACGTTAAAAAACGGTTGGACCGTACAATATCAAGGCACTAAACTGGCGGCGAACGTTCCCGGCGACGTTACCTTGGATCTTTATCATAACGGTATCATCAAAGACCCGTATTACGGGCTCAATCACCGCGATCTGCGCTGGATAGCGGACAGCGATTTTGTCTACGAAAACGAGTTTACCCTTTCGCAGGATATCCTTTCCTCGGAAGAGATCTTGCTTGAATTCGACGGCATCGACACCTTCGCGGAAATTTATTTGAACGATACCTTACTCGGTTACTGCGACAATATGTTCTTGCAGTACGTTTATTCTGTTAAAAATTTCGTAAAAACGGGTAAAAATATTCTGCGTGTAAAGCTCCTTTCCACGACCAAGAAAATGGACGAAATCGATGATCGGGGCTATTTTGGCACGTTTAACGTAAAACGTCTGTTTATCCGCAAGGCGCAATGCCATTTCGGTTGGGACTGGGCGCCCGATATGCCCGGCTACGGCATTTGGGGCGACGTGCGTATCAAGGGGGTAAAACAGCACCGTATGGTGGACGTTTCGTATAAGGCGTACAACGACGGCAACGTGTCCTTGTTCGTTGAGTTGAACTATACGATCCGCCCTCAGATGGACGGTAATGGGCAGCTTTTGACCGAGCCGAATAAGGAGTTCCAAAACGATACCTTGCGTTACACGGTGGCGAGCCGTCCCAACGAAGAGCTTTCTTCGGATAACGGCAAGGTGTACGAATACAAAATCACGGGCAGCAAGAATTTTGCCAACGTACATATCGACAACGCGCAGCTTTGGTGGCCCTTGGGCTATGGCGAGCACCCTTTGTATGCGTACAGGGTAGAGCTTATCCGCGGCGGCGAGGTGGTGGATATGCGCCAAGGGAATTTGGCGTTTAGAACGGTGGAGCTTTCGCAAAAGCCCGTGGACGAGTTGACGATGGGGTATAAAATCCTGATCAACGGCAGGGAAGTATTTGTTAAGGGCTCGAACTGGGTGCCCGCAGAATGCTTTATCGGCGCGATCACGGACGAAAAATACGACCGACTGACCGACCAAGCGGTGGAGGGTAATTTCAACATGCTCCGCGTTTGGGGGGGCGGTCTGTACGAAAAGGACGTTTTCTACGATCTTTGCGACAAAAAGGGCTTGATGGTATGGCAGGATTTGATGCTTGCCTGCGCGGATATTCCCGAGGACGACCCCGCGTTCGTCGAAAACATGAAAAAGGAAGTGGTGTATCAAATCAAGCGTTTGAGAAACCACCCGTCTATCGTGTACTGGTGCGGCGGCAACGAAAAGACGGGAACGTACGGTCTGCAAATTTGCCACGGCGACTATTTCGTGGACGTGGTATTGCGCGGGTTGGTGATGAATTTGGACGATTCCCGTCCCTATGCACGCCAAAGCCCCTGCGCGCTCACCGACGTCGGCAACGACAAGACCTCGGGCGAATCGCACGCGGGTAGCTTTGAGGCGGTGCTTTCCGCTGGTATCGAAAATTACCGCGAATGCGTCAGCGGCACGGACGTTCCGTTCATTTCCGAATGTGCGATCATGGGACCTTGCTCTCTGGAAAGCCTTTCTAAGATTTTCCCTGAGGACAAGCTTTGGCCCATGAACGAATACTGGAACGATCGCTTGATGGATAACCCGTACGCGTCGATTTTGATGACCTTTGCAAAGCGTGAAAATTATTATGCGAGCACGCTGTACGGCGAAAGCGCAAACGCGCGCCAGTTTATTGCAAAGGGCATGACGGTACACGCAGAGGCGCTCCGCGCGGAAATCGAATACGCGCGTGCAAACAAAGCGCGTTGCGGCGGCTTTATGAACTGGATGTATTCGGAAATTTGGCCCTCGGCAACGTGGTCGGTTATCGATTACTATTGCGAGCCTAAACAAGCGTACTATCAGATGAAGAACTCTTTCGCGCCCGTTTTGCTTACGTTTGTGCAAAAGAAGGGGGGCGTGACCGTGTTGACGCTGGTCAACGATACGGATAGCTTTATTTTCGGCAAGGTAGAATACGGCGTAAAAACGCTTAGCGGCGAGGTCGCTTGGTCGAAGACAGCGGAAATCGAGGTGGATAACAACGGCGTTGCGCAGATCGAGGTTTGCGGCGAAGTGGCGATTCCCAACACCTATCTGTACGCGCAAATGGGCGATAAAACCACCGTATATTCCTACGACATGTGGCATACGTGTCGCTTTGAAAGCGATTACGGCTACACCGTAAAAGAAACGGATTGCGGCTTGGCGGTGACGATCAAAGCGAACGCGTTTGTCAAGGCGCTTACTTTGCGCCTGCCCGAAAATTACAAATACAGTTATTCGGACAACTATTTCGATATGCAGGCGGGCGAAGAAAAGACGGTGTATATCTGCGGCGACGGCGCAAAGGCAGAGGCGCTGGAAGTGACCGACTTTGCAAAGGAGATCGTACATGCGTGATTTGATCGGCAAGAAATTAAATAACGTGGAATTTATCGAGCGTGACGGCAAGATGTACGGAAAGCTGTTTAGCAGCGGCGTTTCGATGGAATACGAAATCAAACCCGTTACTTTGCACAAGCCCGTCGAGGCGGTGCTGATGGACCTCGACGGCACAACGGTAACGAGCGAGGAATTCTGGATCTATATTATTGAACGCACGATGCAAGAGCTCGTTTGCGATCAAAATTTCAAGCTGGAAGAGGCGGACGTGCCCTTTGTTTCGGGCTTTACGACCGCCGATCACCTGCAATACTGTATCAATAAATACTACCCTAACGAGGATTTAAGCAAGGCGATCGAGATCTATCACAAGGTCGCGAAAGCGGAGCTGGACGAAATTTTGGAGGGGCGCGGCAAGGTAGAGGCGTTCAAGCCCACGGAGGGCTTGAAAGAGTTTTTGTACGAGCTCAAACGCCGCGGTATCAAGATCGGCTTGGTGACGAGCGGCTTGGATTATAAGGCGATCCCCGAGATCGTGGCGGTATTCCGCACCCTCGGCATGGGCGACCCCTTAAAATTTTACGACGCGATCATTACGGGCGGGCACAGAAAGGACACGCACGAATACGGTTCTCTGGGCGAGATCGCGGCAAAGCCCCACCCTTGGGTGTATACCGAAGTCGCGTACATGGGATTGAAGATCAAAAACCCCGAAAACGTTATCGGTATCGAGGATTCGGCGGCGGGGGTGATGGCGCTCCGATTTGCGGGCTTCCCCGTGTTCGGTTTAAACGCGGGCAACATCACGCAGAGCGGCTTGGACAGTCTGTGCTATAAAAAGGTAGATACCTTACAACAGATTTTGGACGAAATCGAATAAGCGCGGAAAAAAGCAATTTGATTTGCAAAAAATTTCTTGACACAAATAGAAATCTATTATATAATCATGGTATGAGAACGTTTCCAAATTTGCAATATTCGCAAAAGCATACGGAAAAATTAGACGTGTATCTGCCCGATGGCGACGGCTTTACCACCGTGGTCTATTTCCACGGCGGCGGGTTGAAGGTACACGCAAGAGCGAAAGAAAATTTCGTGGAAATAGCGCATAGCTTTGTAAAAAAAGGCTATGCGTTCGTTTCTGTCGATTACCGTATTTATCCCGACGCAAAATTCCCCGATTTTTTGGAGGACGGCGCGGCGGCGGTGGCGTTCGTCAAGGAACGTATCCCTGCTTGGGGCGGCAACGGCAAAATTATCGCGTCGGGTCAATCGGCGGGCGCGTGGATAGCCGCGATGCTCTGTCTGGATAAAAAATATTTGGGCGAAGTGGGTATCAACGCCGAACAAATCGACGGTTGGATTATCGACAGCGCGCAAATGACGGCGCATTTTAACGTGATGAATACCGAACAGGGCTTGCACCCTTTGGCACAGCGTATCAACGAATTTGCGCCCCTGTATTTTGTGGACGAAAACACGAGCTTTTCAAAAATGCTGCTTATTTATTACGACAAGGACATGCCTACCCGCCCCGAGCAAAACCGATTGTTTTACAAGACGGTTTTGGCGTTCAAAAACGACGCGGATATCGAGTGCGAACAGCTTTTAGGCGGACATTGTTACGGGTCGGAGCACAAGGACGACGACGGCGAATACGCGTTTGTCAAAACGTCGTTTGCATGGTTGGAAAAAAAAGGGATTGTAAATAGGTAAAACTATGGACGAATTAGTATTGATGCTAAAAAACGTAATCGTTTTCGTGTTGCTTGCCGTTCCGGGGTACTTGCTCGTGAAAACGAAACTTTTAAAACAGGAGCACTCGGGCGTGCTTTCCAAACTTTTGGTATACGTGGGCATGCCGTTCTTGATTTTGTCGAGCATGCTCGAAAAGGTAACGCTCAGCAAAGAACTGTTTGCGACGATCGGCTTGGCGGTAGGCGTGGGCGTAGGCGTTACGCTGATTATGTTTTTCGCGACGATCCCCCTGACGGCGGCGGAGCGGCAGGAAAAAACGCGGGGCATGATGCGTTTTTGCGCTATGTTCTCTAACAACGGATTTTTGGGTATCCCGCTTGCGGCGGCGGTATTTGCAAACCGACCTGACGTAATGACGGTGCTTATCATCATCAATATTCTTACCAATATTTTAATGTACACGCTGGGCGTGTATCTCATCTCGCGCGATCGCAAGACGATCAGCCTGAAAAGGGCGTTTTTTAACCCCGTTTTGGTCGCGTTCGTGATCGGTATTGTGCTCAATCTTTGTAAGATTGAAGAACACATTCCCGAAGTGATAACCTATTCAGGACATTTCCGCAATCTCGTCACCCCGATCTCTATGACGATTTTGGGTATGAAGATGGCGGGCGTAAAATTCCTTTCGCTGTTCACGTCGTGGAAAACCTATTACGTGTCGGCGTTAAAGCTCGTCGTATTCCCTGCGGTGATTATCGGCGCGCTGCTTGCGGTAAAAGCGTTGACGGGCGGCGGCTTGGTCAGCGAGGATTTCATTTTAGGCGCGTTCGTCAGCTTTGCAACGCCGACGGCGGGGCTTTCCTCTACGTTCTCGGACACCCATAACGGGGATTCGGAAAGCGCGGTGGCGTTCACGCTTGGCTCGACGATACTTTCGGTGGCGACCATACCCCTGCTGTACTGGGGCATTTGTTTCTTACTCTAAAAAAGGAAAGGAAAAGATATGAGCGTTTTTAAAACAGCAAAATGGATTTGGGTGGACGGCGAAAACGCGCCCGATACCTACGGCGATTTTTACGACGAATTTATTTGGCAGGGCGAAAAGACGGTTTGCCGTATCTCGGCGGACAGCGATTATACCCTGTTTATCAACGGCAAATACGTTGCCAGCAACCAGTACGGCGATTTCCCTTGGTACAAAGCCTATGACGAGCTCGACATCACGGCTTATCTGACGAAGGGTAAAAATAAAATTGCGGTTGTCGTTTGGTATTTCGGCACGAACACTTCTCGTTATTACAGCGCGCCCGCGGGCTTGCTGTTTGAAATCGAAGAGGGGGGGACGGTACGTGTTGAAAGCGGAAAACACACCCTTTCCAGATACAGCCGTGCCTATCAAAACGGCTTAAAGAAAATCGTCACCAACCAGCTTGGGTACAGCTATTTGTACGACGCAACTAAGGCAGACGGTTGGAAACGGGGCGATTTGCAGGGCTTTACGCCGTCGGTTTTGGCGGATAAAAACTGTAATCTTGTGCCCCGTCCCGTTAAAAAGGGAGAATTGCTTGCACCCGTGTCGGCGAAGTTGGTTAAACAATCGGATAAGACCTATTATTTGTTCGACCTCGGCGAAGAAGTGGTCGGCTTGTTGTCCTTTGTAATCCGTTCTACCACGAAACAAAAAATCACAATTGCGTTCGGCGAGCATATCTTAAAGGACGGCAAAGTCAGCCGTTTTATCCACGAACGGGATTTCAGCGTGGAATACGTTGCCGGCGACGGCGAAAACGCATACATAAATTATATGCTCCGTTTTGGCTGTCGATATTTAGAAGTTACCTGCGAAAACCCGATTGACGTGGACGATATTGCATTGATTCCGCAGGTATATCCCGCAACGCCCAAGGCGTTTACGGCAAAGACGGAACAGGATAAAAAGATTTATGAACTGTGCTTAAACAGCCTGCGCCTTTGCATGATGGAACACTACGTCGATTGCCCTTGGCGGGAACAATGCCTGTACGCGTTCGATTCCCGCAACCAAATGCTGTGCGGATATTATGCCTTTGCAGACGGCAATTTTGAATACGCGCGGGCTAACTTGCTCCTTATGAGCAAGGACAAGGGCGTGGACGGCTTGATGTCCATTTGCTATCCCTGCGGCACGGGCTTTGCGATCCCGTCGTTTTCTCTGTACTACGCGCTGTCCGTCAAGGAATATATCGAACATTCGGGCGATACGTCGATTGTCAAGGAAGTCTATCCCCGTATCTTGCAGTTTATGGACGCGATGCTTGCCCGCCGCAAAAACGGCTTGCTTTACCGTTTCGAGGGGGCGCAGAACTGGAATTTCTACGACTGGTCGGAACATTCCGAGGGCACGCTGCACAGCGCGGACGCGGTAATTCCCGACGCACAGCTGAATATCCTGTGCGTGATGGCGCTTCGAGCCTTGAAACGCATTTGTCAGCTTGGCGGCGTGGAATACCCGTATGGCAACGCGGACGAAGAGTTGGCGGAAAATATTATCAAGGCGTTCTATAACGAGGAAAAGCAGGCGTTTAGCGTGACGGTAGGCGGCGACGAATACGTGGAGCTTGTCAACGCGTTGGCGGTGGCGTTCGGTATCGTCGGCGGCAAAAAAGCGGAAATCATTTGCGAAAAGCTGGCTGGCGGCGAGCTTATCCCTTGCTCTTTGAGTATGAAATGCTTTAAATTTGACGCGCTTTTAAGCGTGGACGAAGAAAAGTATCAGGGCGCGGTACTTGCCGAAATTCGCAAGGATTATCAATTGATGTTAGACAGCGGCTCGTCGGCGGCATGGGAAACGATAGACGGGGCGGCGGCGTTCGATCACGCGGGCAGTCTTTGCCACGGCTGGTCGGCGATCCCCATTTACTATTTCAAAAAATTAAAGGTCGTGGAATAACGACAGAATTATCTAAAAAGCTCGGCTTAAAAAGTCGAGTTTTTTGCTTGTACAGCAACAACCGCGAGTGGGAACTCGCGGTTGTCAAAAACCACCAGCTGTGCTGGTGGCAAATAGCTTTAGCTTCAAGCTTACCATCTGGTATACAAAAAAGCTCCTCCGTGCTAAACTGTATGTAAGGCTCGCGA
>JAFTQY010000040.1 GCA_017462505.1 Clostridia bacterium
CGGCGTATGCTCTTCGCGTTGTCCTGCAGGTATTTCGCATCCTCAAGTTGCGCTCTTGACTCGTAGATTGACGGGTAAATATCTTGCTCCTCAAACCGAACACCTTATCAATCGTGTTGCGGAAATCGACAGAGGGGATTGCAAGGCGGCGCTTGAAGCGATCATGAACACGCCTTTGGAAGAACAGAAACATCTCTATAACAATAGAGAAATCGAAAAATAAGGAGGTTGGCTTTATGTATCACTATACAGATGAACAATTAGAATCTATGAAAAAAGTAGAAGCGACGCGCGCTTCCCGTAGAGAAAACCTGCACGTGCGCATGACGGCAGAAGAAAAAGACGCCGTTTTGGCTTCCTTCCACCCCGATTACATTACTTCCGCGTATGAAGAATTGAAAGTTGGTCAAAATAAAGGTGGAAAGGTTTTACACGAGCTTGCGGATTTGTTACAAGGCCATTCCCGCGTAAAGGATATGGATATCGATTTAACGAAGATCGATTACGACGTAGACGTACTTGTTATCGGCGGCGGCGGGGCAGGTTCTTCCGCGGCAATCGAAGCGAATGAACGCGGCGCAAAAGTTATGATCGCAACGAAGCTCCGTCTTGGCGACGCAAATACAGCGATGGCGGAAGGGGGTATTCAGGCGGCAGATAAGCCCAACGACAGCCCTGCTACCCATTACCTTGACGCGCTTGGAGGCGGACATTTCAAAAACAAACCCGAACTTTTGTATAAGCTCGTAAACGAAGCTCCCGAAGCGATTTTGTGGCTGAATAAACTCGGCGTTATGTTCGATAAGGAAGCGGACGGCACGATGGTAACGACGCACGGCGGCGGTACTTCGAGAAAGCGTATGCACGCTTGCCGCGACTATTCCGGTTCGGAAATTATGAGAACGCTCCGCGATGAAGTATTCAACCGTGGAATTACGGTCGTTGATTTTACGGCGGCGATCGAATTGATCAAAGATACCGACGGAAAAATCGCAGGCGCGGTGCTTATGAATATGGAAACGAAAGAGATCTTGATCGCGCGCGCAAAGACGGTCGTTATCGCAACGGGCGGCGCAGGCAGATTACACTATCAAGGTTTCCCCACGTCCAACCACTACGGCGCGACGGCGGACGGTTTGGTGCTTGCATACAGAGCGGGTGCAAAATTGCTCTATCCCGAAACGTTGCAGTATCACCCTACGGGCGCGGCAGAGCCTACGCAGATCTACGGTGCGCTCGTAACCGAAAAGGTTCGTTCGCTCGGCGCACAGCTCGTCAACAAAGACGGCGAGGCGTTCGTATATTCGCTGGAAACGCGTGACGTAACGGCGTCGTCGATCATTCGTGAGTGCAAACAAAACGGCAACGGTATCAAGACGACGGACGGCGAGGGCGTTTGGCTGGACACGCCGCTTATCGACATTTTGAACGGCGAGGGCACGATCGAAAAACGTATTCCCGCAATGCTTAGAATGTTCGGTAAATACGGTATCGATATCCGTAAAGAACCGATCTTGATCTATCCCACCTTGCATTATCAAAACGGCGGTATCGATATCGGCGCAAACGGTATGACGTGCATTGAAAACCTGTACGTAGCAGGCGAGGCGGTCGGCGGTATCCACGGTACGAACAGACTTATGGGCAACTCTTTGCTCGACATCATCGTATTCGGCAGAAACGCAGGTCAGCAGGCAGGCGAAAAGTACAAGAGCGTAGAACTTAAAGAGCTTACGCTCGACCACGTACAGGCGTTTGAGAAAGAACTTTGCGAGGCAGGTATTTCTTCGGACGTGCAGTCGCCCAAGCTTTTGCCCGATTACAGAAGACAGGCAAACTAAAAATAAGAACAAATTGATAAAATAAGCAAGGACAAAACGCACGAGGTACGCTTTGTGCGTTTTCGTCCGTAAAAAACAGGAGAGATATTATGTATTTTTATGAAGTATTGAATTCTCTGCTTGTGCCTTTATTCGTTGCTTTTGCGGTAATCGTATTGGGTTTGTTGCTCGGTAGGGTTACAATCAAAGGCATTTCGCTCGGTACGGCAGGTGTATTGCTTGTGGCTATTTTGGTCGGTATTTTGTTTTCAAAATTCCCGACGATTGAAATTGCAGGTAAGCAGATTACTCTTTGGAGTACAGCTAAATCGTTTGAGGGTGGTTTGGGCTTTATAAAAGATGATGCGGGTGCAATTACAGAGGTTGCACTTGGTAAATTTAAGACATACTCAATCGAAAGTGTATTTAGTACGATTTCCAATATTGGTACGGTATTGTTCGTAACGGCGGTTGGGCTTATCGCAGGACCTAAATTCTTCCGTTCTTTCAACAAAAGTATGATGGCTTACGTATTTATGGGCGCAATTATCGTATTGGTTGGCGTAGGTATTACTGTTGTAATTAGTGCGGTCGATACGAAAATGGATATTGCTATGGGTACAGGACTTTTGTCTGGCTCGCTCACGTCCACGCCTGCGTTCTCTGCGGCAAAAGATGCGGCAGGCTCTGCGTCGGGTCAGGTAATCGCTGGTTACGGTATTGGATATTTGTACGGGGTGCTCGGCGTTGTATTGTTCGTACAGATCATGCCCAAGCTTTTGAAAGTAGATATTGCAAAGGAAAGAGAATCTTTCGTTGCAGCAAATACTTTGCAAATTAAAGACGATGGTAAGAAACGTTTTTCGATTGACGAATTTGCGTTCTTCCCGTTTATGACGACGGTCGTTTTAGGTTTGATTATAGGCTGTATCAAGGTTCCTATCGGCAACGGAAACTATTTCAGCTTCGGCTCGTCGGGCGGTACGCTGATTGCAGGCTTGATCGTAGGTCATTTCGGTCATTTTGGCAAGATCGACATGAAGGTACCCAAGCAAACATTGAACTTCTTCCGTGAACTTGGTTTGGTTTTATTCTTGGTCGGTGCAGGCGTTCCTGGCGGTGTTAAATTCATTTCTTCTTTCAAATGGATCTATATCGTATACGGTATTATTATGGCGACTGTGCCTATGGTTGTTGGTTTTATCCTCGGCAAATATGTATTCAAGCTGTCTATTTTCAACAGCCTCGGCTCGATCACGGGCGGTATGACCAGTACGCCTGCGCTCGGCTCGCTGATCAGCGTAGCAGGTACGGACGACGTATCGTCGGCGTATGCGGCAACCTATCCGTTTGCGCTTGTATTGATCGTAGTATCGTGCAACCTGCTGGTACTGTTACCTTTCTAACAAAATACAAAGAAAAAATCGGTGGAAACGCCGATTTTTCTTTTACAAAAAGCACGTTCAAACATTTGACAAGTTCTGGTAAAACTGGTATACTTAAAAAGTAAACAGAGGGAGTAGCAAACGCGAAAGCGGTGGCAAGTCAACATTCTCGGCGCGGTCAGCGCCTGGCTGCCTTGATTGCAAGACTCGTCATCGGCAATCGTCGTGCGAGAAAAACCCGTTTTTATACGAAAGATTTTTCAAGTACGGCGACCCGTACTTGTTTTTTTGTTCCACGAAGTATTATTCGTGTGTAAATATGGAATAAACTATAAAGACGTAGGAGTAAAGATGAAACATTATTGCGAAGACAAACAGGCGGTTTTGCAGGCGTTGAACACGTCCGAAAAAACAGGTCTTAGCGGCGCGGAGGCGAGCGAAAGACTGTTGCAAAACGGCAAAAACAAGTTGGTTGCGGCAAAGAAAAAATCGATTGTTCGTCGCTTTTTAGAACAGCTCGCCGACCCGATGATCATTATTTTGATCGTTGCGGCGGTGATCAGCGGCGTGCTTGCGGTGCGCGAAGGCGAGGGGTACGTGGACGTAATCATTATCGGCGCGGTCGTTTTGATCAACGCGATTTTGGGCGTGGTGCAAGAGAGCAAAGCGGAAAAAGCGATTGAAGCGTTGCAAGAGATGTCCGCCGCACATTCCAAGGTCTTGCGCGACGGCAGAATACAGATTATCCCCAGCGAGGATTTGGTCGTTGGCGATATCGTTTTGCTCGAAGCGGGCGACGCTGTGCCCGCAGACGGCAGAATTTTGGAAAGCGCCAGCTTGAAGATCGAAGAGGCGGCGCTCACGGGCGAATCCGTCCCCGTTGAAAAAATCGTTTCGGCGATCAAGGTCAGCGAAACGGGCAGGGACGTGCCGCTTGGTGATCGTAAAAACATGATATACATGGGCGGTACGGTCGTGTACGGCCGCGGCGTAGCCGTTGTTACGGCGACGGGTATGGATACCGAAATGGGTAAGATCGCGGGCGCGTTGGCGCAGGCGCAGGAGGGCAAAACGCCTTTGCAAAGAAAGCTTTCTCAGCTTTCCAAAGTGCTTACCTGGCTCGTTTTGGGCATCTGCGGCGTAGTATTTGTCGTTAAGATTTTGTACGCGGGCACGCTCAACGTGGACGTGGGTATCGAATCGTTCATGGCGGCAGTATCGCTTGCGGTTGCGGCGATCCCCGAGGGGCTTGCCACGGTCGTTACCGTCGTGCTGTCGATCGGCGTTACCAACATGTCCAAGCGCAACGCGATCATTCGTAAACTGACGGCGGTGGAAACGCTCGGCTGCGCACAGATTATCTGTTCGGATAAGACGGGTACGCTTACGCAGAACAAAATGACGGTCGTGGATTTCTTCGGCGAGGACGAAAACGCGATTGCTCGCGCTATGGCGCTTTGCAGCGACGCGGCAATCGACGAGGAAGGCTCGGTCACGGGTGAACCGACGGAAACGGCGCTTGCGGTTTGGGCAGATAAGCTCGGCATGAAAAACCCCGCGTTAAAGGCGGAATATCCCCGTATCGGCGAAGCGCCCTTCGATTCTAACAGAAAAATGATGTCCACGGTGCATAGCGCGGGGGACGTTATCGTGCAATACACCAAGGGTGCGCCCGACGTAGTCATCGACCGTTGTACGCATTATCTTGTAGACGGAAAAGCCGTTCCTATGACGGCGGAATACAAAGCCGAAATTTTGGCGGCGAACAAGGCTATGGCGGATAAGGCGTTGCGCGTCTTGGCATGCGCTACCCGCGTTTGGGAAAAACAGCCCGATGAATTCTCGCCTGAAAGCTTGGAAGAAAAGCTTTGCTTTACGGGGCTTTGCGGTATGATCGACCCCGTCCGTCCCGAGGTTAAGGTGGCGATCGAACAATGCCGCGAGGCAGGTGTACGTCCCATTATGATCACGGGCGACCATATCGACACGGCGATTGCGATCGCGAAAGAGCTCGGCATTTTGGACGAGGGCGTTCGCGCGGTATCGGGTGCGCAGCTCGACGAAATGGACGACGAAACCTTTGAAAAGGAATTCCGCAATATCAGCGTGTACGCACGCGTACAGCCCGAACACAAGACCCGTATCGTCAACGCATGGCGCGGCGCAGGGTTTGTTACGGCGATGACGGGGGACGGCGTAAACGACGCGCCCTCTATCAAAGCGGCGGATATCGGCGTGGGCATGGGCATTACGGGTACGGACGTAACCAAAAACGTCGCGGATATGGTACTCACCGACGACAACTTCGCAACGATCGTCGGCGCGGTGGAAGAGGGTAGACGTATCTACGATAATATCCGTAAAGCCATTCAATTCCTTCTCGCGTCCAACATGAGCGAGGTTATCGGTATTTTCGTAGCGACGCTTTGCGGCTTTACCTTGCTCAAACCCGTACACCTGCTTTGGATCAACTTGATCACGGACACCTTCCCCGCGTTGGCGCTCGGCGTGGAAAAGGCAGAACCCAACGTAATGAAACGCAAACCGCGCGACCCGAAATCAGGTATATTCTCAGGTGGCTTGGGCATAGACGTATTATATCAAGGCATATTGCTTGCGGCGTTGACCCTCGGTTCGTATTTCCTTGGCAGATACCTGCTTGCTCCGACGGGCTCTAACGTGGCGGAACACGGTACGACGATGGCGTTCTTGACCCTGTCTATGGCGGAAATTTTCCACAGCTTTAATATGCGTTCTCAGCGGGACAGTGTATTTAAAATGAAAGGGCACAACGTCGTGCTTTGGATTGCGGCGGTCGGTTCGCTGTTGCTCACCACGGCGGTATGCGAGATACCTTTCCTTGCCAACGCGTTTGGGTTTGAGCACGTAGGCTTTGTCGAATATGCGGTGGCGGTCGGTATGGGCTTGCTCGTAATTCCCGTCGTAGAACTGGTAAAATGGGTGCAAAGAGCGTGCAAAAAGAAAAAAGCATGATACCCGTGTCGTGATGAACGAAAAAACAGGAAAATTAGCGATTTAACAAAAAAATTGCAAAAAAATCGAAAAAAAAGCCTTTTTTTGGGTAAAAATTTTTCTTCAACCCCTTGACCGACGGCGTTTGATATGATATAATTATACTAACAAACAAAAGAAAATCCGTTAAAAAATCAATTCAACGGATACCTGCCCCCACCTTTTGGGGTTGGACGGCGGAAAAAATTAAAAAAGAGGTGGAGACATGGCTGACAACAACGTAACTGGAAAAGATTTGACGATGGAATCTTTGGCAAAAGAGATTCGCTTTGCTTATAAGCAGAATCAGAGCATTTACACGCAGCTGTCGGCAAGAATCGACGCGCTTGAAAAAGAGCTGGCTGAACTCAAAAAGAACGGGGTAGCTTGCGTTGCGCCTTGCGAATCTGCGGTGGAAGAAATCGCGGCAACGGAAGAAACGGGCGAAACTGAAATGGTTACCCGTTACAAGAAGAGCTTTGTTGCGAAAATGAAACAGAGCGACGCAAAGCTCAAAGTATATTACAGCGATATCAAAAACGCGTTTGATCTGTACAAGAGAATTAACTCTACGGTCAGCTTGCAGGGCGACAGATTTAACCTTGGCCGCGACACGATCGCAAAGATAACGGTTGTGGGCAAAACGTTGAAACTGTATCTTGCGTTGGACGTAAACGATCCCGAACTCAAAGAAACGGTATATCATCAAAAATACGTAGGCGATCAAAAGGCATACGAGGCTACGCCTTTCCTGATCAAGGTCAAGAGCGAAGTTGGCGCAAAGAAAGCCGTTCGTTTGGTAAAATATCTTGCCGCGAAGTTGGAAGCGGTGGAAGATCCTACCTTTGAACCCGTTGATTACGTTGCCGAATTTGCATACGAAACGGACGAACAATTGATCAAGAAGGGTCTTATCAAAGTAACGCAGGGTAAGAAGATCAGCCTTAATTTCTAAGGTTTAAAACAAAAGATACATACGAATAAACGATGGAGAGCTGATAATTTCATATTTTCGGCTCTCTATTTTATGAACGGAAAAAATCCGTTAAGGAGAATTTTTTAGTAAGGTGAAAGAAAAGCAAGAAACAAAACAAACCAAAAACGCGCGGGGCGAGAAAACAGCCCCCGCAAAAAGAGCTCGCACGAAAGAAAAAAGCCCGATGGGGACTTCGTTTGACGCTTTGTTTATCGAAAAGCCGCAATTGCAGCAGCCGAAAAAACGTCGCGCGGACAAGCCCCAAGCGGTAAAAACGGTAAAAGAGGAAAAATCGGAAACGGCGAAAAAGAAAATCGCGCCGCCGCGTAGCTCCAACAAAGATTTTAAAACGGAACAGCCCGTAAAAAAACAAAAACCCGTCCAAACCGAAAAGGCGGACAAGGGAAAACAGGCGGCAAAACCGACGGTAAAGCAATCGGGAAAGGGCAAAAAGGCTCGCCCCGTTAAAATCGTGTTTTTGGGCGGCGTTGGCGAAATCGGCAAAAACATGACGGCGATCGAATACGCCAACGATATCGTGATTATCGACGCAGGGCTGACCTTCCCCAACGGCGAGGATATGCCTGGGGTGGATTCGGTCGTTCCCGATATCACCTATTTGGCGCAGAATAAAGACAAAATTCGCGGGGTATTGCTCACGCACGGGCACGAGGACCATATCGGCGGCGTACCCTATCTCATGAAAGAAATCAACGAAAACACCCCCATATACGGTACGAAACTGACGTTGATGCTCACGGACAACAAATTGCAGGAGCACAGCATCAAAAACGCGGTGCAACGGGTCGTACAGGCGGGCGAGCGGATTCAGCTCGGCGCGTTCGAGGTGGAATTTATCAACGTCAACCACTCGATTTCGGGCGCGTGCGCGTTGGCGATTCGCACCCCTAACGGCTTGATTTACCACAGTGGCGATTTCAAGATCGATTTGACCCCCGTCGCGGGCGAGCCTATCGATTTGAAACGGATCGCGGAGCTTGGCAAAGAGGGCGTGCTTTTGTATATGAGCGAATCGACGAATATCGAACGGCCCGGGTATACCATGAGCGAAACGGTGGTCGGGACAACGCTCGATCATTTATTCTCGGAAAACACAAACCGCCGCTTGATTATCGCGACGTTTGCATCCAACGTGCACAGATTGCAACAAATTATCGATTTGGCGGTAAAATACCGCAGAAAGGTGGCGCTTTCGGGGCGCAGTATGTTCAAGGTGGTAGAGGCAGCCGTAAAAATAGGCGAGCTGATCATTCCCGAGGGCGTTTTGATCGATATCGAAAAGACGAAAAACCTTTTCGACGGGGAACTGCTTATCGTATCGACGGGGTCGCAGGGCGAGCCCATGAGCGCGCTGACCCGTATGGCGTCGGGCGATTTTAACAAGGTCACGATCGGCACGAACGATACGATTATCATTTCGGCAAACCCGATTCCCGGCAACGAAAAAATGATTTACCGCGTTATCAACAACCTGTATAAAAAGGGAGCGCGGGTCGTGTACGAAAGCTTGGAAAAAATCCACGTTTCGGGGCATGCGTGTCAGGAAGAACACAAAATTTTGCACACGCTGTTAAAACCGAAATTCTTTATCCCCGTACACGGCGAATACCGTCATTTGAAACGTCACGCACAGCTTGCCGAAAGTATGGGCATGGCAGAACGCAATATCTTGATCACCGAAATCGGCAACTGCGTAGAGCTCACCGAAAACGAAATGAAATTCGGCGAAAACGTACAGGCGGGCACGCGCTTGATCGACGGCGAGGGCGTGGAGGACTACGGCACGAGCGAGGTGATGAAAGACCGCTTAAAGATGTCGGCGGACGGCGTGTTTACGGTCGCGCTTGCCGCTGCGGGGAACTACGTTATCAACGATCCCGTGATCGAGTCGCACGGCTGCGTGTTTACGGGCAAGGAAATGGAATGGGAGCTTCGTTCTGTGGTACAGCGTGCCGTGGAAAATTACGATTACGGCGCGGGCAATAAGGAAGAGCTGGTAAACTATATCCGCAAACAGCTTAGAAATTATTTCTTTAAAAAGACAAGACAAGCGCCCCTGATCGTGGTGTCTGTTTTGGACGTATAACACAAAAGGAAAAACGCAAATGCAATATACGGCGTCTTTGGTAAAACTGAATATTGACGAGCGGATCATCGCTCGTCGCAAAGACGCCCTTGCGCGCGGTATTCCCGTGGCGGACGACGAAACGTTGCAATTTTTACTGCTCACGCTCGCCGCGACAAAGCCTATGCGTATCTTGGAAATCGGTACGGCGGTCGGGCTTTCCACGATCGCTATGCTATACGAGTGTAAAAACGCCCGTATAACGACGATGGAACTGGAAGAGGAACGCTATCTCGAAGCAAAGCAAAACTTTGCGGATTTTGGCGTTTTAGACCGCGTAACGGCGCACCTTGGCGACGCGGGGGAGATCCTTGCGATGATGGACGGGGAATTTGACTTCGTATTTTTGGACGGACCGAAAGCGCAATACGAAAAATATCTGTTCGATTTAAAACGGCTGATGAAAAAGGGCGCGGTTTTGTTTGCAGACGACGTGCTGTTATACGGCTGGGTGAGCGGCGAAGAGCCCACGCCCCAAAAACGCCATTCTATCGTGGATAAGATACGTTCGTATCTGGAAACGGTGACGGCGGATAAAGATTTTATCACGTCCGTATTAAACGTCGGGGACGGCGTTGCATTGTCGGTATATCGCGGCGGAAAAGAAGATTAACGGAAGAGGTTGAAGATGAAAGCAGAGCTTTTAGCGCCTGCGGGTAGCTATGCAAAAATGCGCACGGCGTTGTATTTTGGCGCGGACGCGGTATACGTCGGGGGGAAACAGTTTTCTCTCCGCGCGTTTGCGGACAATTTTTCCGTGGACGAACTGCGCGAGGCGACGGCGTATGCCCACGGACTTGGCAAGAAAATATACGTAACGGCGAACGTCTTTGCGCGTAACGCCGATTTTTGCGTTTTAGAAAGCTATTTCAAAACCCTTGCGGATATAGGCGTAGACGCCGTAATTATCAGCGACCCCGGCGCGGTGTATATGGCGAAAAAAGCCGCGCCGAGCTTGGCGATACACCTTTCTACGCAGGCAAACACGACGAATAAATACGCCGTAAAATTTTGGGCGGAGCAGGGCGTTTCGCGCGTGATCTTGGCGCGCGAGTTATCGATAAAAGAGATCGCGGAGATCCACGAATTTGTGCCTCAAATGGAGCTGGAAACCTTTGTGCACGGCGCGATGTGCATATCGTACAGCGGCAGATGTCTTTTGTCCGATTATTTGGACGGGCGCTCGTCCAACCGCGGCGCGTGCGTGCAGTCCTGCCGTTGGCGTTACGAAGTGCGCGCGCTGAACGCGACCAACGGAAAATCGGAATGGTTGCCGATCGAAGAGGACGGGCGGGGCACGTATATCTTTAACAGCAAGGATTTGAATATGCTCGCTTATCTTAAAGAGCTGGAAAACGCAGGCGTTTGCTCGTTTAAGATCGAGGGCAGAATGAAGAGCGGCTACTATTTGGCGACGGTCATCAACGCATACCGCCGCGCCATGGACGGGGAAGAGCTTTCCGCGTCTAAGCAGGAGCTTTTGGCGGTGGCACACCGCGAATATACACAGGCGTACATGCTTGGCGAAAACGGCGAAACGGTCAATTACGAGGACAGTCAAAGCCGCGGCGATTATATCTATATTGCCGACGTTTTGGGGGCTGAAAAGGGCTATATCAAAGCGGAAATGCGCAACCGTTTTAAGCAGGACGAGCTTTTAGAGGTGCTTTCGCCCGACGGGAATTTCACCAAGACGTTTGTTGCGGACGAAATTTACGACAGCCAAGGCGAAAGAGTAGACGACGCGAAACGGGTGCAGGAAATCTATACGATCAAATGCCCGTACGAATTACACGCGGGCGATTATCTGCGCCGCAGAGTATAAAGGGGAAGACAAAATGAAAAAGAAAATACTGTTGATCGCCACGGGCGGCACGATCGCGTCCCATTCGGGCGCGCAGGGGTTGATCCCCGAGATCGCCGCAGAGGGCTTGTTAAAATGCGTTCCCGAAATTTTTGATTTTTGCGAGCCGAGCGCGATACAAATTTACAATATCGACAGCACGAACGTAACGCCCGATCATTGGGTACGTCTTGCGACGACCATTCGCGAAAATTACGATCAATACGACGGGTTTGTGGTCTGTCACGGCACGGATACCATGTCGTACACGGCGGCGATGATTTCGTACATGGTACAACATTCGCCCAAGCCCATCGTGTTTACGGGCTCGCAACAGCCGATCGACAAGGAGGACACCGACGGGCGTATCAATTTACGCGACAGCTTTTTATATGCGGCGTCCGATAACGCCGCCGACGTCGTGATCGTGTTCCAAGGCAAGGTGATCGCGGGCACGAAAGCGAAAAAGATCAGAACGAAAAGCTTTAACGCGTTTACCAGCGTGGATTTTCCCAACCTTGCCGTGATCCGCGACGGGCGTATTATTCAGTATATCACCACACCCAAACAGGACAAGCCCGAATTTTACTTGACCTTAAACGAAAAGGTGGGGCTTTTGACCTTGACCCCGGGCGCGCGAAAGGAAATTTTGGACGCGTATTTCCGTATCTACGACGCGGTGGTTTTGTCGGGCTACGGCACGGGCGGTATCCCCGAGGGGGACTATTACGGCTTTTACGAAACGATCGAAAGCTGGGAGCGAAAGGGCAAGACCTTGGTCGTGACTACGCAGGTCCAACAAGAGGGCAGCGATATGAACGTGTATCGCGTGGGCAGGGGTTGGAAAAACCGCTTTGAACTGCTCGAAAGCTATTCCATGACGTACGAGAGCATCATCACCAAGCTCATGTGGATTTTGGCGCAGGTACAAGGTGACGACAAGGTGCGCGAGCTGTTCTATAAAACGGTAAATTACGATTTGATCGGTTGATCGTTTCACGGAGAGAATATGAAAAAGGAACTGAAAACTTTTGCGGATATCGAATACGTCCGCCCCGATTTTGACGGGTTGAAAGCCTTTTACGAGGCTTTGAACGCACGTATTGCGGCGGCGAAATCCTACGACGAGGTAAAGCGTTGTATCTTGGACGAGGAAGAATATTCTTCGCATATCAACACCATGGTGACGGTGGTGGAAATCCGCCATACCGTCGATACGAGCGACGAATTTTACGACAAGGAATCGGAATATATTCACCGCGCTCTTACCGAGGCGATGCCATATATGCAGGCTTTTAATTTGTCCCTTTTGTCCTGTCCTTTCAAAGCGGAAATCGACAAGGAATACGGCACGCAGTTTTTAAAGGCGGTCAAGCTGGGCGCGGACAGCTTTTGCAAAAAGAACGTGCCCTTAATGCAGGAAGAAAACGAGCTGACCAACCGTTATCAAAAACTGACGGCGGCTTGCAAAATCCCCTTTGACGGCGGCGAGCATAACCTGTTTGGGATTTTGAAATATTTTTCCGATCCCGATAGAGAAGTGCGCAAAAAGGCGGCAAAGCTGTACGCGGACTTCTTTGAAAAGAACGACAAAGAACTGGGCGAGATTTTCGACCGTTTGGTAAAAATTCGCCATGAAATGGGCAAAAATATGGGTTTTGCCAACTTTATTCCGCTTGGGTATATGCAGCAGGGGCGCATGGACTACGACGAAAAGGACGTGGCGGCGTTTCGCCAGCAGGTTTTGGAAGAGATTGTGCCGTTCTGCGAAAAGCTGTATAAGGCGCAGGCAAAACGTATCGGCGTGGATAAAATCCGCTATTACGACGAACAATTGATCTTTTTGGGTGGCAACGCCGTTCCGATCGGCGATAGCAAATATCTTGTCGAGCAGGCGCAAAAAATGTACCGCGATATGAGCGCGGAAACGGGCGAATTTATCGATTTTATGATCGAGCACGAGCTGATGGATTTGGACAACAAGCCCAACAAAGCGGCGACGGGGTACATGACCGCGCTCAACGATTACAAAGCGCCTTTTGTATATTCCTGTTTTAACGGAACGACGGGGGACGTGGACGTGCTCACGCATGAAATGGGGCATGCGTTCGCGGGGTATATGGCGATGCGGCATCAGCCCTTGCAGGCGCTGTGGAGCGAGTCTACCGATATCGCCGAGATACATTCTATGTCCATGGAACAATTCGCCTATCCGTACGCGGAGCTCTTCTTCGGCGACAAGGCGGAGCAGTACCGTTTTCAGCATTTGCAGGAGGCGATCACGTTCGTACCGTTCGGCGTTGCGGTGGACGAATTTCAGCATATCGTATACGAAAACCCCGATATGCCCCCTGCCGAGCGCACGGCGGCGTGGAGCGCGCTTGAAAAGAAATATATGCCTTGGCGGGATTACGGTGAGGATAACGAATTTTTCACGCGCGGCGGTTGGTGGTATCATAAATTGCATATTTATCACTATCCGTTCTATTATATCAATTACACGCTGACGACGATGGGAGCGATGGAATTTAAGAAGAAAATGGCGACGGATAAGGCGGCGTGTTGGCAGGATTATATGACCCTTTGCAAGGTAGGCGGTTCGCTGGGATATTTGGATACCTTAAAGGCGGCAAACCTTGCCGTGCCCTTTGAAAAGGGTGGCGTAAAGTGCGCTATATCCTACGCAATAGAGATTTTAAACAAACAGATCGAGGAGTAAATTATGAGAAAATCGCAACTGAAAAAATACGCAAAACTGATTGTAAAAATAGGCTTGAACGTCAAGAAAGGGCAGACGGTATTCGTTGCCGCAGGGCTTGATCAACCCGATTTTATCACGATGGTCGTGGAAGAATGTTACAAGGCGGGCGCAAGCGAGGTGTACGTGGAATGGAGTCACCAACCCGTTTCCAAGCTCAACGCGCAGTACCGCAGCTTAGAATCCCTGTCAAGCCTTTCCCCGTGGGAGCTTGCCAAGTGGGAATTTAAGGCGAAAAATTATTCCTGTCGCTTATTTATCGAATCCTCCGACCCCGACGGCATGAACGGCGTCGATCAGGAAAAGATGAGCAAAGCCCGTCAGGCGACCTATCCGCAGATCAAGCCTTTCCGTCAGCAAATGGAAAACAGGCATCAATGGTGTATTGCGGCTGTGCCCGGCAAGGCGTGGGCGAAAAAGGTTTTCCCCGATCTTTCCGAAGGCAAAGCCGTCGAGGCTATGTGGCAGGCGATCTTACACGCGGCGCGTGCCGACGGTAAAAACCCCTTGCAGGCATGGAAAGACCACAACGCCGATCTTCGCGCGCGCTGTGATTATCTCAATGCGCTGGGGCTTAAATATCTGGAATATAAGAGCGAAAACGGCACGGATTTGACGGTGGAGCTTTTGCCCGACGGCGTGTTTACGGGGGGTATCGAAAAGACCTTAAAAGGCAGAGCGTTTAACCCCAATATTCCTACGGAAGAGGTTTTCACCTCGCCCAAGGCGGGCGCGGCGGAGGGGATCGTGTATTCGTCCAAACCGCTCTCGTATATGGGCGAGTTGATCGATAATTTCTCGCTCCGCTTTGAAAACGGCAAGGTCGTAGAGGTGAAAGCGGAAAAGGGCGAGGCTCTCTTGCAAAAAATGGTTTCGATGGACGAGGGCGCGGGAAAGCTCGGCGAATGTGCTTTGATTCCGTACACGTCCCCGATCAATCAATCGGGCGTGCTGTTTTTCAACACGTTGTTCGACGAAAACGCATGCTGTCATTTTGCGGTCGGGCATGGGTTTAACGAGTGCTTAAAGGGCTTTGAAAAATTGACGGACGAAGAGATCAAGGCGCGTGGGATCAACGATAGCATGATCCACGTCGATTTCATGATCGGCACAGCGGATTTGTCCATCGTCGGCATCAAAGAAAACGGCGAACGCGTACAAATCTTTAAAGACGGCGTTTGGGCGTTTTAATTGCCCAAATTTGCGGTATAAATAATAAAAACAAAGAAGGTATTACCTATGACGAAAATAGATATTTTTTCGGGATTTCTCGGCGCGGGAAAAACGACGCTGATCAAAAAGCTGATCAAAGAGGCATACGCAGGCGAAAAGGTCGTCTTGATCGAAAACGAGTTTGGCGAAATCGGCATTGACGGCGGATTTTTACAGGACGCGGGGATCAATATTACCGAAATGAATTCGGGCTGTATCTGCTGTTCGCTCGTCGGGGATTTTTCCAAGGCGTTGCAACAGGTTGTGGCGCAGTACGCTCCCGAGCGTATCGTGATCGAGCCGTCGGGCGTTGGAAAGCTCAGCGACGTTATCAAAGCGGTGAAAAACGCGGGGATCGACGGACAGCTTAACGCTTTTTGTACGGTCGTAGACGCGGGGAAATGCAAAATGTATCTTCGCAACTTCGGCGAATTTTTCGGCGATCAGGTGGAACATGCAAGCTGTATTATCCTTTCGCATACCGACAAGGTTTCCGAAGAAAAGCTTGCAACGGCGGTGGCGTTATTAAAAGAAAAGAACGCTACGGCAACGGTTGTAACGGCGGCTTGGGACAGCCTTGACGGCAAGGCGATCTTGGCGGCAATGGAACGCAAGGACAGCCTGCAAACGGAGATTGACCGCCTGTCTGCGGAGGTGGAACACCACCACGAACACCATGGGCATCACCACGATCACCATGATCACGAACACGATCATGAGCATGAACATCATCACGATCACCACGATCACCATGACCATGAACACGATCACGAGCATGAACATCATCACCATGATCACGAACACGATCACGAGCATGAACATCATCACCATGATCACGAACACGATCACGAGCATGAAGAGTGTCACGACCCGAATTGTTCCTGTCATCATCACGATCACCACGGTCATCACGATCACCACGGTCACGGACATCACCATGCGGACGACGTGTTCACGAGCTGGGGCAAGGAAACGACGCGCAAATACACGAAAGAAGAGCTTATTGATATCCTGCAAGAAATTCAGCACGAACACGAATACGGCACGGTGCTCCGCGCCAAGGGTATCGTAGCGGGCGAAAACGGTTGGTTGCATTTTGACTACGTACCGGGCGAACCCGACGTGCGCGACGGCGGCGCGGGGGTCACGGGCAGACTTTGCGTGATCGGTTGCAACCTCAACGAAAACGCGCTGAAAGAGCTTTTCAAAATCTGATAAAAGAAGGAAAACGATATGAAACAAAAACTTCCCGTGGAAACGCCCGTTTATCTGTTTTTGGGCTTTTTGGAATCGGGCAAAACGAAATTTATACAGGAAACCTTGGAAGATCCCCGCTTTTCTTCGGGCGAAAAGACCCTTTTGCTCGTGATGGAAGAGGGCGAAGAGGAATACGAAACGATTAAATTTTCCATGCCCGAAAGCGTGGATTTGGTCGTGATCGAGGATAAAGAGCAGCTCACGGAAGAATATCTTACGCAGTTGCAAATAAAATACGGTGCAGAACGCGTTGTCGTCGAATATAATGGTATGTGGCTGCTTGAAGATTTCTTTGCGGCGATGCCCGAGGGTTGGATGATCAACCAAATGATGACCTTTTTCGACGCGCAAACGGTGCTTGGCTACAATGCAAACATGCGGCAGTTGGTGTTCGATAAGATACAAAACACCCAGCTTGTCGTGTTCAACCGCTATGCAGAAAGTATGGATAAAATGGCGTTGCACAAACTGGTGCGCGGGATATCCCGTCGCTGTGATATCGTGTACGAGCGGGTGGACGGCAAGGCGGAATTTGACGATATCGAAGACCCGTTGCCCTTTGACGTCAACGCGCCCATTATTCAAATCGAAGACAAGGATTATGCCTTTTTCTATCGCGATCTGACGGAAAATCTGGAAGAATATATCGGCAAAACGGTCAAATTCCGCGGTATCGTAGCCACAGACAAACGGCTTTCGCCGCAGGACGTGGTGGTGGGCAGACACGTAATGACCTGTTGCGCAGACGATATTCAATACTGCGGCGTTGCATGCGAATTGCCCGAGGTAATGGGCTTGCAAACGCGTGACTGGATCAGCGTTACGGCAAAGGTAGAATTCAAAAAACACCGCATTTATAAAGGAAAAGGACCTGTTTTGGTGGCGGAAAGGGTAATTATATGCGAGCCGCCCGAAGAACAGCTGGCGACCTTTTATTGATAAAAACGTATAGTGGAGGGAAATTATGAAAATATGCGTATTCGGCGCGGCGTCGTCCGCGATCGATAACGATTTCAAGGTAAAAGTGGAAGAGCTTGGCAAAGTGATGGCACAGCGCGGGCACTCGTTGGTGTTCGGCGGCGGCGCAAACGGTTTGATGGGCGCGGTAGCCGACGGCGTGCACGGCGCAGGCGGGCATATTTTGGGGGTTATCCCCAAATTTTTCGACGACGAGGACGTGGAAGAGGTTTTCCCATATTGTAACGAGCTGATCGAGCCTGATACCATGCGCCAGCGCAAGCAGATCATGGAGGACAACGCCGACGCGTTTATTATCGTGCCCGGCGGTATCGGCACGTTTGAGGAATTTTTTGAAATTCTTACCTTAAAACAGCTTTGCCGTCACGAAAAGCCGATCGCCGTTTACAATTTGCAGAATTATTACGACGATATCCAAACGGTAATGCGCCAAGCGGTAAAAAAGGGCTTTGTGCGTGAGGATTGCTTGGCTTTGTACGAAGTAACGGACGATTTGGAAAAACTGCTTTCGTACGTTGAAAACCCCGAAAAGGTGCACAAGACGGTCAAACAGCTCAAAGACGGTTAATAGAGAGAATACGCCGCCCGAAAAAAAACGGGAACGGCGTATTTTTTAGGGCTTGACGGACGGGAATTTTTGTATTATAATACAAAAGGGGGGGGTAAGGCTCTATGAATTTGTCCGCTTTAAACAAATACAAGGAAAACAAGCGTATCGAGGCGAAAAAGGCAACGGGCGGTCTGCCGCGGAGCATTTGGGAAACCTATTCTGCGTTTGCCAACACGTCTGGCGGCGTGATTTTGCTCGGCGTTTTGGAGGATAAAAAGGACAGAACGCTATACCCCGTCGAGCTGCCCGACCCCAAGCGTTTGATCGCGCAATTTTTAGACGGCGTAAACGATCCGCGCATAGTCAATAAAAACATTTTGAAAAAGAACGACGTGCGGGTGGACGTGGTGGACGGAAAGGAAATCGTCGTGATCCGCGTGCCGCGCGCAAAGCGTGTGGAAAAGCCGATTTACATAGGCGGAAATCCCTTTGTCGGCGCATACAAACGGGTGGACGACGCAGATATACGCTGCACGGAAAACGAAGTGCAAAAAATGCTTGCCGACGCGGCGAGAAAGGATTGATCTAAGGAAAAAAGAACGGAGGTGCGTTCTATGAACGTGATAAAACTGGACGGAGCATGTAAATTGTACGGCTATAAAGCGGGCTCAGCGCCTAGCTCTCCCGACGGGATAACGGGGGAATATATCCCCGCGACTATTCCCGGGAACGTGGAGGTCGATTTGATGAACGCGGGCTTGTTGCCCGATATATACGTGGGCGCAAACGTCGAAAAGGCGCGCGCGGTCGAGCTTTACGACTGGTGGTACGTGATCGATTTTGAGGGCGCGACCGTGCCCTGCGATACGGACAATTTTTTGGTGTTCGACGGCGTGGATACTTGCGCCGAATATTTCTTAAACGGCGTAAAAATCGGTGAAAGCGACAACATGCTGATCGCGCACGAATTTGCCGTGGACGGCGTGGTTAAGACGGGTAAAAATCAGTTGGCAGTGCATATTTATTCGGCGGTGAAACAGGCAGAGGATTGTAGGGTTTCGCCCGATTTGGTCGCCGACTGGGAATGTTTTGAAAATTTACATATCAGAAAGGCGTCTCACATGTACGGGTGGGATATTTTCCCGCGCTTGGTTTCGGCGGGGATTTGGCGTAGCGTGCGCTTGGAATACCGTCCGAAGATCCGCATTGAAAACGTGTATTTGAGCACGGTTTTCGCCAAGGAAGAGCTGGCGGGCACGTGTTTTCATTACGAGCTGAAATTGCCCGCGGAAATGTACGGAAAATGCAAAATCGAGTTTTCGGGTAAATGCGAGGACGGCGATTTTTTGTTCATCTATCCCGTATCCTTCAAAGCGGCGACGAAATTCCCTTATATCAACAATCCCAAACTTTGGTGGCCGAACGGCATGGGCAAACAAAATTTGTATGACGTAACGGTAACGTTAAAGGGCGAAAACGGCGAAATTCTTGATAAAAAATCGCTGAAATGGGGTATTCGCCACGTGGTTTTACAGCGCGGGGATTTTCTTACCGACGACGCAGGTTTTAGCATTACGGTCAACGGGGAGCTGGTGTTGTGTAAAGGCGCAAACTGGGTGCCTTTGGACGTTTTGCATTGTAAAGACGCGGAAAAATACGAAGAATGCGTTTTAAATTATGTAGAAAACAATTCCAACATGGTCCGCGTTTGGGGTGGCGGCGTTTACGAGGACGAACGGTTTTTCGAGCTTTGCGACGAGTATGGTATCATGGTTTGGCAGGATTTTATGCTTTCCTGTCATGGCTATCCGCAGGACGAGGAATTTGTAAAAAATTTCTCGGCGGAGGTGGAAAGCGTTATCAAGCGTATTCGCAATCACCCGTCCATTGCTTTGTATTGCGGCAGTAACGAAACGGACTGGATTTATTTCTGCACGGGGCGTAACCCCAACGACGACGTTTTGACCCGTCAGGTGATTCCGCAGGTAATTCGCACGCAAGACCCGTATAGACCGTATTATCCGTCTACGCCGATGTTCACGGAGGAATACGTGCGTAAAATGGGCGGGCGGTTCTTGGTGGATTTGGACGAAATCGAAAAATCGAGGGTGGACATGCCCGAAGAACATTATTGGTGGCACCGCGACGATTACGAAACGTATGCAAGCATGAAACACCGTTTCGTCGGCGAAATCGGGTACAGCGGTTGTATCGCCCGCGAAAGCTTGGAAAAATGCCTTGGCGCGGACGGGTTGCAAAAGGAGTGTTTCTTTGACAAGGGAACGTGGAAATTGCACGATTATTCGACGGACGGGGATATTTTACACGCGTCGAAATATTATTTCGGGTTTGTGCCTGAGGATATAGACGATTTTATTCTTTCTTCGCAGATTTTGCAGGCGGAGGCGTATAAGTTTTTGATCGAGCACACGCGCTTGCAAAAACCGTATATGACGGGGGTATTGCTTTGGAATATGCGGGACGGTTGGCCCGCGTATAATTCCGCGCTCGTTGATTATTACGGGCGGAAAAAGCTGTCTTATTATTACGTACGGCAGGCGCAGCAGCCCTTGACGCTGATTATGAACGAGGGTTTGGACGGGTTTGTTTGCAACGATACTTTGCAGGCGTTTGCGGGCAAGTACAAGATTTACGACGGGGATAAGAATTTGCTGAAATCGGGCGAATTTAGCGTAAAGCCCAACGAAAACGAAAGGGTGGGAACGTTTGCCGATTTAAAGAACGTAAAATACCTGATTTTGGAACTGGAAGTGGACGGCAAGACCTATTTCAACCATTTTATCAATGAAAAACGCGCGCATGATTTTGCGGGATATAAAAAGTTTTTGATCGCGTATAACGTACTTTTAAATGCAAAAGACGTAGAGATATAAGATAAAAAACAGGTCGGTGGACGTAAAAATGGATAAATTGAATTTTCGCGGTAAGGCAAAGCAAAGTGTTGTAGACGTTGGGTATGCGATAACGGCGGGGTTGGTTGTAGCGCTTGCCTATTATTTCTTTCAAAACAGCAACAATTTTGCACCGGGCGGGGTTGGCGGTCTGGCAACGATCACCTATTATCTGTTGGATTACAAGGTAAGCTGGGCGATTTTGATGCTGTCGTTTAATATCCCGATTTTTGTGCTTGTCAGCATTTTTGTCAACCGAAAATTAGGTTTGTATTTGATTATCTATATGCTGGTGCAATCGTTCGGGACGGAATTGTTTTCACTACTCGATTGGAAACCGTATTGTCTTGCGAACAACGGCGAGGATTTTGAAATTGTTTTTGCTTGTATCGCAACGGGGATTGTATCGGGCGTGGGCTTTTCGCTGATGCTGCGGCGCTTTGGCGCAAGCGGCGGTACGTACGCCATTTCCGCGCTTATTAAAAAGGCGAAACCCGAAACGAATATCGCTTACGTTTCCTTTCTTATGGATACCAGCGTGGTGTTTATCGCGTTTTTTGTATACGGAATGAAAATTACACCCGTGATTTGTACGCTTTTGAACCTGTTTATTGCCAACGTCGTGGTCGATTATGTGTTAACAGGTGTCAAAAACGGCTACAAATTTGAAATTATTACAGATAAACCCGAGGAAGTATCGGCGGAATTGCTTGAAAAATTAGGGCGTGGCGTTACGGAGATACGGGTTGTGGGTATGTATTCGCATAATGAAAAGTATATGCTGGTTTGTATTATCCGCAAAAAGCAGGTCGGGGAAATGATGAAGATTATTCAACGATACCCCGGAACGTTTGCTAATTTTGCAAAAGTGAACGAAGTGTTTGGACGATTTAAACAGTAAAGACTATAAGGTGTAGGGCTTATTGTTCGGAGGATAATGTAATGGGTTGGAGAGGGCGGATGCTCACGATACCGGTTGGAATGGTATTTAGAAAGATGTATTGCCATCAATGCGGCAGTAAATTAAAAAAAGAAAAGACTAGTAAGGTTTATAAAAAAGGCGAGCCTGGTTATACCAACCAACTGCCGGGGCGTTACGGTGCAATTCCGCTGGGGATGAGCGAGGTTGAAAAAGTCAGTTATTTCTATCAATGTCAAAATTGTAAATTGGCTATTACATACGATGAACAATGTATTATCGCTAAAAAACAAAAACAGTTAAAAAAGATGATTTTAACAGAAGAGGAACTTGAAATATAAACATATAACTAAAAGGAAAGAACACACCTTAAAAGGTGTGTTCTTTTTTGTATAGTAATACCCCGCGTTAGACGCGGGGTTCAGGAAATGTTACACATATAATTCTTGAGAATAAAAACTCCTTTTGGTATAATAAAATTGAGGTCTGCAAACCCAATAAATAAAAACCAAAAGGAGGACATTC
>JAFTQY010000003.1 GCA_017462505.1 Clostridia bacterium
CACGGTTTGGAAGTCATCTGCCGTTTGGTTGCTACGGGTAGCTTTATCCGCAGATACGGCGAATATATCAAAGACGGCACGCCCTTGGAAGGCGGCTACGTAGAATGTACCTTTAAAAACGACGAAAAGGGCGATCCCCTTGTTACCGCAGAAGGTCTTGCGGCGCTCGGCGTTATGAGTATGGATATGTTCAATTCTATGAAAGAACAGACCTTGAAAATCACGAAAGTCGTTGCGGACGATTTGAAGACGATCGGTTGCGACCTTTGGGATATCAAGTTTGAATTCGGCTACAACAACGGCGAAGTTATTTTGATCGACGAGATCGCGTCGGGCAACATGCGCGTTTACAAAGACGGCAAAATCGTTGACCCCGTTGCGCTGACCAAGCTTATCAACGAAAGATAATTTTTATTGAACACGGAATTTTGAAAGCCGCCCTTTTTCGGGGCGGCTTTTTGATTATTCGTCTTTGATATTGCCTTTTTGTACGTTCTTTTCAATCAGCGTTTTGGTGTGCTGCCAAATCTCTTCCGAACCAAGCCTTGACCGCTTTTGACGGTTTTCCACCTGCGTTTTGCAAACACCGTGCGCCCGCCAGTCCCCGCCGTCGTTATAATCGTTTAAAAGTAGGGGCTGAAAATTGTCCATGGCTTTGACGAATTTCGCCTCCGCCGTTTCTCCCTTTTCAAACTCGTCGAAAATCGCGCGGAGCTCGTCGCGCTGATCGTCGGGCAACAGCCCGAAAATACGCTCCGCCGCCCTTTCTTCCTTTTCCTTTTGGCAAGCGAGCGCCTGCGGATCGTACGCGTACGCGTCCCCCGCGTCTATTTCCACTACGTCGTGAATGAGCGCCATCATCATTGCTTTGGCAACGTCAAAATCCTCGTTGGCGTATTCCTTTAAAAGATACACCATCGTCGCCATGTGCCAAGCGTGCTCCGCGTCGTTTTCTTGGCGGGTAAAGCCGCTGATATGCGTCTGGCGCAAAATATTCTTTTCTTTATCGATTTCTAAAATAAACCGAATTTGGTCCTGCAAGCGTTTCGTCGCCATACGTCCCCCGCCTTATTTACCGATAATCCGTTTATATTCGGCAAAATACCGCCGACCGAGAATATGCAAGCTTTCGCGGCAGAAATGGATATCGTCGCCGTTTTTGTTCATTTGGTCGTTGGAAAGAAGATCGGACGTTTCCACAAAACCGCCGTTGCCGCTTTCCGCAGCGACCTCGCGGATCACCTGCAAAATCGGCGCGCAAATATCGATATTTTTGCTCTTCCAATCGTTGACGAACTCGCCCGCGATAAAGGGGATTTTCGCGCCGACGCGGGTACGTACCCCGTCCACGAGCGCCGTCAGCTGTTTTTTGTAATTGTCGGGCGTATTCTTTTCAAATGCGTCGTGCTCGCCCTGATGCCACAAAAAAGCCACCACGCGGTTTTCTTCGTTGAGCGAAAGGGCGTAATCGATCAGCTCCAACAATTTCAAATACAAACAATCCTGCAAACCCCAGTGTTTCTTTTGGAAGCCCGCACCGCCGACCCCTGCGCGGATAATCAGCAGTTTTCTATCGTTTGCAAGCAAACCGGATTTTTCGTATTCGTCCGCAAAGCTCAGCGAAAAATTCCCCACCATAACGCCGTTGTCGGCTTCGCGCTCTTTTGCGGGCGCAATAACAAAGGGTTTGTCGTGGAAGGTTATGTGCAGATTCTCCTCGTCCACCGTCACCGTCTTTTCCGCATACAGATAAAAAGCGTTGGGGGACGGTATAAGCTCCTGCGTAACGGGGCCGCTCCCGCAGCCCTCGGCGTTGGACTGACCGCCCTGAATGATAATATCAAATTTTACGTTTTTAAAATCCATAATTGTCACCTTTTATTTTTTGATTATACATATTATAACACACCGCCCTTTTAAATTACAAGTGTTTGAACTCGATTTTTGCGCAAAAAAGCCGCCCTTACGAGCGGTTTTTCGTCTTTTGCGTTTTATTGCATTTCAGGTAAGTGCATAAGCTCGACAAAGGTCAAAACTACGGACGTTTCGCACCAACAGCTGACGTTGAACACGCCCCCGATATAGGCGGGCAGCTCCCAGTCGCTGGTGTTTACGCGCTCGCAGATATACCCGTCGTGCAACTTGCCTTCGGGGTCGCCGTGGGGGTGATCCCAGTCGTAAATGGGTTTCCACGGCGTAGAGATACATTGCGGCATAAAATACGCAATATCCTTGACAAGCTCCAAATACAGCTTTTCGCCCGTGTAGCGGTACAATCGGTACAGGGTATCCCCCGAAAAAGTGCATATCCCCGGCGCGGAGTGCTTGTTTTGCACGTTGGCAAACACGCTCCCCACCGTGTTGATTTTTTGAATTTCAAATTCACAACCCTTGGGGAATTTATAAGCGTACGTCATGACCCACGACGAGAACAGGTTTGCGCTGTCCTTGGCGTAAGCGAGCCATTTTTCTTCCTTGGTCGCCTCGTATAAGATCACACAGCTTTCCACCATGGCGTACGAGCTTTCGCTGTCAGGCGCGGTGAGTATCTCCCCAGGGCCGCCCGTCGTTACGCCCTTCGCCACGAAATTTTGATAATAATATTCGCAGGCTTTTTTTGCCGTTTGTAAATATTTTTCGTCTTTGAAATATTCGTAGGAGCGCACCAAACCGCCGATTGCCGACGCGCCCGCGCACGAAAGCCCAATGAGCATTTTTCCCGTTTCCTGATGCACAAACTGCCCAAACGTGCCGTATTCGTCAAACAGTTTCACAAACGCGTCCGCGCAATTTTTCGCCGCGATTTCCCATTCCTTTTTGACAGGCATTACGTCAAAATGTTTATACAAAAACGCCAACACGTCCCCGCTCTTTCGGATCAGGTGCGCGCCGCGCATACCCTCAAACCCGTCCTTTTCCATTTTGTCATGCTCTACCTGATAGGCGTATTTTTCCGCGTCCTCACAATGAAAGCTGTCGTCCTTGATCTCGTTGTCGTACACGTTCCCGTAGAAAAACCCGCTGGGCGCGGCAAAGGACACCAAATAATCGATGGTCTGTATCGCGCGTTCTTTTGTCTGCTCGTTACCCTTGACGTACAGGGGATAGGACGATTGCGCGTTTCCGCACCAACCGCATTGCCACAGCCGCCAACGGTTGTTGCCGAAATATTTCCCGCCGTAATTATGCTCGTTAAAATGCTTTTCCATCACGTCCCAAAGCGCTTGGGTATAGCCGTTTTCGGGGCGCTCGTCGCGCATCAAAATCTTTCTGTTTTGGAAAAAATATTCAAAAAATTGCGGAATACTTTCGCAATTGAACGTGTGGATCAAAAGCGTTGACGTAAATTCGTCGCCAAAGCGCACGGAAAGCCCCCTGTCCGCGTCCTTTTCAGGCTCGAAAACGTAGCGATAGGCATATTCGCGCTTGGCGGGATATTGCACCGTGATCTTGCCGCTTTCGATCTTGAACCCAAGGTTTTTACCCCCGACTTCCTGTTCGGCAAACAGGAAAAACGCTCGCCTTGCCTTTTTGAAAAGCACGCCCACGCAGGGGGTTGCCATGTCCCCTGCCGTCACCTCGATCTTGCCGCTCCCGTCCACGTTTAAGGCGGGAATCCCTTTCATCATCATCGGGCGTTCGTTTTCGTACATTTCGTCCGTCTTGTACATGGGCGGATAGGCGCGGTCTACCTGCTCGATCTTATTGCCGTCGTAGGCACAAGCGGGCGCGAAAATATAGCAATCGTCTTCCCAGTCCAAAAAATCGATTTCCGCGCGCCAGTTTGCCTCTTCGTGGCATTTGTCCGCCTTAAAATACACCTTTTCGTTTTCGTAACGGCACGTACCGTGTTCCGTCGAAGTCTTTATCGTATATTGCATACCCTCTCCTTATATCTGCGCAAATATCCCCTTTAAGGCAGGGTACGCCTGTTTAAACACCGAATATTTCTCTTCGTACGCCGCCGTCAGCCTTTCGTCGGGCAAAACCGTTTCTTTCGTTTTTACGATCGCCACCGTCGCCGCCGCCACGTCCTTATACTCCTTAGCGCCGACCATCGCAAGGATCGCCGCGCCGTAGGCAGGTCCCTCTTCCACGGAAAGCGTGGACACGGGGATACCGAATACGTTGGCGATGATCTTTTTCCAAACCCCGCTCTTCGCGCCCCCGCCGCAAATTTTCGTCTTGTCGATTTTTAAACCGCTCGTTTTCGCCACTTCCACGCAATCGCGCAACGCAAACGCCACCCCTTCCATCACGGCAAGGGTCATTTGCTTTCTCGTCGTATCGGGGCGCATACCGATAAACGCGCCGCGCGCGGACACGTCGTTGTGCGGACTGCGTTCCCCCATGAGATAGGGCAGGAAAAACACGTCGTTTTTCCCAAGCCATTCGTCCAAGCCGCCTTGTTCCGCGCCGTAATCTTTCGTGCCCAAAATTTCTTCCGACCACCATTTATTACAGCTTGCCGCCGACAAAATACAGCCCATAAGGTGGTATTTGCCGTTGGCGTGCGCAAAAGAATGCAGGGCGTTATTTTCGTCCACGGAAAAGGTATCCTGCGCGATAAACACCGTGCCGCTCGTGCCCAAGGAAATATTGCAATCCCCGCCGCAGACCGTGCCCGTACCGATCGCCGCCGCGGCGTTATCCCCCGCGCCCGCCGTCACGATCGCGTTGGGCAAATCATATTCGTCGCGTACCGTCCCTATCCGTTCGTAGCTTTCGCAAAGCTTCGGCAACCATTTTTCGTCCACCGAGCAATACGCACACATCTCTTTCGACCAACGTTTGTTTTGCACGTCCAAAAGAAGCATGCCGCTCGCGTCCGAATAATCGGTAACGTGCGCACCCGTCAGCATGTACGCCAAATAATCCTTGGGCAACATGATCTTTGCAATCTTTGCAAAATTTTCGGGCTCGTTTTCCTGTACCCACAAAATTTTGGGAGCGGTAAAACCTGCAAAAGCGATATTTGACGTGTACTGCGAAAGGGTCGCTTTGCCGAGGACGGTATTCAACTCGTCCGTCTGCTTTTGCGTTCTGCCGTCGTTCCATAAGATCGCGGGGCGTATCACTTCGTCCTTATCGTCGAGCATCACCAAGCCGTGCATTTGCCCGCCGAACGACAGCCCTTTCACGTCCTCCCGTCTGTGCCCGTCAAGCAGCTCGTCCATGCCGCAAACGGTGGCGTTTAACCAGTCCTTGGGGTTTTGTTCAGACCAACCGCTTCGGGGATAAAATACGGGATATTCTTTTGTAACGGCGTTTAAAATACGCCCGTCCGCCCCCACCAAAAGCAATTTCACCGAGGACGTACCCAAATCAATGCCGATATACGTGTTCATCATTTTACCTGAAAAGTATGCTGTTTACAATACTTTCGAGCGCCTCTTGCTTGCCGCTGCCGGGCAATGCGGGCGCGCCGAGTTTTTCTGCATACGCAGACAGTTCTTCCAAATTCGTTTCGTCCGAGAGTATCTTTTTTCCGATTTCGCTTTCCCGATAGCTCGCGTAGCGTTTTTCAATAAACCCGTCGATACGCCCGTCCTCGATCAGCTCCGCCGCCTTGATCAACCCCAAAGCAAAGGTGTCCATGCCCAAAATATACCCCTCGAACATGTCCTCTGCGGTGTACGACGGACGACGGTTTTTCGCGTCGAAGTTAAATCCGCCCGTCAAGCCGCCCGCTTTAATGACTTCGTACATACACATCGTTGCGGTGTACACGTCGAACGGGAACTCGTCGGTGTCCCAACCGAGCAGATAATCCCCTTGGTTTGCGTCGATCGAGCCGAGCATGCCGTTGATCGCGGAAACGCGCAGGTCGTGTTGGAAGGTGTGCCCCGCCAAGGTCGCATGGTTTGCCTCGATATTCATTTTGAAATCCTTATCCAAGCCGTGCGCTCTTAAAAAGCCGATCGCCGTCGCCGCGTCGAAATCGTACTGGTGCTTCATGGGTTCTTTCGGTTTCGGTTCGATATAAAAATCCCCCGTAAAGCCGATACTTCTGCCGTAGGTTACCGCCATTTTCATAAGGCGGGCGATATTGTCCTGCTCGAATTTCATATCGGTATTGAGCAGCGTTTCATACCCCTCTCTACCGCCCCAAAAAACGTAGCCCTTACCGCCGAGCTTGACGGTGATATCCAGCGCCTTTTTCACCTGCGCCGCCGCAAACGCGAACACGTCCGCGCTGTTGGACGAGCCTGCGCCGTTGCAAAAACGGGGATTGCCGAACATATTCGCCGTGCCCCACAGGCATTTGATACCCGTCGCCTGCATCTTTTCCAAAATATAATCGGAAATCTCGTCCAAACGGCGGTTGGTTTCCTTGATGTCGTCCGCTTCGGGCACGATATCCACGTCGTGAAAACAGAAATATTCAATGCCCAGCTTTTGCATAAATTCAAAGCCCGCGTCCACCTTTGCCTTGGCGTGCTCCATCGTTCCCTCTTGCTTGCCGAACGATTTATCCGCCACGCCGCGCCCGAACATGTCCGTACCGCAAGCGCAAAGATTGTGCCACCACGCCATTGCAAAAGGCAGATGCTCTTTCATCTTTTTGCCCATGATCACGCGGTCGGGGTCGTAATATTTAAACGCCAACGGATTTTGGCTGTTTGCTCCCTCGTATTTGATTTTCGGTATATCTTTAAAAATTTCCATACCAGTAAAACTCCTTTTTTTCTTCTATTATACCGCATGCACGCCCGTTCTTCAAGATGAAAACCGTTCAAAAATATGTAAAATTGTTCATTTTTTTGAACAAGTGATAGACAAAAGCAAAATTTTCTGGTATACTGTAAGCATGAGCAGTTTTTTCGACGTTAAAAAACTAAATCAGCTGTTAAAGGATTTTTACACCGCAGTTGGAATACGCATTTCCGTCTTTAACGAGCGGTTTTCTTTGGTGGCGGAATACCCAACGGACGCGCCCAAATATTGCTCGTATATCCGCACGACCGCACAAGGGGCGGAGGGATGTCGCAAATGCGATCTTGCCGCTTGCAAGCGCGCGGAGAAAAAGCAAGAGGCGCATATCTACGTGTGTCACGCGGGCGTGACCGAGGCGATCACGCCGATCCGTTTTGAAAACGGCGTGCTTGGGTACGTCATTTTGGCGCACATGATGCCGTTGGAAGACTACGGCGCGGCGTTTGAAAACGCCGTTACGCTGTGCCAAAGGTACGGTCTGGATAAGAGCTTGGGCAGAAAATATCTATCCGAAATTCCCCCGCGCAGTAAAGAACAGATCCTTGCCGCCGTCCACCTTTTAGACGCCGTTTCGTCCTATCTGTACGTGGCGAACCTCGTCAAAAAGAACGGCAACGATTCGGCAAGTCGCTTAGACGTATTTCTGCACGAAAATTTGCATCTAAAATTATCGTCCAACTCAATATGCAAGCAGTTTTTGATTTCGCGGACAAAGCTGTATATGCTTACAAAAGAAAATTTCGGCATGGGCATCTCGCAATACGTCCTTTTTCTGCGTATCAAAGCGGCGAAAAAGCTTTTGAAAGAAAGCGCGCTTTCTTTGTCCGAGGTGGCGGCAAAGGTAGGCTTTTTAGACGAAAACTATTTTGGCAAAATCTTTAAAAAGGAAGTGGGCGTTACCCCCACCGCCTATCGAAACCAACGAGATTAAGAACAACGCATAATAATCATCCACCCGAATATCGGGTGGTTTTTATTTTTCGGGCATAGCCCTTGTTCACTGGCGTAGTACAAATGTACTCTTTGGTTGACCTGCCAGTCATGCACGTATTACTTGCTACCCGTCAACGGGTCACGCGGATC
>JAFTQY010000041.1 GCA_017462505.1 Clostridia bacterium
GACGATGACGACGATGACGATGATGACGACGACCTGTTCGACGACGATGATGCTCCCACCCCCAAGTCGGGCGCAAAGCGTAAGAGAAAGCATGACGATGATGATTTTTAAAAATTGAACGAGCAGAAAACGGCGGCTGATAAAAACGGCGCGCCGTTTTTGTTTGCGGTGAACCACCGCCCGTTTGCTGTCATTGCGAGAAGGGAGCAAAGCGACCGCGGCAATCTCGCTTTGTCATACCGACCGAGCGAAAGCGAGTGGAGCGTATCTAAGCGGTGAAGATTTATAAAGAGATACACTCGACTTCGGCTACGCCTACGCTCGGTATGACGAGGTGGGGTGGCTATGCCAAATAGCAAGCTGAGTGGTATTCCTTCGGGCGTATAATCGCCCGAACGAATACGCGCGACCATACACGCCCATTGGCAAGATCATTTTGTCGGAGTTCGACAATTTTTTCAGGAAAGTGGTTGACAAAGTATAAATTCTGTAATATAATAAATACAGAAAACTTTATAAAACGAAACGCAGTCCCTAGGGACTATTTGTTGTTAGCACAACAAATAAAGTTGCTTAAAGGAAAGCGCGACGCATTATGAGGTGTTCAAAAAATATGTAAAAACCTTGCGAGGTTTTTGCGAAGGAGGTAAAATTATGGATAAAATCAAAAAGTATTTGCCTTTGGGCGCGGCTATCGCAGGTGCTCTTGCGTTGATCCTTTTCATTGCTTGCCCCGGTATCGCTTATGATGCGATGGGTTCGAAAGATTCCCTTAGTGGTTGGGAAACTGCTTTTGGTAAAGATTTTGGTTATTCCAAGCTGAAGGGTTCTTTCTGGGTTGTTCTTACCATGCTTTTCTTGATTGGCGCAACCGTGTGCTCCGTTCTTGCATACCTTAAAGCTGAAAATAAGATTTTTACCTATGTAGCAGCAGCTTGCTTTGCATTGGCAATCATCTTTTTGTTCAGCACGAAAGGCTTCTGGCTTACGGCGAACGACGCGAAAGAGGCAGCGGATTATTATAAGCTTGGCGCAGGTTCGATTATCGGTGCGATCCTTTCGATTCTTGGGTTGGGCGCAGTTGCTGTTCCCGTAGTTCTTAAAAAATAAGAATTGGAAAAGACAAAAAGAAAAAATCCCTTATCCGTTCAAGGATAAGGGATTTCCACAAAGGAGGTATTTTATGAAGGCGAAAAAAGTTTTAAGCAGTCTTTCGATCATATTGTCGGTTGTAGGGTTGGTGATGTTTCTGATCCGTCCCGTTGTTTCGATGGAATATGGCGGCGAATTGTACGGTGATACCGGTATTCAGGCGATCAAAGGTATAGAGGGGGCAAATCCTACCTATATGTTGATCGTGCCCATCGTTCTTTCGGTGATCGGTATCGTGGCGGCTTGTTTGTATGCGGCAAAGAAAGATAAGAAATTTGCTTTGGCGGCGGCGGTTGCTTTTGTATTGACATTCGTTCTGTTCCTTTGCTCGAAAGCGTTTTATCTGTCGGCAAACGAAGATACGATTATTGCGGTTGCGAAAGACTTCGTTGACCTTGGCGCGGGCGCTATCATCGGCGGTATTTTGACGCTTGCGGCGGCGGTTACGTCCGTTGTGTCTGCGTTTTTGAAAGACTAATGGCTTGGTAAATAAGCGAAAAAGACAAAAATCCCTTACCCGTTTGTACGGATAAGGGATTTTTTTGTGTGCGCCACCGTGGGTGAGACCCTTGAATTTGTCATTGCGAGAAGGGCAAAGCCCGACGAAGCGATCTCGTAGAAATAAAGCAATATAAAAATGAGATTGCCGCGCTCACCGGCGTTTCGCTCGCAATGACAAAAATACGGTCGATAGTTTACTCGAACCAATACGAGATATTTACAAACACGGTTGGCAAGGGAAAGACTTGCCCGCGGTGGCTCACCGTTAGAGATCGTCTGCGTCCTGTACGGGCACTTCGCGCTTGTTTTTCGGTTTGCCCGTATAGCTCCCGTTCACGTCCGTGTCCGACGGATCGTCAAACACACTCAAAGCCCGTTTGGTGGGGGACGGTACGCGTTGAGCTTGTTTTTTACCTCGCATTTTTCCGCCCGTCAATCGTTGTTGCCGCCGTTAGAAAAGCTGTGGTTTTCGTCCTGACCCTTGCAGTTCTTGTTACCGCAGTTCTTATTGCCGCAGTTTTTTGCCTTGTTTGCTTTGTTCTGATTATTTTGATAGTTCTGGTTGTTCTGATTTTTCATAATACTTCTCCTTTATAAAGAAACGCCCTTAAAAAGCGAAAACCGCAAACGTTTTTGCTATGGTTCTTCCCGTAATTATTCCCGTACCCCTTCAAAGGGCAGGTGCAAATCCACGTAACCCTGTTCCGCTTTACAAAGCGGACACACCTTCCACGCCTCTTCGCCTACGTGCATAAACCCGCACTCGCTGCAAATCCACAACATCGGATGTTCGCTTTTATACAGCGTGCCGTTTTTGACGGCGTCGTGCAGATATCGGAACACCTTTTGATGGTGCGCCTCCACGTCCGCGATCATTTTATACAGCGCGGCTACGTCCTCAAAGCCCTCTTTTTGCGCCGTCAACGCAAACGACGGATAAATATCTTCCGTTTCGTTTTTCTCGTCCATAGCGGCAAATTTCAAGCCTTCGACCAGCGTGCCTGCATGAAAAGGATAGCCCGCGTCAAATTCCACATTATCACGACTACCCGATTTTTGTATCATTTTATTAAAAAACTGAGTAGCGTGCACCGTTTCGTTTTTCGCGATCGTGCGGATCGCGTCCGCCAACGTTTTCAGCTTTTCCTGCATAGCAAGCTTTGCGATCATTTGATAGCGCATACCCGCCTGACATTCGCCGGCAAAGCTACGCGCAAGGTTCTTATAGGTTTCTGTTTTTGCAAATTCCATTCGCTTTTTTCTCCTTTCAAGGGCGTTGCCTTTTGAAAGCAGTATGCTTAGATCTGCAAAAATTTATGCCGAGCAAAAACTGTCAAACTATGGAAAGCGGACGAAAACGCCGCCAAAACGCTTGCAATTATCCGCTTAGAATAGTACAATATTATATAGTAAAAAATCAACAGGCAGGTGAAGATATGTTCCATATCGTTTTGGTCGAGCCGGAAATTCCGCAAAATGCGGGCAATATCGCGCGGACGTGCGCCGCGACGGGTACGCATTTGCACATGATACGCCCCCTCGGCTTTGAGGTTACCGACAAATATTTAAAGCGCGCGGGCTTGGATTACTGGCATTTGGTGCAGATATCTTATTACGACAGCTTTGAGGAGCTGCGCGAAAAATACAAGGACAACCGCTTTTTCTTTTTCACGACCAAGGGCAGACGGCGGCATAGCGACGTCAGCTTTCAGGACGGCGATTTTTTGGTGTTCGGTAAGGAAACCAAGGGTTTGCCCGAGGCGCTTTTGATGCAAAACGAAGAAACCTGTCTGCGTATCCCCATGTTCGCGGAGGCGCGTTCGCTCAATCTTGGCAACTCGGTGGCGATCGCTTTGTACGAGGCGTTGCGCCAAGCCGATTTCGATGGGCTTTTGGAAGAGGGGGAGCTGCACAACCATAAGTGGAGCGACCTTGGGAAATAATCCGTTTTTTGCGTATAAACTCATAAAATTCTGTCAATAACTTTCGTGTATCGTCACGGAGGTTATTTTTTTATGAAAAAGTTTTGCATAATTTTTTTGTCGTTATTCATACTGGGAATATGGGCGCTTGGGATAGCGGGCGGCGGCTTTTTAGGCAATAATTTACAAAACGACGGGGGACGGGTCGCAACGAACGCAAATTCCGCTCTCAACGAACGGGAATTTTTGCGTATTCATATCCGCGCCGATTCCAACGAAAGCGAGGCGCAGGCGGTCAAATACCGCGTCCGCGATAAGATCGTGGAATACCTTGTGCCCGTGCTTGCCGACTGTGAAAGCAAGGACGGCGCGATCGAAAAGCTCCGTCGGCATTTGCCGCAAATAGCGGCGGTGGCGAGCGCGGTTGTGGCTGAGCATGGCTTTACGTACGGCGCGACGGCGGCGGTGGAAGAGGAAAGCTTTCCCACGCGGGTATACGCCGAATACACTCTGCCGTCGGGAGAATACACCGCGCTGATCATTCGTCTTGGCAGGGGCGAGGGGGACAACTGGTGGTGCGTGGCATACCCGCCCCTCTGCTTTGTCAACGCGAACGTGGACGTGCAATATAAGAGCAAGCTTATGGAAATTATTCGCCGTTGCAAGGGCTAAAAGTAGTAAGTCTATCTGAAAGACGGTCGATTATGTACTCAAACAAATGCGCATACCCGTACACACACGGACGGCAAGGTTGTAAAACTCTCCCGCGCTTGCTAAATGCTACCTATAGGAGGAAGGGAAATGAAGAAGTCAGTAAAAAAAGGGCTTTTGGTTTCGACGGCGGCGGCTTTGAGGGCGATCGGCTCGACGTTTGCCGTAGCGGAAATAAAGAGCTCTGCAAATAAAAACGGGCATACCGTGTACGCGACGAAC
>JAFTQY010000042.1 GCA_017462505.1 Clostridia bacterium
CGACAAAGTAAAACTGTCGGCGCTTGAAGTTACGCAAGAGGAAATCGACCGTGCTTATCAAAATGCGGATAAGGCGTTTGTGGCGATATTGGAAGAAGCGGCGGAAAATATCCGTTTATTCCACCAAAAACAGGTGCGCGATGGCTTTACGATTGAAAAAGCGGACGGCGTTGTGATCGGGCAAAAGGTTACGCCGCTCGATAAGGTCGGTTTGTACGTGCCCGGGGGCACGGCGGCATATCCGTCCACGGTGCTCATGGACGCTATTCCCGCAAAGATTGCAGGCTGCAGAGAAATCGTTATGGTAACGCCCCCTGCAAAAGATGGGAGCGTAAACCCCGATATTTTGGCAGCTGCGAGAGTGGCGGGCGTAACCCGTATATTCAAAGTGGGCGGCGCGCAGGCGGTTGCGGCGCTTGCATACGGCACGGAGAGCGTACCCAAAGTGGATAAGATCGTAGGCCCGGGGAACGCATTTGTTGCGGAAGCGAAAAAACAGGTGTTTGGCAAAGTAGATATCGACATGATCGCAGGACCGAGTGAGATTTTGGTGTTGGCGGACGGAACGAATGATCCCAAACATATCGCGGCGGATCTTCTCTCGCAGGCGGAACACGACAAAATGGCAAGTGCGGTTTTGGTCACCGACAGCGAAGGGTTTGCAACGGCGGTGGCGGCGGAGCTCGAAAGACAAATCCCGCTTTTATCGCGCAGCGAGATTGCGCGCACGTCGATCGACAACAACGGCAAAATTATCGTGGCGAACGATCTTTTGGACGCGATTGAGATTTCCAACGAGATTGCGCCCGAGCATTTGGAACTTTGTTTGGATAATCCGTTTGATTATTTGGACAAGATCCGTCACGCAGGGTCGATCTTTATGGGGAAATATTGTCCCGAGGCGCTTGGGGATTATTTTGCAGGTCCAAATCATACGTTGCCGACGAGCGGCACGGCAAAATTCTCTTCCCCGTTATCGGTGGACGATTTCGTGAAAAAATCGCAATTTTGTTATTATACAAAAGACGGTTTAGCAAAGGTAGCGGACAAAGTGGCGGCGTTTGCCATGAAAGAAGGTTTACAGGCGCACGCAAAGAGCGCAACCGTCCGTTTTGAAAAAGAATAAAAAGGATAGGATTATGAGCAAATTTTTCAGCGCGAAGTACGCGGCGTTGACGCCGTACGTACCTGGGGAGCAGCCCAAGGACGCGCAATATATAAAACTCAATACCAACGAATCGCCTTTTGCGCCCCCTGCGTCGGTGGTAGCGGCGGCGAAAGCGGAAGCGGGGAAACTGCATTTGTATTCTGACCCCGAAAGCGCGGCTTTGACGAAAAAGGCGGCGGAAGTTTTGGGGGTGAAAACGTCGCAGGTTTTGATGACGAACGGCTCGGACGAAGGGCTGAATTTTGCGTTTATGGCGTTTTGCGATCAAGATCATCCGATTGTTTTCCCCGATATTACGTACGGGTTTTATTCCGTGTTTGCTCAGTTGAATGGCGTACCGTATAAAAAGATACCGCTTAAAGACGATTTTTCGGTGGATTATCGCGACTACGTGGGGATTGGGCAAAATATTGTGATCGCCAACCCCAACGCGCCGACGGGGCTTAGCTTAGCGCTTTGGCAGATTGAAGAAATTATAAAAAGTAATCCCGAAAACGTCGTGATTATCGACGAGGCGTACGTGGATTTCGGGGGCGAAAGCTGCGTGCCGCTTATTGAGAAATACGACAATTTGCTCGTTACGCAGACCTTTTCAAAATCTCGTTCGTTGGCAGGTGCGCGGCTTGGTATCGTGATTGGTAACGAAAGGTTGATTGCTGATCTGAACACCGTGAAATATTCCACCAACCCCTACAACGTTAACCGTATGACGGCGGCGGCGGGATTGGCAGCGCTTTGCGAAACGGAATGGTTTGAAAACAATTGCGCGGAAATTCAAAAGGTGCGCGGGTACACGGCGGCGGAGCTGAAAAAACTCGGATTTACCGTTTTGGATTCGAAAACGAATTTCCTGTTTGCGAAATCGGACAAGATCGGCGGTAGGGCGTTATATGAAAAATTAAAGGCGAAAGGGGTGCTGGTACGGCAGTTTAATGCGCCGCGAATTGCGGATTTCGTACGTATCACCATTGGCACGAAAGAACAAATGGACGCGTTCCTTGAAAAGACTGCGGAAGTTTTGGGGGAAGAAAAATGAGAAAGGCAGAGATAACACGAAAGACGGGTGAAACGGATATTGTACTTACGCTCGATTTGGATGGAACGGGCAAGAGCGAGATCAACAGCGGTTGCGGTTTTTTAGATCACATGTTGACGCTGTTTGCAAAACATGCGGGGTTTGATCTCACCGTCAAATGCAAAGGGGACGTGGAAGTGGATTACCACCACACCACAGAAGATATAGGTATTTCGCTGGGTAAAGCGTTTTGCAGCGCGCTCGGCGATAAAAAGGGGATTACCCGTTACGGCGATACTATGCTGCCGATGGACGAAACGTTAATTCGTTCAGCGGTGGATATTTCGGGTAGAGATTATTTGGCGGTAGCGCTTGATTTACCCTGCGCGAAAGTGGGTGATTTTGATACCGAGCTTTGCGAAGAGTTTTGGTTGGCGTTCGTGCGCGAGGCAAAGGTAACTTTGCATATCACGCAGCTTGCGGGGAAAAATGCGCACCACATTATTGAAGGAGTGTTCAAGTCGGTGGCGAGAACGCTGGGGAAAGCGGTTGCGATCGATCAGCGACGCGCGGATGAAATTCCGTCCACAAAAGGAGTTTTGTAAATGATAGCGATCGTAGATTACGGCGTGGGGAATTTGTTTTCTTTGGAGTCGTCCTTGAAAAAGGTGGGCGCGGAAACGGTGGTCACTTCGGATAGGGCGGTGATTGAGCGCGCGGATAAAATTATATTGCCTGGCGTGGGCGCATTTGCAGACGCGGCGAAAAAACTGCGCGAAAGTGGGCTTGGAGACGTTGTTAAGGCGCAGGCGGCGCAAGGAAAACCGTTGATGGGGATATGTCTTGGGATGCAGATGCTTTTTGAAAAGAGCTACGAATATGGTTGCCACGACGGTTTGGGCTTACTCAAAGGGAACGTCGTACCCATGAAAGGGTATATTGACGAGAAACTGAAAATTCCGCATATCGGTTGGAATTCTCTGCGGTTTACCCGTGAAAATCCCTTATTTAAATATTTAAAAAACGGAGATTACGTGTATTTTGTACATTCATATTTTGCGAGCGGTTGCGAAGACAGTTTAATCGCGGATACGGAGTACGGTAAGCGGTTGACGGCGGCGGTAGCAAAGGATAACGTATACGGCTGTCAATTTCACCCCGAAAAGAGCGGCGACGTGGGGTTGAAGATATTACAGGCGTTTTGCGAACTGTAATGGACGCAAAGAAAATCAAGTGAGAAAAGGAAGAAGGATATGAAGATATTTCCGGCTATTGATTTATACGGCGGAAAGGCGGTGCGGTTATATAAGGGCGATTACGCGCAGATGACGGTGTACAGCGACGATCCCGTGTCCGTTGCGCGGGATTTTGAACGCCAAGGCGCAAAATATATTCACGTGGTCGATTTGGAAGGGGCAAAGATAGGAAAGCCCGCGCATTTGGACGTCGTGGAAAGAATTGCAAAAGAAACCGATTTATTTATCGAGATCGGTGGCGGAATCCGCGATATGGAAACGGTGGGAAAATACCTTTCCGTTGGGGTCAACCGTGTAATTTTAGGCACGGCAGCTGTAACGGACGAAACTTTTTTACGCGCTGCTTTGGCGGCGCACGGCGAAAAAATAGCCGTTGGCGCGGATATTGCGGACGGGCGCATTGCCATTCGCGGTTGGTTGGAAAAATCTGAATACACCACGGAAACGTTTTTTGATAAAATGCAATCGCTTGGTGTAAAGACGGTTATTTGTACGGATATATCCAAGGACGGCGCAATGAAAGGGACGAACAGAGCTTTGTATAAAGAACTCGGTGAAAAATACACAATTGATATTGTGGCGTCGGGGGGCGTTTCTACGTTGGACGACGTGGCGGCTTTGGCTGCGGCAGGTACGTACGGCGCAATTATCGGCAAGGCGTACTATATCGGTGCGATCGATTTGGAAAAAGCTATACAGGTGGCAAAATGATTACGAAGAGAATTATTCCTTGCTTGGACGTCAAAGACGGCAGGGTGGTAAAAGGTGTCAATTTCGAAGGGTTGCGCGACGTGTCGTCGCCCGTCGATTTGGCGAAATATTATTCGGAATGCGGTGCGGACGAGTTGGTGTTTTACGACATCACGGCGTCGGCGGAAGGTCGGGCA
>JAFTQY010000043.1 GCA_017462505.1 Clostridia bacterium
AGGACGCAAACTGCGACGTAGTCGTTTGCGTTCCCGCGATCAATATCCCCGCGATCAGCGAGGCGATCAAAGGCACGAATATCAAGCTCGGCGCAGAAAACGTACACTTTGCGGAAAAAGGCGCGTACACGGGCGAGATCTCCGCGGCGATGCTGCTGGAATACGGCGTTGAATACGTTATCATCGGCCACAGCGAACGCCGTCAGTATTTCGGCGAAACGGACGAAACGGTAAACAAGAGAACGTTGACCGCTCTTGCAAACGGCATCACCCCTATCGTATGTATCGGCGAATCCCTCGAAGAAAGAGAAACGGGCAAGACGGAAGAAGTGCTTGCTACGCAGATCCACGAGGGTTTGAAGGATATCGAAGATATCACGAAAATCGTTATTGCGTACGAACCCGTTTGGGCGATCGGTACGGGCAAAACCGCAACCGCTGAGCAAGCAAACGAAACGATCGCGTGTATCCGTAAGACGGTCGGCGAAATGTTCTGCTGCCAGTGCGCGGCAGCTCTCCGTCTTCAGTACGGCGGCAGCATGCACGCAGGCCACTGCAAAGAATTGATGGCGATGGAAGAGATCGACGGCGGTTTGATCGGCGGCGCGTCCTTGAAAGCTCCCGACTTTGCGGCGATCGTAAACTTTGATAAATAAGCCTTAATACGCACAGACTATTTCGGGGGACAGGTTTCGTTCATCGCATACCTGCCCCCACCATTTTGAATTTTAGGAGATATTTTTATGAAAAAGCCTTATGCCATTATTATTATGGACGGTTACGGCGTCAATCCCTCGTCGGTCGGCAACGCAATTATCGCGGACGGCAGTAAATACGTCAACGAACTCAAAGCAAAATATCCCTCTGCGCAGCTCGGCGCGAGCGGTATGTCCGTGGGTCTGCCCGACGGTCAGATGGGCAACAGTGAAGTTGGACCTCTCAATATCGGCGCGGGCAGAATCGTATATCAAGACTTGACGAAGATCACCAAGGAGATCCGAAACGGCGAGTTTTTCAAGAACGCGGAATTGCTCCGCGCGATGCACGCGGCAAAGAACAACGGCAAAAAACTCCATCTCTACGGTTTGGTTTCCACGGGCGGCGTACACAGTCACACCGAACACCTTTACGCCTTGATCGAAATGGCGAAAAACGAAGGGCTTGACAACGTATACGTGCATGCGTTTACGGACGGGCGCGACGTTGCTCCCACTTCGGGCGCAGGGTTCTTGAAAGATTTGCAGGATAAGATGAACGAGCTTTCGTTCGGTAAAATCGCGTCCGTTTCGGGCAGATATTACGCAATGGACCGCGACAACAACTGGGATCGCGAGGAAAAGGCGTACGATATGCTCACCCTCGGCACGGGCGTACAGTTCGAGGGCACGGCGGAAGATGCGGCGAAAGCGTCCTATGAAAGCGGCGTGACCGACGAATTTATTCTGCCCACCAACCTGACCGAAAACGGCAAGCCCGTGGCGCTCATCGAAAAGGGCGACAGCATTATCTGCTTTAACTTCCGCCCTGACAGAGCAAGACAAATTTCCCGTATGTTCTCGCAGGAAAAATTCCCGTTTGTGGACGCAAAGACGGGCGCGGCGCTCGGTTTTGAAAGAAAGACGGGTTTCCTTGCGCCTACGTATGTGGGCTTTGCGGTGTACGATTCGTCCTTTGAAAACGTCGGCGTGGCGTTCCCCCCCGACGAAATCACGAACACCCTGCCCCAGTATATTTCGTCGCTTGGCTTGAAACAGCTCCATATCGCGGAAACGGAAAAATACGCGCACGTGACCTTCTTCTTCAATGCGAAGTTAGAACCCCCCGTAAAGGGCGAAACGCGTATCGTGATCCCCTCCCCGAAGGTTGCCACCTACGATCTGCAACCCGAAATGAGCGCATATCCCGTTACCGAAAAGGTTTTGGAAGAGCTTGACAAGGGCGAATACGACGTAGTGATTTTGAACTTTGCAAACTGCGACATGGTCGGGCACACGGGCGTTATGGACGCGGCGGTCAAAGCCGTACACGCGGTGGACGAGTGCGTGAAAAAGGTCACGGACAAGATCCTTTCGATGGGCGGCAGCGCGCTGGTGACGGCGGACCACGGCAACGCGGATCAAATGCTGGCAGACGACGGCGTGGGCGCATTTACCCAGCACACGACCTTCCCCGTGCCCGTTATTCTCGTTTCCGAAGAATACAAAAACGTATCTCTTCGCGAGGACGGCGTTTTAGCGGACCTTGCCCCCACCCTTTTGGACATGATGAAAATTGCACAGCCCAAAGAAATGACGGGCAAGACCCTGATCAAATAATTTAATTTTTAACCTTTGCGGCGGAGCGATCATGCTCCGCCCTTTTTATCCCCCGCCCCTTAGCTCACGCCCCCTTTTGTCAAAAAAGAAAAATTTTTCAAAAAGAGCGCAAAAAACAGTTGCGATATTTGTGCAAGTATGGTATAATCAATTAGTAATTTTGAGAAAGTGGCAGTTTTTGCCCGCAAACATAAAGAAAAAGGATTGAATATTATGTGGAATTTTATCAATTTGTTAATGGCAGGCGGTCAGTTTAAAGACGAACAAACCTTAAACACCTACTACGTCTGCGCCGGAATTTTGATTGCTTTGATGGCTATCGCCGCGATTGCGCTGATCATTCTTGTACTTATGCAGCCCGCAAACTCGTCGGGTATCGACGCGCTCGGCGGTTCTAGCGAAACCTTCTTCGGTAAGAACAAGGGCAAATCGACGGAGGCAAAAATGAAAAAATGGACGTGGGTATGCCTTGCGGTTCTTGCGGTTCTTTCCATTTTGCTCTACGTTTTGAAAGCAATCTTCAACGTTGCTTAACCAAGATACGTTTACTTCGGCGGCTGTGTGTATAAGCCGCCGTTTTTATTTCCCCGCGCCCCCGCTACATACATTCGGAGGTATTCTATGAACGCACAAGATAGATTGTACGCTCTGTTTCAGGACGGCACGCTCGCCAAAAAAACAGAGACGGAAATTTGTAAAATTTTACAGCTGCCCTACCGCGAAAAAGGGCGGCTTATCGACGTACTGGAAAAGCTCTGCGCGGCGGGCAAGCTTTATCAAAACCGCGGGGGACGGTACGGAACGATCGAGCAACTGGGCTTGATCAAGGGCGTGCTTTCGGGCAACGAACGGGGCTTTGCATTCCTCATTCCCGACGACAAAGAAAAATACGAAAACGACTTTTTTATCCCCCACAAGAGCCTGCACGGCGCTCTGCACGGCGACACGGTGCTGATCGAACGGGTGTTTGGCAGCGACGACGAGGGCAACGTAGTCAAGATCCTTGCGCGCGGATACGATAAGATCGTCGGCACGTTCCGCCGCGACAGACGGGCGGGCTATTTGATCCCCGACGAGAAGAAATTTTCAACCGAAATTTATATCCCCCTTTCCGACTGTCATCAAATTAAAAACGGCGTGAAAGCGGTGGCAAAAATCACCTCTTATCCCTACGGAAAAGCCCCCGGCGGGCAGATCGTGGAGGTGCTTGGCGAGGAGGACGATTTCTTTGCGGAGGAGCTGTCCATTATCCGCTCGTACGATCTTCGCGAAGAGTTTCCGCCCCGCGTGGAAAAAGAGGCGAAACGGCAATCCGACCGCGGTATCAAGGCGGAGGATTTGGAAAATCGGCGGGATTTCCGCGATCAGATCATCGTCACGATCGACGGCGAGGACACGCGGGATATCGACGACGCCGTATCCTTGAAAAAAATCGGCGACGATTATCTTTTGGGCGTGCATATCGCCGACGTAACCCATTACGTTGACTATCGCTCCCCCTTGGACGATGAGGCGTTTGAACGGGGCACGAGCGTATACTTTCCCGACCGCGTGTTGCCCATGCTCCCCCGTCCCTTATCCAACGGAATTTGCTCTCTCAACGAGGGCGAGGACCGTCTGACGCTGTCCTGTCTTATGCGCGTGGATAAAAAAGGGGTTGTCAAAAGCAGCGAGATCGTGGAAGGGGTAATCCGTTCCACCTACCGCATGACGTATACGGACGTGACGAAAATATTAGACGGCGACAAGGAAACGACGGAAAAATATGCGCTCGCCGCGGACATGGTATGCCTCTTTAAGGAATTGACCGAGATATTGCAAGCGATGCGCGCAAAAAAAGGCAACGTGTCCTTGGACGTGAAAGAGGCGAAAATCATCTTGGACGAACGGGACGAAATTATCATTCCCGAATACGAACGGGTGTTTTCCTATCAGATTATCGAGGCGTTTATGGTGCTTGCCAACGAAACGGTGGCGGAATACATGCACGGCATCGAAGCCCCCTTTGTCTACCGTGTTCACGAAAAACCGAGCGAAGAAAAGGCGGCGGCGTTCCGTTCCTTTGCCCAGACGTTGGGCTTGACGGCACGTTTTAACGCGGATGACGTAAAGCCCTACGATTACCAAAACGTGTTGAAAGCCGCGGAGGGCTTGCCGATCTATACGGTGCTCAACCGCGTAATGCTCCGCTCCATGCAAAAGGCGCGCTACGACGCGGAAAACGTGGGACATTTCGGCTTGGCGAGCGGGTGCTATTGCCACTTCACCTCCCCCATTCGCCGCTATCCCGACCTTTGCATCCA
>JAFTQY010000044.1 GCA_017462505.1 Clostridia bacterium
AAAGTTTTCTTTTTTTCGCTCAACCCGCGACAGCTTGTATATACTACCACGTATTGATTTTAAAGTCAAATACTTTTTAGCACTTTTTCAAAAAAATGTTAAAAAAGTTAAATTTTATCATTTTTTCGACGAATTTTTCAAAATCGTAAGGGTTACGGACTCGCCGTTGACGTCCACCGTCTTGGTAAAGCCGTTTTCTGCGCTGCCCTCTTCCACCGAAACCGCCAAAACGTCTTCCTTGAACGCCGCGGCAGCCAAAACCTCCTTGACTTTTCCTTCCGCTATATAATATATGGAAATGCGGTCGGTGATCTGATAGTCCGCCTCTTTACGCATCGATTGCACTTTGGAAACGATTTCGCGTTCGATACCCTCGACGATCAATTCTTCGGTCAGCGTTGTGTTGAGCGCAACCGTTACGCCTTTATCGCTGGCAGAGATAAAGCCCGCCTTGCTTTCGGTGAAAATCTGCAAATCCTCTTCTTTAAGAACAACTTCTCCGTCGCTTTCCATGACGTATTCGCCGCCGCCAGCCACCGCGTCTACAATCTTTTTCGCGGTTGCGCCGTCGCTACCCTCCAAGAACGCCTTGATCATGCCCAGCTTTTTACCGTACTTAGGTCCGATCGTTTTGAGCTGAGGTTTCAGCTTATACGAAATAAATTCGTTTGCGTCCGCCGCCGATTTGTATTCCTTGATGTTCAGTTCGTCCAAAGCGATCGCTTTCAAGCCGTCGGACAGCTCGCCTGCTCTTGCCGTAACGACAAACATTTCGGACAGAGGCTGACGGTTTTTCACGTTGCCCGTGTTACGAGCCGCGCGACCCAAGTTTACGATATCGAGAACGGTGTCCATTCCCTTTTCAAGCTCTTCGTCCACCATCGCCTTGTCGCAGACGGGGAAATCGCACAGGTGTACCGATTCGGGCGCGTCCTTGAAGAACGCGGGCACGAGGTTGAGATACATCTGTTCCGCGATAAACGGCGTATAGGGCGCGGTGAGTTTCGCAAACGTCGTCAACACATACCAAAGGGTGGTGTAAGCCGCCGCTTTGTCGTCCGTCATCTCACTTCCCCAGTATCTGTCTCTGCCACGGCGAACGTACCAGTTGGACAAAATATCCGCAAAATCCTGTAACGCGCGCGCGCTGTCCGTAATATTATATACGGCAAGCTGTTTATCCACCGTGTCGATCAGGGTGTTCAGCTTGGACAAAATCCATTTATCCATGAGCGAAAGCTTGCATTGTTTCAAATCGTATTTTGCGGGGTCATACCCGTCGATATCCGCGTACAGACAGAAGAACGCATAGGTATTCCAGAGCGTGCCCATGTACTTTCTCTGCGCCTCGCTGACCGCCTCGGGATAGAAACGGGAGGGCAACCAAGGTGCGGACGAGGTATAGAAATACCAACGCACCGTGTCTGCGCCCTGCTTATCCAAAACCGACCAAGGATCGACTACGTTGCCCTTGTGTTTGGACATTTTGATACCGTTTTTGTCGTTGACGTGACCGAGCACGATACAGTTTTTAAACGGCGCTTTGTCAAACAGCAACGTGGAAATTACGAGCAGGGTATAGAACCAGCCGCGCGTTTGATCGACTGCCTCGGAAATGAAATCCGCAGGGAACGTCTGATCGAACAAATGCTTGTTTTCAAACGGGTAATGGTACTGTGCGAACGGCATCGAACCGGAGTCAAACCAACAGTCGATAACTTCGGGCGTACGGCGCATTTTGCCACCGCATTTGCCACAGGTACAGGTCAAATCGTCCAAGTACGGTCTGTGCAATTCGATATCCTTAGGCGCGCCGCATTTTTCCACAAGCTCCGCACGAGAACCGATCACTTCGATCTCGCCGCAGTCGGGACATACCCAAACGGGCAGGGGCGTACCCCAGTAACGGTCGCGCGACAAGCCCCAGTCGATGACGTTTTCAAGGAAGTTACCCATACGACCTTCCTTAATGGTGTCGGGCATCCAGTTGACGGAGCGGTTTGCCACAATCAATCTGTCTTTGATTGCCGTAACCTTGATAAACCAGCTCGACCTTGCGTAATAGATGA
>JAFTQY010000045.1 GCA_017462505.1 Clostridia bacterium
AGAGCTTACGCCCGAGAATAAGCAGCCGTACGAAATCAAGGCGGTCGAAATCAAGGTCGAGGGCGAATCCACCCCCGATTATCCCTTGCAGAAAAAACGTCACGGCGTGGAATTTTTGCGCGAGATCGCTTACCTTCGTCCCCGGACGAATTTGTTCGGCGCGGCGTTCAGGATCCGCAGCGAAGCGGCGATCGCCATTCATAAATTTTTCAACGACCGCGGGTTTGTGTACGTGCACACCCCCATTTTGACGGGGAGCGACTGCGAGGGCGCGGGCGCAATGTTCCAAGTGACCACGCTTGATTTGGACGAGGTGGCAAAATCGGGCAAGCCCGTCGATTACAAAAACGACTTCTTTGGCAAGAAAGCGTCCCTTACCGTGTCGGGTCAGCTCAGCGCGGAAACGTACGCGATGGCGTTCGGCAACGTGTATACGTTCGGCCCTACCTTCCGTGCGGAACATTCCAACACCACCCGCCACGCGTCCGAGTTCTGGATGATCGAGCCGGAAATGGCGTTCTGCGATCTGGCAGGGGACATGGACGTTGCAGAGGCGATGGTAAAATACGTGATCGACTACGTTTGCGAAACGTGCGCGGACGAGCTTAATTTCTTGAACCAGTTCGTGGATAAGGGCTTACTGGAACGGTTGAAAAACGTATCCGAAAACGCGTTCGTGCGCTTGACGTATACCGAGGCGATCGAAATTTTGAAAGAAAACGCGGACAAGTTCGAGGATAAAAACATTTTCTGGGGCAAGGATTTGCAGAGCGAACACGAACGCTTTATCACCGAACAGGTATATAAAAAGCCCGTATTCCTCACCGATTATCCGAAGGAAATCAAAGCGTTCTATATGAAACAAAACCCCGACGGAAAGACGGTGGCGGCGGCGGACTTGCTCGTGCCCGGCATCGGGGAGCTTGTCGGCGGCTCGCAAAGAGAGGACGACTACGATAAGCTGGTCAACCGTATCAAGGAACTGGGTATGAACCCCGAGGATTACTGGTGGTATCTCGATCTTCGCCGTTACGGCGGCACAACGCACAGCGGGTTCGGGTTGGGCTTTGAACGTATGGTGATGTATCTGACGGGTATTTCTAATATCCGCGACGTTTTGCCGTACCCCAGAACGTTCGGCGACATGAAGTATTAAGACAATTCGTGAAGGTAAATATTATAAGCAGGTCATTGCGAGCCGTTTTTGCGAGATTACCACACTTCGCTTTCGCTTCGTTCGTAATGACAGACGCAAAAACGGCGTGGCAATCTCATAAAAATCAAGGCCATAGCCGAATCATTATTCGGAGTAAATCATTATGACGAGAATTATCATTGACGCAATGGGCGGCGATTACGCCCCGAAACAACAGGTGCTCGGCTGCGTGAACGCACTGAACAAAGACAAGGATCTGTATCTTATCCTTTGCGGCGACGAAACGCAGATCAAGGCGGAGCTTGCCGAGGCGGGCAAATACGACGAAAGCCGTTTGGAAATCGTACATACGACCGAAGTGATCGGCATGGAAGAGATCCCGACCAAAGCGGTAAAGACGAAAAAGGATTCGTCCACGGTCGTGGCGTTCCGACTTCTTAAAGAGGGCAAGGCGGACGGCTTGGTATCGTCTGGCTCGACGGGCGCGGTGCTGACGGCGGGCGTGCTCATTCTCGGCAGAATCAAAGGGGTTTCCCGTCCCGGTCTTTGTCCCGTTATTCCCAACCATAAGGGCACGGGCACGATGATCTGCGACTGCGGGGCGAACCTCGAATGTAAGCCCATCAACCTCGTGCACTTTGCGCTGATGGCGTCGGCGTACGCAGAGGCGGCATACGGCAAAAAAGACCCCAAGGTCGGCTTGCTCAACAACGGCACGGAAGATCATAAGGGCTTGCCCTTGCATCAGGAGGTCAACGCGCTTTTAAAACAGATCGACTGTATCAATTACGCGGGCAACGTCGAGGGCAGAGATATCATGTACGGGGACGTGGATGTTGTGGTATGCGACGGGTTCTCGGGCAATATCGCCACGAAATCGATTGAGGGCTGTGGTAAGGCGGTCGGCGCGATTATGACGAAAGAATACAAGCGCAACCTTTGGGCAAAGCTCCGCGCGGCGATTTCCATGGGCATTATCAAACGCATTAAAGGCGGTTTGGATTACGAGGCGTGCGGCGGCTCGGTGTTCTTGGGACTTTCCAAAACGGTAGTAAAAGGTCACGGAAACTCGCGTGCGCGCGGGTTTGCGGTGTGTATTGAGCAGGCGGCAAACGCCGTTCGCGGCGACCTGGTCAACAAGATCAAAACGCTGGTGGACGAAAACGCCGAGCTTGTCAATGCAAATTTAAACAAGGAAGACTAACGAAAAGATGCAGTTTTCCTACGGCGAAATTGAAAACAAAATAGGCTATTCGTTCGCCGATAAACAGCTCTTGCGGGAGGCGTTCACGCACAGCACGTACGCAAACGCCCACGGCGGGAAAGACAACGAGCGCATGGAATACCTCGGCGACGCGGTGTTACAGCTTGTCGTTACCGAGTGGCAGTACGAACGGTATCAAAAGGCGGACGAGGGCACGATGACCCGCAGTCGGCAAAAGCTCGTTTGCGAAGAGGCGCTCCTTGACGCGGTGTACGATTTGGGGATAGAAAAATATCTGCTGGTGGAAGGTAGCCGCGCTAACGTCGGCAAAAAGACGGTGTCCAGCCTGTTTGAAACGGTGATCGCGGCGATCTATTTGGACGGCGGCTATGCCGCGGCGAAAGAATTTATCCAAAAATTCGGGTTGGACCATATCCGTCCGCAAGCGGGAAACGCCAAAGGGGAATTGCAGGAATATTTGCAAGATCTCGGCGAAAAGCCCCCCGTGTACAAAACGGAAAAGCTCGGCAAGGACAACGCGCCCGTGTTTTATGCCACGGCAACGGCGCTTGGCAAAACGGAAAAGGGCGAGGGCAAGAGCAAGAAACAGGCGGAACAGTCCGCCGCGGCAAACCTGCTCCGCGAGCTGCGCCAAAAAAGTAAAAAATAAACGGAAAGATATATAATCAGGTATCTGAAAAGGAGAGCACTTTGGATTTAAAGGAAATACAATTAAACGGTTTCAAATCCTTTGCGGATAAAACGACGATTCGATTTGAAGAGGGGGTAACCTGTATCGTCGGTCCGAACGGTTGCGGTAAGAGTAACATTGCCGACGCCGTGCGTTGGGTTTTGGGCGAAAAGTCCGCAAAAAACCTGCGCGGCAGTAACATGCAGGACGTCATTTTCGGCGGTACGGTAAACAGAAATCCTCAGCAAAGCTGTGATATTACGCTTGTTTTTGATAATTCCGAGCGTATCTTCCCCGACTATGCGCAGGACGAGGTTTCGATGACCCGTCGGCTTGATCGTAAGGGGGACAGTAAATATTTGATCAACGGCATCGTCAGCAGACAAAAGGATCTGGTGGCGCTTTTCCACAGCATCGGGCTTGGTAAAGAGGGGTATTCGATCATCGGACAGGGGCAGGTAGAACAGATCATGAACGCTCCGCCCGAAAAACGCCGCGTGATCTTTGAAGAGGCGTTGGGGCTTGCTAACCATAAAATCAGAAAGGAAGAGATCGAAAGAAAGATCGCGGACGCGGAAAGCAACCTGTTTATTTACAGCCAGCGTATCGACGAGGCGCAACGCCACCTCGGACCTTTGAGCAAGCAAGCGGACGCGGCGCGCGAATACAAGGAATATTCCGAAAGCCTGAAAGTCAACGAGGCGAACGCGTACATATACCGCTACGAAAACGCGGAAAACGAAAAGAGCGGCTTTAAAAAGAGCGTTGCGGAAATTTCCAACCAAATCATTGATTTGAACACGAAAATCGAGCTGATCAACCGCCGAATTGAAGAAAACCGCGAAAAGATCAGCCGCGCGGACGCAAGATTGAGCGTACTCAACGACCGCCGCGTGGAGCTTTCCGTCGGCAACGAAAGAAAGGACGGCGAGTTAAAGCTGGTGCAAGAGCGTATCAAGACCTACCGTTCGCAGCTGGAAACGGCGGCGGAATTTTTAGCAAACAGCAAGGTCCGTATCGGCGAGATCGACGACGATATCGCGACGACGGGCAAGAAAAACGAAGAAAACGCAAAGCGGATCGCCGAGCTGGAAACGCAGACGGAAGTTTTGCGTTCTACGGTGGCGGCGCTTGATAAAAAGATCGAGGTCTTTGAAAAATTGTCGGACGCGAGCCGTCTTTCGCAGCTTTCGGACGCGGACAATTTGGCGGAGATGAAGAAAAACCTGGGTACGCTTGCCGCGCGTATGGAGGCGGCAAAGGACCGTATCCACGAAATCAAAACGGCGCATCAAAAGGCGGTGGACAGAAAGGAACGCCTTTTGGACGAGCTGAAATCGGTGCAAAAGGACATGGCGGCGCTCCGCGCGCGCAATTCCTCGGACATGCGAGAATTTGAAGAACGTCAGGAAGAAGTCCGCGAAATGCAGATGACGGTGAACGAGTTCAATCAAGAGCTGTTCAACGCCAACGGTCAGCTTGCGTCCTTGCGCGAAAATTTGGAAATGTACATTAGCCTCAAAAACCGTTTCGAGGGGTATAAAGAATCGGTTAGAAGACTGCTGTCGATCGCCAAGACCAACCCCGAAATTTCCAAGCATTTGCGCGGGTCGTTGGCGGATATTTTATCCACCGACCAGCGGTACGAGATGGCAATTGAAACGGCGCTTGCGGGCGCGATGCAAAACGTCGTGACCCCGACGGCGGACGACGCGAAATACCTCATCGAGTATTTGATGCGCACCAACGGGGGTATCGTGACGTTCTTGCCTGTGGCTAGCATGCGTCCCCGTCCCGATTCCAGAGAAATTCGCCGCGCTTTGGACGAACGCGGCGCGATGGGGCTTGCGACCGAGCTGGTGAAATTCGACGATTATTATTACAACGTGATTTCCAACCTGCTTGGCAACACGCTGATTTGCGACAACATTGCCAACGCGACGGCGATCGCGAAAAAGTACGGCAATATGTTTAAAATCGTCACCGTGGACGGCAATATCGTTGCCACCAGCGGCGCGATGACGGGCGGTAGCCGCCGTAAAGAGAGCGGCTCGCTCCTTTCCAACGAACGTAAAATTCAGGAATGTAAAGAGAATATCGCCAAGAAACAAAAGCAGATCGAAAAGCTGAAAATGGCGATCGCGGACAGCGAACGCGCCCGCAAAGAGGCGGAAGACGCGGTGGAAGAGCTCCGTGAAAAATATCAGGGAGCAAACAGCGAGATCGCAGGGCTTATCCAACGCGAAACGGCGCTTTCTCAACAGATCGCGGACGCGGAAACGGATATCGCGACGTATGGCGAAACGCTGGACGATCTCAATTTGAAACTGCGCGATTTAGAGGACGAAGAGGCGAACTCGTCGCTCAGCGAAGAACAGCTTGCGGCGCGCAGAAAGAGCGCGGCTGAGGAGCTGGAAAATCAGCGCAAACAATGCGATAGCTTTAAGGAAGAACGCGCGATCAAGAGCAAGCAGTTGCGGGATAGCGAAATGGAATATACCGCGCTCCTTTCTGAAATGGAACAGCAAAAGGAAAAGATCGAGCGTATCACCGCCGAAAAGGAAGAGCTCGTTGCCCGTATCGTGGATATGGAATACGAACAGACGGAAACGCAGACCCGTTTGAACGGCTTGGAGGCAGAGGCGCAGGAAAAGGAACTGACCGACGAGGAAAAAGCGGCGGTGCAGGCGATCGTGGAAGAGATCGGCGCGATCAGCAAGGAAAAGGAAGAAACGAACGCCGCGCAGATCGCTTTGGAAGAGGAAAAGACTACTTTGCAGGAAACGCTGACCAAAAAGACGGACAAGCGGTTCAAGTGCGAAATCGAAATTTCCAAGATCGACACCAACCTTGAAAACACCCGTTTGCGCATGGAAGAGGCGTACGGGCTGGATTATGAGGGCTGTCTTGTCTACCGCAAGGACGATTTTAACATCGACGAGGCAACGCAGACGATCGCGGCGTTAAAGCGCAAGATCACGATGCTCGGCGCGGTCAACCCCAACGCGGTGGAAGAGTACGAATTTGAAAAAGAACGCTGTGAGGAAATGCTGACGCAGCGCGAAGATCTGCAAAAGGCGATTGCGGATTTGCAATCGGCGCTGGGTGATATTCGCGACGAAATGCTGCGTATCTTTGACGCGGGCTTTGAAGAGATCAACGAAAACTTTAAGATCACCTTTAAAGAGCTTTTCGGCGGCGGTAAAGCGGAACTCCAAATCGATTACGAGGACGTGGAGGATAAGCTGGCGGCGGGCGTGGATATCGTGGCTTGTCCCCCGGGTAAAAAACTCACGAAGATATCCTTGCTTTCGGGCGGCGAACGCGCGCTGACGGCGATTGCGATTTTGTTCGCGATCTTGAAAGCCCGTCCGATGCCGTTCTGTATCTTGGACGAAATCGAGGCGGCGCTCGACGACGCGAACGTAGACCGTTTTGCGTCGTACTTGAAGAATTTTGCAAAGGATACGCAGTTTATCGTCATCACGCACAGAAAACCGACGATGAACCAGGCGGACACTCTCTTTGGCGTTACCATGCAGGAAAAGGGTGTATCGAAGATCGTATCCGTTAAGCTTGCGGAGGTGGAAAGCAAGCTGGGCGCAGGCACGGTAGAGTAAGCAATGAAATGCGCCTGTGGCGCATGAATTGTTTAAAAAACATGAATTGCGCTTTGCGCATGAATTGACGGCTTTGCCGTCATTGTGGAAATATTACAATAATGCCGACGAAGTCGGCAATTCATGAAAGCCGTTGGCTTTCAATTCATGAACGCAGAGCGTTCAAATCATGGCAAGAGATGCGGTCGACTATGCACTCAAACCAACGCGAAGATTTCTGCACACGCAGACGGAAAGATAGTGGAGCTGGCTGCAAGATCATCTTGCCAATTCATTTTTAAAAGGAAACAACTTATGGGTATATTCGGGAAACTTTTCGGGGCGTTGAAAAAGACGAAAGACAACCTTTCGTCCAAGCTCCGCGTGCTTTTTTCCAAAAATAAATTAGGCGACGAGTTTTACGAGGAGCTGGAAGAGCTTCTTATCGCCTCGGACGTGTCGTACGTAACGGCGCAAGAGGTCGTTGACCGCGTAAAAAAACAGGCGATGGACGAACGCCTCAAAGACGAGGAATACGTCACCAACCTGCTCCGCGGTATCCTCACCGACATCTTGGAAGAGAGCGAGGTAGAGCCGCCCGAATACCCCTGCGTGATCATGCTTGTCGGGGTCAACGGCGTGGGCAAGACGACGACGGTGGGGAAACTGGCGCATTATTTCCTCTCGCAAGGCAAGACGGTGACGGTGGCGGCGGCGGACACTTTCCGTGCGGCGGCAAGCGAACAGCTTGCTATCTGGGCGGACCGCGCCAAGGTGCGTATCGTCAAGCACGAGGAGGGTAGCGACCCGTCTGCGGTTATCTACGACGCGGTGGCGTCGGCAAAAGCCAAGAAAACGGACGTTGTCATCGTGGATACGGCGGGCAGATTGCACGTAAAAGACAACCTGATGAACGAGCTTCGGAAAATGGACCGCGTAGTCACGCGCGAATATCCCGAGGCGGATTTCTTAAAATTACTCGTTTTGGACGCGACGACGGGGCAAAACGCCGTCAACCAAGCGCGCGTTTTCGACGAGGCGGTGGAACTCGACGGTCTGGTGCTCACCAAACTGGACGGCACGGCAAAGGGCGGGTTTGTGTTCTCGTTGGCGCAAGAGCTGTCCCTGCCCGTGATCTTTGCGGGCGTTGGCGAAAAGATGGACGATCTGGAATTTTTCGACAGTAAAGCCTTTGTGGAAGCGATCTTATGAGAATAGACATTTTGACCCTCTTTCCCGAAATGTTTACCGCGATGCAGGAAAGCATCATCGGCAGAGCGCAAAAATCGGGAAAAATACAAATCAACGTCGTGAACATTCGCGATTATACGGAGGATAAGCACCTCAAATGCGATGATTATCCCTTTGGCGGCGGCGCGGGTATGGTGATGATGGCTCCGCCGATCGGCAACGCGATCGAGGCGATCGACCCCGAGCATAAGGCGCGCCGTATCTACATGTCCCCCAAGGGGCAGGTTTTCAAGCAACAAAAGGTGTTTGAACTGCTTGAATACGAGCATTTAATTTTGCTTTGCGGGCATTACGAGGGCGTGGATCAACGCGCGCTGGATCTGTTTATCGACGAGGAAATTTCCATCGGCGATTACGTTTTGACGGGGGGCGAGCTCCCCGCGATGGTGGTGGCGGATTGCGTTTCGCGGTACGTGGACGGGGTGATCAGCAATTCGTCCTTGGTGGACGAAAGCTTTTCGGAAAATCTTTTGGAATATCCGCAATACACCCGCCCGCAGGAATATAAAGGCCTGACCGTGCCCGACGTTTTGCGCAGCGGCGACCATGCCCAGATCGACAAATGGCGCAGAGAACAGGCGATAGAAATCACGAAACGTTGCCGTCCCGACCTACTGAAATAAAGCGCCAAAAGGGTAAAACGGGCGTACACGGGGCGCGACGAACGGAAAAAGGAAAGGAAAATGAAGACGATACAATGGTTTCCGGGGCACATGACGAAAGCCATGCGCGACATGGAAAAAAAGCGGGATCTTTGCGACGGGGTAATCTGCGTTTTGGACGCGCGCGCGCCGATTGCTACGATCAATAAAAATTTAAAAAAGATTTTTGGCGAAAAGCCGATTTTATACGTTTTGAACAAAGCCGACCTGTCCGACCCGAACAAGGTGGACGCCTTTATGAAGTATTTCGAGGCGCGCGGTAAATACGTCGTAAAATGCGATTCCACGAATATCTCGACCAAGCGCGTACTGCTCCAAAAACTGAACGCGATCACCGAAGAAAAGCGGGAACGTGCCTTGGCGAAGGGCTTAAACCGCACCTTCCGTTTTATGGTGGCGGGTATTCCCAACACGGGAAAGAGTACGCTTGTCAACCTGCTCAGCGGGCAAAAGCGCGCCAAAACGGGGGACAAGGCAGGGGTCACGCGGGACGTGCGGTGGCTCAAATGTGGGGCGTTCGATCTGCTCGATACCCCCGGTACGATGCCCCCGTCCTTTGAGAATCAATACCACGCGCGCCACCTTGCGTATATCGGCAGTATCAACGACGATATTTTGGATATGGACGACGTGGCGCTCGAACTCCTTGGCGAGCTTGCACAGCATTATCCTCAATGTTTGACCGATCGGTACGGCATTACGGAATTTGACGAAAAGCTGGCTATGTACGAGGCGGTTTGCAAGCGTCGCGGCTTTATTTTCCGCGGCGGCGAGTTCGATTACGAGCGGGGCGCAAAGGCGATCATCGACGATTTTAGAAAGGGCAGAACGGGCAAGATCTGTCTGGAAAACGCGGCGGATTATCCCGATTTTGATTTTTAATTTAAACAGCCATGAAAAAGATTTGGAGTGCAGAAGAAAAATTGCAATACGAGCGGGTGTTGCTTTCCCAAGGCTATACCTTGATTGCGGGCGTGGACGAGGTGGGCAGAGGTCCGTTGGCAGGACCTGTGGTTTGCGCGGCGGTGATTATGCCGCTCGACGACGACAGCCTGATCGTCGGTGTGGACGATAGCAAAAAGCTGTCCGAAAAAAAGCGTGAACAGCTTTCGGAAGAGATCAAAAAGCGTGCCTTAGCCTATACGATTGTAGAAATTGACGAAAAGACGATTGACGAGATCAATATTTTAGAGGCGACGAAAATCGGCATGAAAAGGGCGATCGAAAGCCTGTCGCTCACGCCCGACGTCGTTTTGACGGACGGAAATATGACGATCGATATTTCGCACAAACAGCACAGCGTTATCCACGGCGACGCGCTGTCCTATTCGATCGGCGCGGCGAGCATTATCGCCAAGGTCTACCGTGATAACATGATGGACGAATACGCAAAGACCTACCCCCAGTATGCCTTTGAAAGAAATAAGGGCTACGGCACGGCGGCGCACATTCAAGGGATAAAGGAGCATGGCTTATGCCCGATTCACCGCAGGACGTTCACAAAAAAGTTTTAGGCAAAAAGGGCGAAAAGCTTGCCGCGGACTACCTCAAAAAGCAGGGTTGCAAGATTTTAAAGCGCAATTATAAAACGCCGTTTGGCGAGGCGGATATTATCGCCGCGGACGGCGACGAAACCGTTTTTGTCGAGGTCAAGACCCGTATCGGGGATAAATACGGTACGCCGCGCGAGGCGGTGACCAAAACCAAGCAACAGCGATATTATAAGATAGCGCAATGCTACTGGCTCAAAACAGGGGAAGAGCCCAACGCCCGTTTCGACGTGATTGAGGTGTATGAGGACGGGCATATCGAACAGTATAAAAACGCCTTTTAAACGGCGAAAAAATGAAAAAGGACGATCGAGATCGGTCGTTCTTTTTTATTGCCAAGCTGTGGAAAAAATGCAATAGTGGCGTTTGCAATTAAAAAAACCTTTCGACAAGAAAGACGGCGCTTTTACAAAAACGCCGTTTCTTCTGTTTTGCGGCTATGGTATACTGACATAGAACCTTTTTGAGAGGGCAAGGCGTTTTTATGACGGTATATATCGAGTACGCATTGATAGAAAATTTCCTATACGATTACGTACTGCTCAGGCTTGCTTTTTTCGCCTCGCGCGAAAAAACGAAGTGGTTCAAGGCGGCGTTTTCCGCGCTTTTAGGGGCGGTTTTCGCGATCGTTTGTCCGTTTATCAGCCTGCCGTCCGCGCTGTTTTTGTGCTTGAAGATTGGGGTGGGCTTGCTCCTTTGTATGCTCTCATTCGGACGGTTAAAAACAAAAAAAGAGTGGGGCAGGTACGCGTTCACCGTCCTTTGTTTCTTTTGTTTGACGTTCGGCTTTGGGGGCGCTTTGCAGTCCTTCTCGGGCAAAAAAGCTCTGCCGCCGCAGGCGGTATTTATCGGGGTCGTTTGTCTGTCCTTAACGTTTGCGGCGCTCATACAAAAGCTTTACCAAAAACGCGCTTTGCACGCCTTTATCTATCCCTGCGCGCTTAGCTTTGGGCAAAATACCGTCCGCAGCTTAGGGTATTACGACAGCGGCAATTGCGCCCAAAAAGACGGCGTGCCGATCTGCTTTGTTTCTCCCGAAATTTTATACGAGCTTTTTGCCGAGGAAATTTTAAAAGGCGGGGGGACGGTACGCGACGAAACGGAAATCAAGACTCTTTCGGGGGCGAAAAAAACGCCTCTTTACAAGGGGGAACTAACGGTGGAAATTTCGCGGGGGAAAATCAAGCAAAACACGGTATATTTTTCGCCGTCAGGGAATATGATATCACGAGAATATAAGGTGCTGTTAAACGCGGCGGTTTTAGGGGAATAGGAAGGAAAGGACTATGCGGTTAAAAGAAATTTTGCGGATATTTTTACAAAGGATCGTGTCGGACAAAGAAACGGTGGACTACGTGTGCGGCGGCGGGGAGGCGTTGCCCTTGCCCCTGTCGGCGGAGGAGGAAAGCGCGGCTTTAAGGGGACTTGCCGACGAAAAGGAAAAGGAAAACGCCAAGTCGCTCTTGATACAGCATAATCTGCGCTTGGTGGTGTATATCGCGCGGAAATTCGACAATACGGGGGTGGACAACGACGATTTGATCTCGATCGGCACGATCGGGCTGATCAAGGCGATCAATTCCTTTAAAACGGACAAGAATATCAAGCTTGCCACCTATGCCTCCCGCTGTATCGAAAACGAAATTTTGATGTATCTGCGCCGCACGGCGCGGCTAAAAAGCGAGGTGTCCTTCGACGAGCCGCTCAACACCGATTTTGAGGGGAATGAGCTGCTTTTGTCCGACGTGTTGGGCACGTCGGCGGAGACCGTGTACGGGGATATCGAGGCGAACGCCGAAAAGGAGCAGCTAAAAGAGGCGTTGAAAAAGCTCAGCGAACGGGAACGAAAAATCATGTTTTTGCGCTTTGGCTTGGGCGGCGGTGAAGAGATGACCCAAAAGGACGTGGCGGATATGCTGGGCATATCCCAAAGCTACATATCCCGCTTGGAAAAGAAAATTATTTTGCGCTTAAAAAAGGAAATCGCCAAAATGGAATAAAAATTTTACGCAAAAACCGAGCGTATAAAAAATAGACGCATAGCGCATACTTTTGCAGAGCGTTTTCGCATTTAAAAGCGACCCGTCCCCCTGCCTTTTGCTTTTTACATACGGACAAGGAGGACCTGAAAAGTATGCAAAAAGTAGAAATTTGCGGCGTGGATACGTCGGGCTTGCCCAAGCTTTCCGCAAAGGAAAGCGAAGAGCTGATGCGGCGGTTAAAAGAGGGGGATAAGCGTGCGCGGGATAAATTTATCATCGGCAATATGCGGCTGGTGCTCTCGCTTGTCAAGCGTTTCCGCATTAAAAATCTGGGCGCGGACGACGTATTTCAGGCGGGGTGCGTGGGGCTTATTAAGGCGATAGATGGGTTTGATCTTAGCGTGGGCGTAAAATTTTCGACGTACGCCGTACCCATGATCATCGGCGAGATCAAGCGGTATCTTCGGGACGGAAATTCGTTGCGCGTATCGCGCAGTATCCGCGACACGGCGTATCGGGTACTGAAAACGCGGGAGGCGATCGAGGCGCAGGGCGGGGAGGCGACCATTGAAAAAATCGCAAGCGAAATGCAGGTTGCTCAGCGCGAAGTGGTATACGCCTTAGACGCGATCTCCGACCCCGTGTCCATTTACGAGCCCGTATATAACAAATCGGGCGACACGCTTTTGCTCATGGATCAGCTCTGCGACGAGCGAAACACGGACGAGATCTGGACGGAGCACGTCGCGCTTTCCGAGGCGATGGAAAAGCTGGGCGACCGCGAACGGACAATTCTGTTTTTGCGATACTATGAGGGCAAAACGCAGACGGAAATTTCGGAAGAAGTGGGGATATCACAGGCGCAGGTATCGCGGCTGGAAAAGAACGCCCTGCAAAACATTCGGCTGAATATCTCGTAAAAACAGGCACACATTTCGCGCTCCTTGCATATACTGTAACAGAGTATTTTGCAAGGGGCGTTTTGTTTTTATGGAATTGAGTTTTTCCGATTTACGGACGAAAGAAGTGGTCAACACGCAGGACGGCAGAAAGCTGGGCAAGGTGTGCGACGTCGCGCTCTGCTATCCCGAAAATAAATGGCTGGGTATCGTCGTGCCGGGCGGTAGGGGTTTGATGGGCAAAAAGAGCGCGCTGTTTATCGATTTGAAAAGCATTGTCAAGATCGGCGAGGACGTCGTGCTCGTCAACGTTGGCTTGCCCTGCGAGCGGAAAAAGAGCAAACGCGGCTGTCCGCCGCCCGCGCCCACGCCCCCGCCCGCTCCGCCGCATGCGCCGCATGAGCCGCAACCCACGCCCTACGCCCCGCCGCGCGGGGGTATGCCCTATCAGGGTTCAGACCGCACTTTCGACGATTTTGAATAGAATGCCTCATCACAAAGCGTCCGTCCTTTTCAGGGGCGGACGTTTCACAAATTGTTAAAAATAGGAAAACGCGGCGTGAACACTTGACAAAACGGAGGGGGTAAAATATAATGGAAAGGGAAAGAACAATGGAGAAAACCTATGGAAGAGCAAGAGATTTTAAAAGGCGAAGAAAGTCTTTTTCAAAAAGGAATGCAGGGGCTGAAAAGGGAACTGCCGTATAAAAAGGTTTTTCTCGTTGCGCTCGTCGCTACGTTTGTGTTCGGGATATGCGCGCACGGGTTTGCGTTTTTTAATCTGAACGTTTCGCACGACGCGCTGTACGAATTTTACAACGAGGTTTCCGCGCGGCAGAAATTCGGTATCGGCAGATTTATCGAGCCGTTTTTCCGATTTACCACGGGGGAGGCGTACGTGCTGCCGTGGTTTGCGGGCGTGATCGGGCTGAGCTTGATTGCCTGCGGGGTGTATCTTATCTGCAAAATGTTTGCTTTAAACAGCGTGTGGCAGGTCGTGCTTTTGTCGGGCGTATTCAGCGTAAACGTCACCGTTACGTCGTTGATCTCGTCCTTTCTCCACGATTTTTCGGGGGATATGCTGGCGTTTTTCCTCTCCGTGTGGGTCGCCTACGTATGGGTGCAAAATAGGACAAACAAGAAAAAATCCGCGCCCGTTCTTATGGGGCTGGGTGCGTTCGCCGTGTTGGGGATATACCAAGCCTACATTAGCGTTACCGTGACGTTGATGTTGACGTATTCGCTGTTGGCGTTTTTGCGCGGCGAGGACTGGAAAACCGTTTTTAAACGGGTGCTGATCGGCGCGCTGAGCTTGGCGGCGGCGGGGATCGCCTATGCGCTCGGCTCGTTGCTCTTTGAAAAATTATGGGGACAAGCCCTTTCCGATTATAACGGTATGGGCGCATTGCTCGTCAGCCCGTTGCGGTATCTGCTCCGCATCGCAAAGGCGTACGGACGGACGTTCGTCATTTTGTTCGTGCCCGATTGCGGAAAAATGTCTACCACGTATTCCATGCTGGCGATCAAGGGCTTTTGCGTTGGCAACTGGCTGATTTGTATTCTCAACGCCCTGCTGTTTTTATACACGGCGTATTGCTGCGGCGCGGGCTTGCGCCGTAAAAAGCTGCCGAAAGGAAACCTGATTTGCGTTATACTCGTGCTGGTACTGCTGCCCCTTTCCATGAATTTGGCGGTGGCGCTGATCGAGATCTGTCACGACGTAATGAAAATGGGCGCGTGGCTGTTCTACCTGATCGTAGTCCTGCTGCTGCGCTGGTACGGCGAAACGGTCGAGCGCGAAGAAAACGGCAAGAAACGCAATCACGCGTTTATCGTCTTTCCGTTGACGTTGTTTGTGCTCTTTAACGGCATAGGGGTATCGAATACCTGTTATGTCAAAAAGGAGTTGGACGCGCAGGCGACCCTTTCTTCGGTGACGAGGCTGATCTCCGAGATCGAAGAACAGGACGGCTACGTGTACGGCGAAACGGAAGTGGCGATCTTGGGCAATTTCGATACGATCCACAACAATTTGCGTTTGTTCGAGCTGGACGGCAAGGAATTGTTCGTCGCGGGGGTGGATTATAACGCCTCGGTCAGCTATTTGGCGACTTGGAAAGCTTATTTCGATATCGTCGTGCGGTATTCCGTCAATCTAAGCGATTATGAAAAGGTGGACAGCTTAAAGAAAACGGACGTAGTAAAAAACATGCCGATCTATCCGCAGGAAGGGAGCATTTGCACCGTGGACGGGGTAATCGTCGTCAAGCTTTCGTACGAGGACTAAAAAAATTACATACATAGTTACAGGGCGCTCCAAACGTGAAAAGGCGGTTGGAGCGCGTTTGTTTTTTAATGCGCGGGAAATGGAAACGGGGCGGGATATCGTCGCGAATACGTACTTGACAAAATCCGAAAAAAATGGTATACTGGAAACGAAAAAAGACGATTTTGTGATAAAATGTGTAATTTCACATAAATTTCACGATTTTTTGCCTTAAAATTAACAAGATAAGGGTATAAATATACGTAGTATTTGTCAAAAAAAGGCAAAAAAACCAAAAATATTGGGGAAGGGAGTTTTTACAAGGATATGAAAATTTTAATTGTTGACGATGAAATTATGATCAGAAACGTCTTGCGCGAATACGTCGAGTTTGAGGGCAACGAAGCGTTTGAGGCAGAGGACGGCATGCAGGCGGTAAAGCTGTGCCGCGATAACGATTACGACCTTATATTGATGGACGTGATGATGCCCCATCTGGACGGGTATTCCGCGGTGAAGGAAATCAAAAAGATCAAGGATGTGCCCGTGATTATGCTGTCGGCGCGCGGGGAGGAATACGACAAGCTGTTCGCCTTTGAGATCGGCGTGGACGATTACGTGACCAAGCCCTTCTCGCCCAAGGAAGTGATGGCGCGTATCAACGCCGTTACCAAACGCCACACGGCAAGAGAGCAAAAGAACGAAATTTTGAAGTTCGAGGGCTTGGAAATCGATATGGCGGGCAGAAACGTATACGTGGACGGCGTAAAAGCCGAGCTTACCCCCAAGGAATACGAGCTGCTCTTTTATCTCGTCCGCAACAAAGGCATTGCGCTCACGCGCGAAAAGCTTTTGTACGACGTATGGGGCTTTGATTTTTACGGGGACGACCGTACCGTGGACACTCATATCAAGATGCTCCGCGGCAATTTAAAGGACTACCGCAAATTTATCGTAACGTTGCGTGGCTTGGGTTATAAATTCGAGCTGTAATACCCGAGCCTAAACGGCGGGCGAAAGGCAGAAAAAGGGGGCTCGGCAATGGCAGAGAATAAAACGCCGAAAGAGAATACGGCAAAACGGCGCGGCGTTCCAAAATTCCGCACGAAACAGCGCTCGGCGAGCGTGTATTTTTTGCTGTGCACGGTGTTTGCGGTGCTGTCGCTGGTCGTCGTGTTGGTGTTCAGTATCCCCCAACAGTATATATTTTCGCGAACCTATCAAAAGGAGGCGTCCGAGAGCGTTTTGGCAAAGGGGCGCGTCATTACGCGCGATCTGGACGACGGACTGCCGCAGGGTTGGGAATCGGGTTGGAGCGCGTACGTGCGCAGGCTTTCTTATAGCTATCAAGTCCGCGTGTTCATTTTGACGGCGGACGGCGAGGTGCTCTATCCCGAAGAGGTAAAGCTGCCCCCGACGTCGGAAAACAGCGACGGGGAACAAGAGCCTGCCGATCGGGACGCGGATATTTCCGCAAGCGTTACGGCGGCGCATATCCATAAGATCAACGCCGAAGAGGACGGCTACGTCGTTTACAAGGGCGACGGCGAATACGTATACGGCAACACGGTCAAAATCGACGGAAAAACGGGGTATCTGTACGTCGGGCAATCGTTAGAGCTGATGACGACGGCGCTCAAAAGCATGTCCACGCGTATCGTACTGTTGGCGATTTTCGTATTTATGCTCAGCTTTTTTGTGAGCAGCGCGGTGGCTGGTTGGATGGTAAAGCCGATGACGGAAATGACGGAAAAGGCGCGGCGTTTGGCGCAGGGGCATTTCGATATGGACTTCCACGGCACCGATTACGGCAAGGAAATGGTGGAGCTTGCAGAGGCGTTGAACCATGCGCGGGACGAGCTTTCTAAGACCGACCGTATGCAAAAGGAAGTGATCGCAAACGTTTCGCACGATTTCAAAACCCCCCTGACCATGATCAAGGCATACGCCTCGATGATCATTGAAATTTCGGGGGATATTCCTGAAAAGCGGAACAAGCACGCGCAGGTCATTATCGACGAAACCGACCGTTTGACTTCGCTGGTTAGCGACGTGCTCGACCTGTCGAAAATCAGCTCGGGCATACAGCCCTTGCAGGTGCAACCTACGGATATATCCGTCTGCGTGCACGACGCGCTCAAACGCTTTGAATATTTGAAAGAAACGCAGGGCTACCGTTTTGAAACGGAGATCGACGAGGGCTTGTTTGCGATGGTGGACGAGCTGAGGTTAGGACAGGCAATTTACAATTTGATCGGCAACGCTGTCAATTACACGGGCGAGGACAAGCGCGTGACCGTGCGGCTCAAACGGGAAAACGAGGGCTTCCGTTTCTCGGTGAGCGATACGGGCGCGGGGATACCCCCTGAGGAATTGAACGACATTTGGGAAAGATATTACCGCACGAACTCGTCGCACAAGCGCCCTGTACAGGGCACGGGTCTGGGGCTTTCGATCGTAAAGACGATTTTGGAAAAGCACGGCTTGACCTTTGGCGTAACGAGCGAGGTGGGCAAGGGCAGTACGTTCTACGTCTGCTTTTCCGAACTTTCGTAAAGAGCGGAAAAACGGGGAAAGAGCGAGCATATAATAACGTAACGAAAAAGAGAGAAAAATGGAGGACGGCATGGATAACAACAAACAGACGGCGAAGCCCGTGAAAACAACGGACAATAAAAAGACCGCGCCCGCTGGGGAAAATAAAACCAAGAGCGCAAAGCCCGACGGCTTGCTTGAAGAGGTAAAACCTGCTTCCAAGTCCACGGCAAAATCTTCGGCAAAGCCTACGGCGAAATCTGCCTCAAAATCGATTGAAGAGGTCGTAAAGCAATTAAAAGACGTGGGAAAGGAAGTAAAAGCGGCAGAAAAAGAAGCGGAAAAAGAGGCGGAAAAGGAAGCTGCGTTTATCCCCGATAGCAAGGACAAACGCCCCAAGGATTACGCGGCGCGGGTGCAAATCGCGGCGCGCTACTCCGACGAGCAGGCGCAAAATATGCTCCGCAAAAAAATTTCGCAGTACAAAGAAGTGCACTTGCGCTTTTTGCAAAAGATAGAAGAGCCTAGCGCATTTAGGATGGAAAAGCTGTTCGTGCCCGTGCACTGCGGCAAGGCGGACGTGCGCTATTCGTGGAAAACCAAGGTGAACAAGGTGGAAAGCGAACACGAAGAGATCTGCACCAAAGAAAGACGGTTTTCGGGCGCAAAGCAAGAGCTGGACGTGACGAATTTCTTGCTTGGCGACCTTCCGAACAGCGAAGAAAAGAAAGAAACGGAGCTGGTCGAACACGACGGGTACGATTTTAAGAAAACGGCGCGCAAATTTAACGCTTGTCTGAAATCGGCATCGCCCGCTAAGAACGCCAGCATCGAAAAACGCGACGAAGAATACACCCTTGTTTACGTGCCCGTGATGAAAACGACCTGCACGTTGGACGGGGAAAAATACGTCGGGTACGTCAATTTGCACAACGGCGCGTGCTATTCCGCCTACAAGGTGAGCGACGCGGTAGAAAAGGCGGCGGACAAAGCGGCGCTTGCGGCGAAATTTGCCAAACGCACCCTGTGGGGCACGTTTTTATTCTCGCTGACCTTCTGTCTGTTGACGATTCTCAGCGCGTTGAAACTGACGGACTGGAACTTTGGCGCATTGACGACGAACACGGTTTGGGTGACCATCGTTTTGGCGGCGTTGTCGTTGCCCTCCCTGTCCCTTATGCTCGGTATAAACACCGTCAAAAAGGACGCGTTGATAGAACGGGCTGTCCGCATAAACAAGCTGCCTGGCGTGGCATGGCCGCGCTTTGCCTCCGTTGTGGGCGTATTCTGCACGATCGGCGCGGTGCTCTTGTTCTTCTTCCAGGTGATGATTTGATAGATTGGCGATGTCCCTACCCCTCGGTTGTGCCATCGCCAAGAGTTTAAAAAAGTCTGCGGTTTGTCGGAAATTTTGTTGACAGCCGCGGACTTTTGTATTATAATACGTATAAGTAAATATTCTTTGGGGCGGGGTGAGATTCCCCACCGGCAGTACAGTCTGCGAAGGGCGGCGTTTTGTAAACGCGCCCCCGAATCGGCGCAATTCCGATACCGACGGTGATTTAGGCGAACGTGTTCGCCCAAAAAGTCCGGATGAGAAAAGAACGAGTGTTAGGATATACTATGCCGTTTTGCGCCCCGATTTTATCGGGGCGTTTTTTAAAGAGTATTTGCAAAAAATATTTTTTTTCAGGTGCTATTATGAATACGGAAGAAAGAGAAAAAAAGAGCGTAGGCAAGGTGTTAAAGACGCGTATGAGCGCAAAACGTTTGGCGTTTATGGCGATTTTTGTCGCCCTTTCTTACGCCGTCAGTTTTTGGGAAATACCCCTTTTTCCCGCTACGCCCTACCTTAAACTCGATTTCGGCAACGTGTTTATTCTGCTCGTGTCCTTTTTGCTCGGACCGATCGAGGGGGTGATCGTGTGCGCGTTAAAAGAGAGCCTGCGCATGCTTTCCTCGTCGTCGGGTTGCGTGGGGGAGGTCGCGAACATGGCGGCGACGACGGCGTTTATTCTACTCCCGTCTATAATCTATCAATTCCGCAAGGGGCTGCGCTGGGTTATACCCTGCTTGATCGCGGCGTGTTTTATCGGAACGGGCGCGGCGCTGATCACCAACCGATTTATCACCTTTCCGTTGTATATGAAAGGAGCGGCGGCGACGGTATTTGCCGACGCGTTTTGGTTTATCGTGGCGTTTAACCTCATCAAAACGGCGTCGATCAGCCTTTTGACCGTGCTTTTATACAAAAGATTGTCTAATTTTTTGAAAAAACTGAAAATTTAAGCGTGTGACAAGCGAAATATTTGCAAAATTTTCGCAAAGGTATTATAATAAAGCTATGGCAAAGATCATCACGAACTCGCGCGAGGAAACGGAAACGTTCGCGCGCGCGTATGCAAAAACTTTATCCGCAGGCGACGTGGTCCTTTTAGACGGCGACATGGGCGCGGGCAAAACGGTGTTTTCCAAGGGCGTAGCCGCTGGGCTTGGTATCGAGGACGAGGTCACCAGCCCCACCTACGCGTACATGAACGATTACGACGGGCGGCTCTTCCATTACGATTGCTACCGCATTGAAAGCGTGGAGCAGGCGGATAATTTAGGGCGTGGGGATTATTTCGATATGGGTGGCATTTGTTTGATCGAATGGGCGCAGAATATCGCGCCGTTATTGCCGCGCAAAGTCAAGCGCGTCGTCATCAAAAAGCTGGACGAAAACAGACGGGAAATCGAATACTGAGAGGGCAAACGAAAGGGTATGAAAAATTATTTGGCGGTGGATACCAGCGGCAATCATCTGTGCGTGATCGCGTGTAAGGACGGGAAGATAAATTCCGTCTTTCTTCCCGATTGCGCGATGAAACATTCCGTGTCGGTACTGCCTGCGATCGACGAGGCCTTAAAGGGCGTGGACATGTCCCTTGCCGAATGTGATTTTTTCGCGGCGGTGGTAGGCGCTGGCTCGTTCACGGGGATACGTATCGGTATCTCGGTGGTCAAGGGCTTTTGTTTGGCTTACGGAAAACCCGCTCTGCCCGTAACTTCCTTTGACGTGACGGCATATAATGAAACAAACGGCGAAAAGGATAAAACGGACGGCAAGGTTTTGTGCCTTGTCGACGCTCTGCACGATTGTTATTACGCCTGCGGCTACGAGGGCGGCAAGCTCGTATATTCGCCCGCGTATTTGACGGAAGAGGAAGTGCTGGCGTTGGCGGCGGAGGGCTATGCTCTGCGTAGCGTATCGGCTCTGCCGATCGCGGAAAAGACGACGGTGGAAACCGTAGACCCCGCGGCGGGTCTGGCAAGCGCCGTTTGCGCGTTATCCAAGCAAGAAAGGTTTGGGGATTTGACCGCGCTGTACGTGCGCAAAAGCTCTGCGGAAATCAATTTGGAAGAGAAGAAATGATCACGATACGGGACTGGACGGAAAGGGATTTGCCCAAGCTGATGGCGTTGGAGCGCGCTTGCTTTGCGGACGCGTGGACGACGGAAATGATGAAAAGCGAATATGCAAGGGGCGGCTTTTGCGGCGTTTTGGCGGAAGAGGACGGCGAGATCGTAGGGTATGTATGCGGGTTTACGCTGTTTGAGGACGGCGAACTTCTCAAAATTGCCGTAGGGCAAGAAAGCCGCGACAAAGGGATCGGCGGTTTGCTGTTGGACGCTTTTGCCGAAAAGGCGATATCGCAGGGCGCGGAGCGTATCTTTTTGGAAGTGCGCATTTCCAACGAGCCAGCGCTTGGCTTGTACAGGAGCCGCGGTTTTGAAAAAACGCGGATACGAAAGCGGTATTATCCCGACGGCGAGGACGCTTTGGAAATGAAACGGGAGCTTTGCCCCGAGGATTGATCGATAAACGGAAAATAAAAAAACGAAAGGGGGACGGGCAAACGGTTACGCTTTCCGACGTTTCGTTTTTACAAAAGGGAAAGGGGAAAGATCTGGTGCTTTTTCACGGGTATCTTTCCTGTAAGGAAACGTTTGCAAAGCAGGTGGAATATTTTTCCCGTTTTTATCGCGTTACTGCCCTCGATTTTATCGGTTTCGGGGGGAGCGTACCCCTAACGAACCCCTTTTCGGTGTCCGATTACGCCGCTTGGACGAGGGAAGTTTTGACCTTGCTCGGCGTGGAAAAACCGCACGTGATCGCTCATTCGTTCGGTTGCCGCGTAGCGGTAAAAGCGGCGGCGAGCGACCCTGAAATTTTTGATAAAATTCTGCTCACGGGTGCGGCGGGCGTTATCTTAAAACGTTCGCTTGCGTATAAGATCAAGGTAAAGACCTACCGTTTTGTGCGCCGATTTGCGCCAAAATTTGCCGAAAGGCGGTTTGGCAGTACGGAATACAAAACCCTTTCGCCCGTGATGAAAGAAAGCTATAAAAAAATCGTCAACGAGGACCTGCGCGCAGACGCGCAAAAGCTCGAAAACCCCGTGCTGATCGTGCAGGGGAACGCTGATACCACCACCCCGCTCAAAGAGGCGCAGGCGTATTTAAAATGTATAAAGAAGGGCAGACTGATCGAGATGAACGGCGGACATTTCGCGTTCATGGACGATCCGTTGACCTTTAATCTTATCGCAGAGGAATTTTTTTATGACGGAACTTGTGCTCAAAGTAGTGGCTAGCGTCGTTGCCGCATGCCTGTTTTGTACGTGCACCTTTAAAATGGTGGGCGCGATGAAGCAGGCGGGCTATAAAAACGGCGTTTTTTGGCGTTGGCTGAAACGGAAAGACAATTTAGGGTACAACCGTTTGGCGGTGTTTGCGCTCTGTTTGGGCTTGTCCACGGCGATCGTATCCCTGTGCTTTTCCTTCCTTGGCGTAGCGTGGGCGCTCGCGATTTCCGCCGTGCCCTTTGCCCTGCTTAGCGTTTTCTTTTGCTGGGCGGACGGAAAGTACGCGTTAAAGGTCAAAACGGTGCGTACGGGTCGGCTTTGTAGGCTGTTTGGAGTGTACCTGTTCTTCGTTGCGGCGGTGGGGTATATCCTGATCGCTCTGCTCGGATTTTTAAAGGACTGGAATGGGTCGGAGCTGTACGGCTTAGTGGCGTACGTGCCCTTTGCGATCATGCCTTTGATCTTGCCCGCGCTCCTTTGTTTGGCGAACGCCGTGACGGGTGTTTTCGAGAACGCGCGAAACAAAAAATTTGTCAAAGGTGCGGGGACGGTATTAAACGAAACGGAAATTATTCGCGTCGGCGTGGTGGGCAGTTACGGCAAAACCTCCGTAAAAAATATTTTGAAAACCCTGCTGGAAGAAAAATATTCGGTGGTGGAAACGCCCGCATCGTACAATACGCCCGTGGGGATCGCTAAGACGGTAGTTTCCCCGGCATTTAAGGGAAAACAGGTGTTTATCGCCGAGATCGGCGCAAGAAAGACGGGGGACGTAGCCGAGCTTTGCGTGCTCGTCAAGCCCGATTACGCCGTGTTTACGGGGGTGTGCGAGCAACATATCCAAACGTTCGGCTCGCTTGAAAACGTGTTGAAAGAGAAGAGCGAAATTTTAAGGTGCGGCGCGAAAAAAGTCGTTTGCGGCAACGGCTTACGCGGCATGGTAGAAGACAACGAAACGGTTGCGTTTGCGTGCGCAACAAAGGATATCCAAACGGCGCTGACAGGCACGCGGTTCGTCTTAACGCTCGGCGGCGAAGAAATCGCCGTCAACACCAAATTGCTCGGTAGCGGCGCGGTGGAAAATATTTCGCTTGCGGCGACGCTTGCTTATGAAATGGGTTTGACGGTGGCGGAAATCGCGCGCGGGATCGAAAAACTCCAACCCGTACCCCACCGTTTACAGCTTTTGGAAAACGGCGGCGTGTACATTTTGGACGACGGCTACAATTGCAATATCGTGGGCGCAAAGGCGGCGCTTTCCGTGCTTAGCACGCACGCGGGAAGAAAATGCGTGGTCACCCCCGGCATTGTCGAATGTGGGGTGTTGGAAGAGCAGGTCAATGGGGAGCTTGGCGCGGCGCTCGCGGCGGCGAAAGCAGACCTCGTGATTTTGGTCGGGCAGACCCTAGTGCAATGCGTGAAAGAGGGGTATTTGCAATCGGGCGGCGAAACGGAAAAACTGAAATCGGCGCTCACCCTTGCAGACGGACAGACGATACTTGCGGAATGGGTACAGGCGGGGGACGCCGTTCTGTTCTTAAACGACCTGCCCGACGTGTACTGAGCGGCAAAAACGGCATACTACGGAAACACCAAAGCGGAAAAATCTACGCGGAGGTGTTTTTTTATGCGGAAAGTGGCGGTGGTGTTCGGGGGTAAGTCAAACGAAAACGAGATTTCAATTTTGAGCGGTATCTTCGTGATGAAGGTGTTGGAGGGGTCAGATTTCACGCCCGTACCCGTGTATATACATACGGACGGTGAGCTGTATTCTTCGTCGAAAATGAGAGAGCTGTCCACCTTTCAATCGGGGAAAATATCCCCCCACGACAAGGTGATTTTTTACGGCAAAGCGCTGTATAGATTGCACGCGCAAAAGGGCAAAATAAAAAAGCTGACGGATGTGGACGTGGCGCTCAATTGCTGTCACGGCGGGCTGGGCGAGGGCGGGGGCGTGTCCGCGTTGACGGCGTTAAACGGCATTCCGTTTGCCTCGCCCGATATCCTTTCGTCGGCGGTGTTTATGGACAAAGACGTGACGAAAACGGTGATGAAAGGGCTGGGCGTGCCCGTCGTCGAATACATACGGGTCGGGGAAAAGGAATATGAAAAACGGGGGGCGTTTTTGCTCAAAAGTATTCAGCGGCGGTTAAAATATCCCGTCGTGATCAAGCCCGTCCACCTCGGCTCGTCCATCGGCATTATCAAGGCGGAAAACGAGGAAGAGGCGAAAAAGGGGATAGAAACGGGCTTTGCGTTGGACGATCGGCTGATCATTGAAAAATATTTAACGGAGAAAACGGACGTAAATTGCGCGGCGTACAGCCTAAACGGCGAGATCTTCGTGTCCGAGCCGCAAACGGCGTTCGGGGGCGGGATCTATTCCTTTGAGGAAAAGTATATCAAGCGGAAAAAGGACGTGGGCGCGCCTGCCGCGCAGGGGCAAACGGCGGGGGACGGGTGCGCGTTGAACGCCGAATTTGCCGATAAAATACGCAGCTATACCAAGACGGTATACAAACGGCTGAACATGCAGGGTGTGGTGCGCATGGACTATCTTATCGGCGGTAAGCAGGTCTACCTTTGCGAGGTGAACACCGTGCCCGGCTCGCTTGCCTATTACCTTTTTTGCGACCGCATGATCGAGGCGCGGGCGTTCTTTTGCGAATTGCTCTGCGACGCGCTTGCGCGGGCAAAGGGGGCAAAGCATATCCTAACGACGGGCATTTTGCAAGGCGTAAAATGGAATAGAAAATAAAAAAATCCCCGAAAGCGGTCGCTTTCGGGGAAAGATTTTTATATCAAATTTATTCGGTGTCGTTTGGCAAAGCGTTTGGCGAGGCGTCCGCCGTTGCAGCCTCTTGCAAAGCCTCGTCTGTGGGTTCGTCTGCGACGAGGGGTTGCGCGGTTTCTACGGAAGTAAATACGAACTTTTTACCTTTAAAGGCGATATAGATCACCGTATAGATTAACGCGCCCAGCGTTTCGATCAACATATCGTGCATGCTGTCGAGCAAGCCGATATCCAAATATCCGTTAAGAACGGTAACCGTGCCGTCGGGGTTGGTGATGGTGGTGGTAAGGGTATGCTCTGTGCCGATCGCGCTTTCGGGGAAGCCCAAAAGCTTGCCCAAAAGATAGGATGGGCGGGTGTCGGTCAGCCAAGTGTCCTTTTGCATATCCGTACCGAAAATGCTGTCCAGCCCGAATTCGACAAATTCCCAAAGCCCCGCAATGGCAAGCGAGAACGCAAAGCCCATGATCGCGCACAGCGCTACGCTGACGTCTTTTTTACCGAGCGCGCGGGGCAGGTATGCGCCGAATATCGCAAAGAGCAAACCTGCAAAGCCGTGCAGCATGTCGTCCCACCAAAAGAATTTAAGGTAAAGGTTGTAGGACGAGCCAAGCAAAGGGCATACCGTGTACGCAATGACGAAGATATACAAAACGGGCTGTATGCGGAAACGGAAAAGCCGTTCGATCGCGACGGGGGCTAAGGCGTAGGCGATCGCCGCAAAGGAAAGCGCCATATCGTCCCATTCCGTCAACGCGGCGAAATACACGATAGAAAACAGCGCAAACAAAATAGCGAGCGCGGTAGTGATAAATTTCGTCCAAGCCGCCCCGTTAAAGCTTTTCAATTTTCCGATCACTTTATTCATAGAATAAGCCCCGTAAAATACAGATAAATTGATTGCGTGCAACTACACGCGTCAAAATATAGTATAACAGTTTTGCGGGGAAATGTCAACCGCTTGAAAGGGATTTGTTTTGCGAACGTAAAATTCCGTAAATCCCCGCTAAAAATCATTGATTTTTGCTTGCGTTTTTGCTATACTATTGTGGAAAAGATCAATTACGGGAAAGTGCAAGGCTTTCTACGGGAGTTTTTATGGCTACGGGTGAATTTACCGATAAAGTGAGGATTTTGATAAAAGCAGGCGACGGCGGCGACGGCATGAACTCGTTCAAGGCATATAAGGGCAAGCCCGCTTGCGGTCCTGACGGCGGCGACGGCGGCAAGGGCGGCGACGTGTATTTCGTTGGGGATAAGGACATGAACGACCTCTTCCCGTTCCGTTTCGTGTCTAAATATTTTGCCGAAAACGGCGAGATGGGCGGCACGCAAAAATGCTTTGGCAAGAGCGGCAAGGACTTGTTTATCAAAGTGCCTTTGGGAACTTTGGTGCGCGACGAAGAGAGCGGCAGACTGATCTGCGACGTGTTTGAGGACGGTCAAGAGGTGCTGGTTGCGCGCGGCGGCAACGGGGGCAAGGGCAACGTGCGCTTTACCACCGCCCGTCGGCATGCGCCAAATTTCGCGCAAAAGGGCGAAAAGGTCAAACAGCATTACGTGATTTTGGAAATGAAAGTCATCGCGGACGTGGGGTTCGTCGGTTTCCCAAACGTGGGCAAGAGTACGCTGCTTTCTAAAATTTCGGCGGCAAAACCCAAGATCGCGAATTACCATTTCACGACGTTATCCCCTAATCTTGGCGTAGTGCGCTACTACGAAAAATCGTTTGTGGCGGCGGATATCCCCGGGCTGATCGAGGGCGCGGCACAGGGCGCGGGCTTAGGGCACGATTTCTTACGCCATATCGAGCGTACCCGTATGCTGTGCCACGTAGTGGATATTTCGGGGTGTGAGGGGCGCGACCCGATCGACGATTTTAAAAAGATCAACGACGAGCTGAAAGAATTCAGCGAAGAGCTGGCGGCGCGGCCGCAGATCATCGTGTGCAACAAGTGCGACGTGTACGGCGCGGAAGAGAACCTGAAAGCGTTTAAGAAAAAGTACGGGCGCAAGTATAAGATTTTCCCGATCACGGCGGTCACGGGCGAGGGCACGCGGGAGCTGATCGAGGGGATCTTGGCAGCGCTTAGCGAGTTGCCCCCCGTCGAACCGATGCCGATTGAAGAGGAATTCGAGTATAAGGCGAACGACGATTTGAATTTCGAGATTTTCAAGGACGAGGACGGCGTGTACGTGGTCGTGGGCGGTTTGGTGGACATGCTCTGCCGCAACGTTGTTTTGAACAATCCCGATTCCATGCTGTATTTCCAAAAGGTATTGCGCCTGCGCGGCGTGATCAAGGAGCTCGTGAAAATGGGCTGTCAAGAGGGCGATACCGTATCGATCGGCGAAGTAGAATTCGACTTTATCCCTTAAACGACGTATATGCGTCGCATTTCAGCGTTGTATTTGCGCGCCCCTTGGTCACGTACGTCTATGTACGCTCCCTGTGGGGTGCTCAATACGCCTTGAACTGCTCGCATCTACGCCGTTTAACTCGACCGAGCGTTTGCGAAAGACAAGTGTCGCCCCTTGGTCACGTACGTCTATGTACGCTCCCTGCGGTGTGCTCAATACGCCTTGAACTGCTCGCGTCTCCGTCGTTTAACTCGACCGAATCAGCGTCATTGCGAGCCATTTTTGCGAGATTACCGCACTTCGCTTACGCTCGTTCGTAATGACAAGCGCAAAAACGGCGTGGCAATCCCGTAATAATCAACACAATACTGAAAAAATCATTTTACAAGGACATATCATGATCGTAACCAACGAAAATATTACCAGTAAACAAAGAAGTAAATTGAAATCCATCGCGGCGACGTTGTCGCCCGTCACCCAAATCGGCAAGGGCGGTATCACCGACAATCTGTTAAAGACTCTGTCCGACGCTCTGGACGCGCACGAGGTCATCAAGGTTACCGTTTTAGACAACGCCGAGGACACTCCCCGCAACATCGCGGAAAACGTTGCCGAGCTGTTAGAGGCGGTATGCGTGACCGTGATCGGCAGAAAGGCGATTTTTTACCGCTATTCGCGCAGGGATAAATTCGCGCATATCGAACTTTGAAAAAATTGTTTAAAAGGAAAATTTTTGCGTTATAAATAGAGCGAAATAGAAAATTTTCGGGAGCAAAGGATATGGAAAACGAAGAATTGAAACAGGAAGAAAGCGTGGGCGCTGAACCGCAGGAAAACGCTTGCAAAGACGAAAGCAAGAAGAAAAAATGCAATAAAAAGCAGGCGGAAATCGACGCGGCGCTCGCCGAGGCGGAAGAGAGCAAACGCAAATGGTACGCGGTGACCGCGGAATACGAAAACTACCGCCGCCGCACCCAAAACCAAGCGGCGCAACGCTACCAAGAGGGCAGAAACGACGTCGTGGCGGCTCTGTTCCCGATCGGGGACAATTTAGAGCGTGCTTTGCAGGCGTGCACGGACGAAAACACCAAACAGGGCTTGGATATGGTATTGAAATCGTACAAAAAAGTTCTGGAAGGGGAGGGCGTGGAAGAGATCGACCCCACGGGGCAGCCCTTTAACGCGGACGTAATGGAGGCGATTATGGCGATGCCCGCGGCAGACGGCGAAGAGAGCGGCTTGGTAAAGCAAGTGTACGTCAAGGGCTATAAAAAGGGTGACAAGGTCTTGCGTTACGCGCAGGTAATCGTCACGCAGTAAAAACGAAAAATACAGAGAAAAGAAAGGACGGAAACGCGAAAGTTTCCGTCCTGATTTTTTTTAATGGTATTCCTCGAAGAGATCGTTCGGCGTGCAATCGAGGATATCGCACAACGCTTTCAGATTTTCAAATTTGATCCCGCTGGTTTGATTGTTGACCAGCTTGTTAAAATTTTGATAACTAAGCCCCAGCTGTATATACAGCCAGTATTTGGTTTTTCCCTTTTCTTGTAAGATATTTAACACTCGTAATTTCATAAAAATATCCCCCCTACACATTAGATAATATTTACATTATATAGTGAAAAATACCTTGACAAATAGATTTTCACATTATATAATGTATACATTGGATAAACAAAAAAGGAGATTGTTTATGAAAGGTAAATTTTTAAAGGTGTTGACGGTATTAGCTTGCTTAACGGCGACGGCGGGTTTTGCGGCTTGCGGCGGGCTTTTTGGCGACGATAGCAGTAGTAACGGCGGTTCGTCGCATAGCGAAATCATTTCGTCGAGCGAAGAGCTTTCGAGTGAAGAAAGCTCGGAGATCGTAGAGGGCAGCAGCGAGAGTAGCGAAATGCCTAATCAAATGCGACAGGTGTACGCGCTGTACGTGGCAAGCACGACGGGGAACGGCGAAGCGCCGCTGAGCTATGAGGAATGGTTGGCAAGTATTAAAGGTGAGAAAGGCGAAAAGGGCGACGACGGTGAGGACGGTAAAGACGGTGAGGACGGTCAAGACGGCGAGAACGGTCAAGACGGTCAAGACGGTCAAGACGGCGAGGACGGACTTGACGGCGTTGGTATTGCCGAAATTTATTTAAATGCAAGCGACGAATTGGTTGTTGTGCTGACCGATAGTACGGTTATTAACCTTGGCGTTATCAAGGGCGAAAAGGGTGACCAAGGCGAGAAAGGCGACCAAGGCGACCAAGGTGAAAAAGGCGTTGGAATTGAAAGCGTAGCGTATGACGAAGACGGGGATTTGGTGATTACGTATACGGACGGCAGTACGCAAACGGTAATTATGCCCGATAAGCACGTACATACCTTTGGGGATTGGATCAATTTCTCGGGCGAAACGACGAGCTGTGCAGAAAGATTGCTCTATCACGTATGCGAAGAGTGTAGCATTATAGAATGGCGACACGGCACGGAAGAAGACCATGATTGGACGAGCGAATATAGCTATGATGACGAGCATCATTGGCGCGATTGTACTAATTGTGGGCAAAATAAAAATATGCATACCGATAACGGCGAAGGAATTTGCACGGTATGCGATGCGCTGTTTCTTCCAACGGAAGGGATCGTATATGAAATATCAACAGACGGTACGTATGCAACCGTAACAGACTATACAGGTACAGCGACACGTGTCCGCATTGCAGAAACGTACAGAGAACTTCCTGTCACTTCGATTGGGGTTCGGGCATTCTATAATTGCAGTAGTTTAACGGAAATCGTAATCCCCGACGGTGTAACGAGTATTGGTGGTGGAGCGTTTTACAGGTGTAGTTTGAAAAGTCTTATATTTAAAGACACTTCTACTTGGTATCGTGCAGATAATAAAGAGGATTGGAAAAATAAAACGGGCGGAGAAGTGATATATGTAAATAATTGTAACACGTTTGATTTTTGCTGTATTGATGGGAAATACAAATGGGCTTACTTGTATAAATTATAACATTAAATAAAACACAAAGGAGAAAGGTATGGATAATAATTATAACAGTGAGGACAAAAACGAAGAATATACGAGATTAAATGACGAATTGTTGATGCGCATCAAGAACAGCTATGGTGACGGCGTTATGTTGGCATCTTTCTATTTGGTTTTTTATGCGACATTGATAGGTGTTTTCTGTGAACTTTTTGGGGTAAAATGGAATCATTGTACACCTTAACCATTGTGGGTAGTATATTTTCCGTCGCTTTTAGTATCTCTATTTGGATTTTATATGCGTTTGCGGCAAAGTTTAAGGAAAATTTTTTGGCGATTTGTAGTATTGCTGAGTTTTTGATTTGCTATCACGAAAAAAACAATCCCTATAAAAAATGGGAGCGGTGTCGCGAAAATAAAATTGCGGGCATATCAGGGTATGAGAGTAAGGAATATTTTTTATTGGCGTTGTTGTCTTTGTCACTTTTCTTTGTAACGGTGGCGGTTGTTGTTTGGCATTTTATAACTATGGGTAGTTTCAATGTAGCGGTTTGTCTTTTTATGGGATTATTAGATTTAGTTTTTTTGTTTTTTAATATTCGCTATGTTATATTGATTTTCAAGGCTACTAATTTATCTAAATTGCAAGAAGAAAGAAAAAAAATAAAGAAATATTATAAAGAGCAAAGCGAAACGCAGGGAGAAAACATGCCTGACTCTTGCGAAGAGGAAAAAATATCAGCATAACGTATAACAAACACGTAAAAGGGTCGGCGGTTAAAACCGTCGGCTCTTTTTGCTTGTGGTCATTGCGAACGGAGCGTAAGCGTAGTGCGGCAATCTAATATTGACCGCAGCCGAGATTGCCACGCCTAACGCCTCGCGATGGCGGGGGGAGATTGCCACGCCTAACGCCTCGCGATGGCGGGGGGAGATTGCCACGCCTGACGGCTCGCAATGACGGGGGGAGATTGCCACGCCTAACGGCTCGCAATGACGGGGGGGAGATTGCCGCGCCTGACGGCTCGCAATGACGGGGGGGAGATTGCCACGCATAACGCCTCGCGATG
>JAFTQY010000046.1 GCA_017462505.1 Clostridia bacterium
CCGCAACAAAGCGCGGCGTTCAAAACGGAAAGCTCTTGCTCGCTTTGCAACAGAGCGTGCGCCGCTCTGACCCGTATATTGCCCACGTAAACGTTCCAGTTTACGCCGAGGTATCGGTGCAAAAGGCGGGACAGATAAGCGTGCGAATAGCCAAAGCGCGCGGACAGGGTGATAAGGGTGAGATCGCCCGCGTAATTTTCGGCGGCGTATTGCAAAATTTTTGCCACCAGGTCGTTTTGCTTGTCCGTTTTGCGTTTGACGAAAGGCACGCTTTCGCTTAGCTGTGCAAGCAATAATTTCACGATGCCTTTGTTTCTTTCGCTGATCGCCGCATCGCTTGTTTTCGGGCTTTGGTAAACGGCGTACAGCATGGATAAAAACTCGGCGTTTTCAAAGCGGAACAGGCAAGGCGGGAGGGTATCGCCGAACGCGGCAAACACGGGCTGAAAAAAGTGTATATCGCCCACGATCGCATAGAGCGTTGCTCCCGATGGCTGTAAGGAATGTACGGTATAACTGTCGATAAAGCAGGCGTCGCCCTTTTCCAAAGATTGTGTTTTTCCGCTGATACAAACCTCTTGCTTTCCGTCCACGCAAAACAGAAGTTCCACCGCGCCGTGAAAATGGGGCGGCGTTTCGTTTTCCTTTTTTACACGATTAAAATAAAAATAATCGCGTTGTTCTACCTTTAATTCGTAAAAGCTCATATTCGTTGCTCCCGCCTATTATCATACCGCATATTTACGAAAAAGTCAATAGTCAATTTTGTCGCATAAAAAGTAAAAAACGCAATAGAAAAAAACGTGAAAGAATCTTTACAAACGGGCAAAAAGGTGCTATAATTCCACCAACGGGATTTTTGGCGGCGGTGTTTCAAACATGCGTCGCTTGCCTTATAACAAAGGTAACAAGAGAGGTTTCTATGGAAATTAAAAAATTGCGCGCCGTGTTGGTGGGCGCGGGCAATCGCAGTTGCGTGTATGCGGACTATTCTTTGCAAGCCCCCGACGAGTTGCAAATCGTCGGCGTGGTAGAGCCGAGCGAACTGCGGCGGCAAGAGGCGGCGGCGCGGTACTGTGTGGATAAGAAAAACTGCTTTTCCGATCTGGACGGATTTTTACAGGCGAACATCGCTTGCGATTTCGTCATCAACGCAACGATGGACGAAATGCATTACGAAACGGCGAAAAAACTGATAACGGCGGGGTATGACATGCTTTTGGAAAAGCCCGTCGTGCCGAATCGGGAACAGCTTTTAGATCTGCAAGCGCTCGCCAAAGAAAAGGGCGTAAAGGTGAATATTTGCCACGTGTTGCGCTACACCCCCTTTTACAAGCGTATCAAAGAGCTTATCAACGGGGGCGCGATCGGCAAAATTATGACCATGGAATTGAACGAGCACGTTTGGATCGCGCATTTTCTCGATTCGTTCGTGCGCGGAAAATGGAACAGCGAAAAACGCTGCGGCAGCGGGTTTTTGTTGCAAAAATCCTGCCACGATATGGATCTTATCTGTTGGCTGAACAACGCTACGCAGCCCAAAAAGGTGGTAAGCGTGGGTACGCGCGCGCAGTTTATCAAGGAAAACGTGCCCGACGGCGCGACGGAATTTTGTTATAATTGTCCGCATAACGGTACTTGTCTGTATTCGGCGCAAAAGGTGCATTTGGAATTGGACAGCATGCCCTTTCAGACGTGGATGGACATGAACAAGCCGTTGGACGAAATCACGAAAGAGGAAAAGGCGGAGTTTTTAAAAACGTCGGTGTACGGGCGTTGCGCGTATAACAGCGGCGGGGATATCAACGATCGGCAGACGGTAAACGTTCTGTTTGAAAACGGGTCGATCGCATCCTTTACGATGGTCGGCGCTACGAACAAGCCCGGTCGGTATATCCATATTTGCGGCACGAAAGGGGAAATAGAAGGGCGTTTAGAGGACGGCAAGTTCGTACTCCGTATCTTCGATCGTAGCGGGGATAAATTCTGGTACGACGAAGAGCTTGTGGACGTGAACAAGGACGTGGTGGTAAGCGTGGAATACGGTGGGCACGGCGGCGGCGATTACGCAATCATGTACGAGCTGGTGCGTTATTTTAGCGGCGATACCTCGTCCGTTTCGATCACGAGCCTTGACGATTCGGTGAACGGGCATTTGGTGGTGTACGCGGCGGAAGAAAGCGTAAAAAAAGATACGGCAATTTTCTTATAAGCTCTTTTAAGGGTATTTAAGGGCATTTTTCTTAGAACTCTTGACAGCAAAAATAAAAAGTGTTACAATAAATATACATAAAATTTTGGAGTAAGAAGTGAAAAAAGTCGTATATTTACCCTTGGACGAGCGTCCTTGCAATTATTCGTTTGTTAATTTTTTAAGCGAAAAGCAAAAAAATTACCGTTTGGTCAGCCCGACTTTGGAGGAAATGGGGGATAAAAAAATCCCTGCCGATTATGAAAAAATCAAGGCGTTTTTATTGCGCGAATGTGCGGACGCGGATTATCTCGTGATCGCGGTGGATACCCTTTTGTACGGGGGGATTATTCCGTCCAGATTGCACCATTTGACCAAGGAAACCTTGGAAGAACGCTTGAACGTTTTAACGGAAATCAAAAAGAGCAACCCGAAAATGACGGTGTACGGATTTTCGCTGGTTATGCGCTGTCCTTGCTATACGGACGCGGACGAAGAGCCCGATTATTACGGTGTGTGCGGTTTGGAAATTTTTGAGTACGGACAAAACGAGCACAAATTTAAGGACGGTAAAATAAGCCAAGAAGAATACCTTGCGGAAAAAGCGCGCCTGAAAGTGGTAGAGCCCTATTTGGACGATTATCTTACCCGCCGTCAATGCAATATCGAGCTGTTTATGAAAACGCTCGATTTGGTGGGGGACGTGTTTGAATCATTCGTCATTTTGCAGGACGACTCCAACCCCTGCGGTTTTACGGCAATGGACCAAGCCAAGGTCCGCAAGATGGTCGCGGAAAAGAACTTGAAGGTGGATATTTATCCGGGCGCGGACGAGGGCGGTATGACCTTGCTTGGGCGCGTAGTCGCGGATATGGAAAAATACGCTCCGAAAATTTGCCCCGTTTATCCTAAGGAAGAATGTAAAAACGTCATTCCGCTTTACGAAGACCGCGAAGTGCATAAGACGATCAAATTGCAGATCGAAAGCGCGGGCGGCGTGCTTTGCGAAGATGAAAACAAAGCGGATATTTTGCTCTTTTGCAACCTGCCTGTGGGCAAGGTACATAATATTAGCAAACCGCACGGCAGACAGTATTACGACCGTGATTTGCCTGCGTATATAGCCCGCATGAAAAAGGCGGTGACAGAGGGCAAAGGGGTTGCGGTGGCGGATATCGCCTATTGCAACGGCGCGGACGTGCGGCTTTGCGAACGCATTACGCAGGAAATCGGCTTTTTCAAGCTGTGGGGCTTTGCGGGGTGGAACACTTCGTCCAACACGCTGGGCACGGTCATCTGCCAAGCAATACTTCGCTATTTCTACGGCGATACGCCCACGCACCGCAAATTCACGGCGGAACGCATGTACGAAGATATCGGCTATTGCGCGTACGTGCGCAAAGAGATTTGGGATTTTGAAGTGGAAAAGATGGGGTATAAATACGAGGATACGAAAGTGCAAGTGGGCGAAGTAAGCGCTCGCGTGGAAGAACTTTTAAACGAGTACATGTCCGCGAATTATCCCGAGTTGACCGACAATTATAAAATCGCAAAGTGCTATTTGCCTTGGCGCAGAATGTTCGAGGTCGGCTTGATTATCGAAGAAAAATAATAAAAAGGATACATAGATTATGAAACAAACGGTTAGCGAACTTAGAAACTTTTATTACGACGCGCTCTTTAAGGACGTAGTGCCTTTTTGGCTCAATTCCGATTTGATCGACAAGGAATACGGCGGGTTTATCACGAGCGTAGACAGACAGGGAAAATCGTACAACGACGACAAGAGCGTATGGTTTCAGGGCAGATGCCTTTGGACGTTTTCCAAGCTGTGCAACGTGTACGGCGTAAACGAGGAGTGGGCAGAGGCGGCGGATCTCGGCGCGAAATTTATCAAAGAGCATTGTATCGACACGGACGGCAGAATGTTCTTTACGGTCACGCGCGACGGACAGCCCCTTAGAAAACGCCGCTATTTCTTCTCGGAAAGCTTTTTGGTGGTCGGCTTTGCCGAATACTATCTGCTCCGTAAAAACCCCGAAGATTTGGCTTTGGCGGTAAAATATTTCGACTTTATGTGGGATATGTATTGCGATCCGGGCGCAGACCCGTTCAAGATCACGCCGAAGGAAAACGGCGCGATCCGTCCCTTACATTCCAACACCAACCCCATGGTTTTGGTCAGCTCCGCGCAGACCCTGCGCCGTATCACGGGCAATCACGAATATTACGACAATATCATCAAAAAAATCGTTGCCGATATGATGAATTTGCATTATAAGGCAGACTTGAAATGCGTTCTGGAAACGGTGTATACGGACGGGAGCATTTTGGATAACCCCGCAGGACGTACGATCAACCCCGGTCACTCGATCGAAAATTCGTGGTTCTTGATGAACGCGGCGTTACAGACGGGGGACGATACTCTGATGAAACAGGCGCTCAATATTTTGGACTGGTCGCTCGATATCGGCTGGGACGAAAAATACGGCGGTATTTATTATTTCCGCGACGTCTACGGCAGACCTTGCGAACAGTTGGAACACGACATGAAGCTTTGGTGGGTGCACAACGAGGCGTTGATCGCAACCTTGGTGGCGTATAAGGTCACAGGCGACGAGAAATATTCCGCTTGGTACGATAAATTGCACGAGTATATTTTCAGCCATTTCTCGGACAAGGAATACGGCGAATGGTACGGGTATCTGCACCGCGACGGCACGGTTTCGCACGAACAGAAAGGCTCGCTGTGGAAAGGGCCGTATCATCTTCTTCGCTGCTTGATCTTGTGCGAACAGATCTTGGCGAACTGGGATAAGGAATTGCCCGCTTTGCTGTAAAAATCGGCTAAATAGTTTTAAAAATGACGACGAAAACCGCTCTTGATCGAGCGGTTTTTCTTATACGCGGGGCAGTATTTTTCACAAAACACTTGACACGGGGCAAGAGATAGGGTATAATGTTTTTATACAAAATGCGGTGTTTTCGGGTAGATAATACACAAAAGCGCGTGCATTGTGTAGAAAAACGGCGAAAAAAGTCGGTTGCGTAGCCAACGGATACGCACGGGAGAACGAAACATGATTAAAAGCAGAATTTGCGAGGTTTTGGGGATCAAATATCCCGTATTTCAAGGGGGTATGGCTTGGGTAGCGGACGCGGATTTGGCGGCGGCGGTATCGAACGCAGGCGGTCTTGGCATTATCGCGGGTATGAATATGAACGGCGAACAGCTCCGCGCGGAGATAAAGAAGGTGCGCGAAAAGACGGACAAGCCCTTCGGCGTGAACGTGATGCTGATGAGCCCGCACACCCCCGAGGTCGCGGAAGTGATTATCGAAGAAAAAGTGCCCGTGGTCACGACGGGCGCGGGCAATCCTTTGGCATATATTAAAAAATGGCTGGACGCGGGCGTGAAGGTTATCCCCGTAGTGGCGTCGGTGGCGCTTGCTAAAATGGTAGCAAAGCGGGGCGCGACGGCGGTCGTTGCCGAGGGCGGCGAAAGCGGCGGGCATATCGGCGAGGCGCACACGATGCCCCTTGTGCCGCAGGTGGTGGACGCGGTGGATATCCCCGTTATCGCGGCGGGCGGTATCGCGGACGGCAGAGGCATGGCGGCGGCGTTGATGCTGGGCGCGGACGGCGTGCAGATGGGTACGGCGTTCTTGGTCGCAAAAGAGTGCAACGTGCACCAAACCTATAAGGACAAAGTGATCAAGGCGGGGGACGCGGACACGGTGGTCAACGGCAGAAAGGTCGGACACCCCGCGCGCGCGTTGAAAAATCCGTTCACCCGTTCGTTTAGCGATTTGGAAAACGCGGCGACAGCCACGGACGAAGAGGTAATGTCGTTCGGTACGGGGGCTTTGCGCAGAGCGGTGCAGGACGGCGACTGGGAAACGGGGTCGTTCCTTTGCGGGCAGATCGCAGGGCTTGTCAAGGAAGAACGGACCTGTCAAGAAATTGTGGAAAGTATCGTAACGGAAACGGAAACGGTTTTGAAAAACGCGGCGGCGCGTTGCGAATAATTTTGTGAGGGAAAGATCATGACGAGAGAAGAAATTAAAGAAATCATACCGCACAGAGAGCCTATGCTGCTCGTGGACGAAATTCATGAAAACGAGGACGGAACGGTGACGGGCACGTACACGGTGCGCGGCGACGAGTTCTTTTTGCAGGGGCATTTCCCTGATAATCCCATCGTTCCGGGGGTCATTTTGTGTGAAATGGCGGCGCAATGCTCCTGTCTTTTGATGGCGGACAAGGTCAAGGGCAAAACCACTCTGTACGCGGGCATGAACAACGTAAAATTTAAAAATCCCGTCCGTCCCGGCGACACGGTCGCGTTCACGTGTACCTTTGTCAAGGCGATCGGGCCCTTCCATTTCATGAAAGCGGTGGGCTATAACGGCGATAAACTGGCGCTCAGCGGCGAATTTTCCTTTGCCCTGATCGACAACGATAAAATTAAAAAAGAATAAAGGCAGGAGAAAATCAATATGTATCAATTATTTTGCGATTCCAATTGCGAGATTTGGCATACGACGGTAAAGGAGCTGGGGCTGAACGTGATCCGTATGCCCTATATCGAAAACGGGGAAGAAAAGTTCTACGACATGGGCGAAAAAACCGATTTTAAGGCGTTTTTTGACGGTATGCGCGCGGGCGGCACGCCCAAGACGGCGGCGCTCAACGAGTATGCTTATACCGAATATTTCGAGCCGATTTTGGCGCGCGGCGAAGATATCTATTATATCACGTTCTCGCACCAGATGAGCGGTACGTTCAACGCGATGAAGAACGTGATCGCACAGCTCAAAGAAAAATATCCCGACAGAGAAATCCGTTATAAGGACAGCAAGCTCATTTCGCTGGGCAGCGGGTTTATCACCTATTACGGCGCGCTCAAATACAAGGAGGGCGCGACGATGGACGAAATGGACGCGTATTTGGACGATTTGATCGAGCACACGGCGACCTATTTCGTCGTCAACGATTTGACCTATCTGCATCGCGGTGGCAGAGTTTCGGGCGTGTCCAAGGTGTTTGGCAATTTGCTCGGTATCAAGCCCATTTTGTATTTCAACGAAGAGGGTAAAATTCTGAATATCAACAAGGTGAAAGGGTTTAGAAAGGCGCTTGCCACTCTGCTTGGGTATATGAAAACGAAAGGGAGCGAGTTGGAAAAATACAAGGTGTATATTTTGCAGGCGGATTGCGAAGAGGACGCAGAAAATTTCAAGGGCATGATCAAGGCGGAATTTGGCGATTTGGATATCGAAGTGCAGCCCGTCGGACCTGTTATCGGCGCGCATTGCGGCCCTGGTACGATCGGATTGATCTTCCACAGTAAGGAAAAATAAGTATAAAAACACGGGACAAAACGGGCGAGCGGATCGCCCGTTTTTTGGTATATTGTTGGCATACAGGACGGAGATCGCCACGAACGTTTCTGCGCTGTCATTGCGAGCCAACACCACGAGATTACTGCGCTATGCTCGTAATGACGGCGTGGTGTTGGCGCGGCAATCTCATACAAAAAACATCTTTTTTCCACAGGGGATTGCATTTTTTCCGTATTTGCAGTTTTGCCCGTAAAACTTCAAAAATTATTGACGGAAAGGGCAAAAATATGCTACAATAAATACCGTAACGTATTCGACGGGAGAAAAAAGATGAAAAAAATAAAAAAATTACTCTCCACAATACTCGCGCTGACGCTCGGCGTTGCGGCGACGTTTGGTATCACCGCTTGCGGCGGCAACGACGATAACGGCAACAGCGGCGGTGGCATAGGAGAGCATACCCATAATGTTTCCTGCTACGGTTATAATATCACGCACCACTGGCTCGCGTGCGAGTCTAGCGACGAAACCAAGGACGAGGAACGGCACGTGGACGACGGCGCGGGCTCTTGTAAAACCTGCAAGCACCTGATACCGACGGCGGGCGTTACGTACTCGATCTCGGCAGACGGTACGCACGCGATCGTAACGGGGTATGACGAAGAGGAAACGAACGTCGTTGTGATTTCGCCTACCTATGACGACCTGCCCGTTTGCGAAATTGCCGATTCCGCATTTGCAGACAGCGACAGGTTGGAGCGGATAACGCTCACCGATACGATCACGACGATCGGGGCGAATGCGTTTAGCGGTTGCGATAGGCTGATGGGGGTCATGCTGTATGCGGGCGTGACGAGCGTCGGCGACAACGCGTTTAGCGGTTGCAAGGACTTGATGATTTTCTGCGAGGCGGAAAGCCCGCCCGAAACTTGGAGCGAAAACTGGAACTCGTCGCGGTGTTGGACGGTTTGGGGGTATCAGGGCGAGAGAATGTCCGAGGTTTCGGCAAAGGCGATTCCCGTTGCCGACGGTATGCTGGGGATTAGATATTCCGACCGTGCGCAGTTAGAGGTAAATTCCGATTTGGGCGGCGTAAGAGCGCCCGAAGGGTTCTCGACGGTGACCCGCTACGATACGGTGACGGAGGGCGTGCGCGTGTGGGAAACGAGCGCTCTGTGGCATTATAACTATGACGGTACGGATCTTGCGGGGTATAGCGACGTTTGGTTCGCGACGAAAGTAGTAAATGCACACTGGGTGTTTGCGAACACGCATTTAGAATCGGCTTGGGCGTTTGCCGCCGGGGACAGAATATGGGCGTCGCCCTGGGTGTACGTGCATCTGAGACAAACGGGGAAAGACTATTTGGGGTATATTCTTTGGGAGATCGAAGTATCCGTCGGCGGGTACGTCTTTGCGAGAATTGAAAACCAGAGCGGTAAAGCCGTTGACAAAGAAAGACCGATCAACTCGATCGCGCGGTTGCTTTGGGACGAGGGCTTTGGCAGTCCTGACGGGAGTTCAATTCTTTTTTACAGCGACGATTATACGATCGGTAAACAGTTCTATTGCACCGAGGCTGTCGGCGTACGCGTAGGCACGTAAAACCAAACGAATAAAATGAAATAAAAACGCAAAACCCCGACCGTTTCGGTCGGGGTTTTACTATGTGAAAATTTTTAATTTTCGCCGTCAAATTCAAAGCAAGGTATGGGCTTTAACTTAAATTCGTTGAGTGTATGCAGGCGGTCGATGCGCGCTTTCGTAGCTTCGTCCTCGCATACGCCCGTGCGGATGTATCTGTCTAAAACCGCGTAGCTAAATCCAAGGTTGTCCTCGTCCGTTCTGTCCGTCAATCCGTCGGAGGGAACTTTGTCCACCAAATTTTCAGGCAAGCCCAAATACCGCCCGATTTCTTTTACTTCGCGTACGGTCAGCTTGCCCAAGGGCGAAAAATCGCCCGCCGCGTCGCCGTAGCGCGTGGAATATCCCACCCAGTCCTCGGACAAATTGCAGGTATTGGCGACCCGTCCGTTCATCGATTGCGACAGAGCGTACAAGGTGGACATACGGATACGGGGCGGCAGGTTTACGCGCGTCTGGCGGGAAATTTCCACGCCGCTTTCCGTCAGGGACGAAAGCACGCCGTCCACCGCTTTTTGGATATTGCAAACATAAAAGGGGATACCCAGGTACGCGACGAGCTGTTTAGAACAGTCGATATCGGGTTGCTCGCCGTTGGGCATCAGCACGCCGATCACGCGGTCTTTCCCCAGCGCCTCTACGCACAGAGCGGCAACGACGCTGCTATCTTTTCCGCCCGAGATCCCGATAACGGCGTTACAGCCCTTACCGTTCACTTCAAACCAGTCGCGTATCCATTGTACGGCGTTCGCCGTCGTTTTTTTCACGTCAAACATATTTTCTTTTCCTTGTCGTTAGGTTTGCTGTTTTCAGCGGAAATTATACGCTGAAATTATACGCCGTTATACGCCGAACATCAAATCGCCGTAGGTGGGGATAGGCCAGTAATCCGCCGAAACGAGGTTTTCGAGGGCGTCCGCCTCGCCGCGCAATTTTTTCATAATGGGCAGAACTTTGTCCTTATAATATACGGACAGAGCCTTTGCGTCCGTCGATTTCGCGCCGTCCAGAGCCTTTTCCAAGCCCTTTACGTGCTTGTACGCCTTAGAAATACGCGCCGAAATTTCCGTCAAAATTTCCGTTTCGTAACTGCAATCGAGCGCCTCGCTGACGGCTTTTTTGGATAAGATCGTATCGGAGAGGAGCTGGCTGTATTCGCTTGCCGCGGGCAGAATTTCCTTTTTTGCCATTTCGATCATCGTTTTCGCCTCGATATTGACGAGGGCGCAATAGTTTTGGAGCTGAATTTCGAGGCGCGAGTGCATTTCACGCTCGGTGTATACCTTGTGCGCCGTAAACAGCTCGACGTTTTTGTTATCCACGAAGTGAGGGAGGGCGTCGGGGGTGGTGCGCAGTTTCAAAAGCCCGCGTTTTTCCGCCTCGGCAAGCCATTTATCATCGTACCCGTTGCCGTTGAAAATGATACGCTTGTGGGTCGTGATCACCCGCTTGATCAAATCGTGTAGAGCCGTTTCAAAATTGTCCGCGCTTTCCAGTTCGTCCGCGAACTGTTTCAAAATTTCCGCAACCGCCGTGTTGATCACGGTGTTGGGAGCGGAAACGGACGCCGACGAGCCGAGCATACGGAACTCGAACTTGTTGCCCGTAAAGGCAAAGGGCGAGGTGCGGTTTCTATCGGTGGTGTCCTTGGGGAACTTCGGCATGGTATGTACGCCCACGCGAAGAAGTTCCTTTTCTTTCGCGCCGTAGGGCTGATCCTTTTCGATCGCCTCCAAGATCTCCGTCAGCTCGTCGCCGAGGAAAATAGATACGACGGCGGGGGGAGCTTCGTGCGCGCCGAGTCGGTGGTCGTTGCCCGCCGACGCAACGGAAATGCGCAGAAGATCCTGATAATCGTCCACCGCTTTCAAAACGGCGCACAGGAATAAGAGGAACTGCGCGTTTTCGCTCGGCGTGTCGCCCGGCTCGAACAGGTTTATGCCCGTGTTCGTCGAAATCGACCAGTTGTTATGCTTACCGCTGCCGTTCACGCCCTCGAAAGGCTTTTCGTGCAAAAGGCAGACCATGTCGTGTTTCTTCGCCAGCTTTTGCATGATTTCCATAGTCAGCTGGTTGTGATCGGCGGCGATATTCGTCGTCGTGAAAACGGGCGCAAGCTCGTGCTGGGCGGGGGCTGCCTCGTTGTGTTCGGTTTTTGCAAGCACGCCAAGTTTCCACAGCTCCTCGTTGAGATCGTTCATAAACGCCTGCACACGGGGCTTGATTACGCCGTAATAATGGCTTTCGAGCGCTTGGCTTTTGGCAGGCTCTGCGCCAAAGAGAGTGCGCCCCGTATAGATAAGGTCCTTTCTCTTGGCAAAGACCTGTTTATCGACGAGGAAATATTCCTGTTCAGGACCGACCGTCGTTTTGACGGAGGTCACGTCCTTGTTGCCGAACAGTTTTAAAACGCGCAACGTTTGGCGGTTGATCGCCTCCATGGAACGGAGCAAGGGCGTTTTTTGATCGAGCGCGTCCCCGCTGTACGAACAAAACGCGGTGGGAATACACAAAACGCCGTCCTTTATAAACGCGTACGAGGTCGCGTCCCAAGCGGTATAGCCGCGCGCCTCAAAGGTCGCGCGCAAGCCGCCCGAGGGGAAGGACGACGCGTCCGTTTCGCCGCGGACGAGCTCCTTGCCCGAAAATTCCATAATCACTCTGCCGTCCTTGTCGGGCGAGATAAAGCTGTCGTGTTTTTCGGCGGTAATGCCCGTCATGGGCTGAAACCAATGGGTGAAATGGGTCGCGCCCAGCGAGATAGCCCAATCCTTCATGGCGTTTGCCACTTCGTTTGCCACGGACAAATTCAAACTGCGCCCGTCTTTTATCGTGCGTTTGAGCGTGTTATAAATGTTCTCGTCGAGCATCGACTGCATTACTTTGTCGTCAAAGACCATAGAGCCGAAATATTCGGTGACCGATTTCATAGCGTTCTCCTTTTGGCGTATTCGCGGGGGAATACGAGCCGTTGCGTTAAGAATAAACGAAAAAAGGCAAGGGCAACAGGGTTTTAGACCTTGTGGCACCTTTGCCGTCGATGGTTTTATTATACCTATTTTGTCGAGCTTTGTCAACGGTTTGAACGGCGTTTCCCGCAAAAACACGGGCGGAAAAAGGGGTATTCAAGGATATTTGCGCTATAATCTTCGTCCGCCTTGCGCAAAACGGTTTACTTTTTTAAAAAAAAGTATTATAATATCTTCGATAAAGCGTTAGGAAAGGAGTGCTTTTTATGGCAAAGAAACCTTATTATATCACGACGGCGATCGCATACACCTCGGGCAAGCCCCATATCGGCAACACCTACGAGGCGATTTTAGCGGACGCGATCGCGCGGTTTAAACGGAAAGAGGGCTACGACGTGTTCTTCCAAACGGGCACGGACGAGCACGGTCAAAAAATTCAGGAAAAGGCGCAGGCGGCAGGGGTTACGCCGCAGGCGTTCGTCGATAACGTTGCAGGCGAGATCAAGGGTATTTGGGATCTCGTCAATACCTCGTACGATAAATTTATGCGTACGACCGACGCCGACCACGTGAAACAGGTTTCTAAGATCTTTAAAAAGCTGTACGATCAGGGGGATATCTACAAGGGGTATTACGAGGGCATGTACTGTACCCCTTGCGAATCCTTTTGGACGGAGAGCCAACTTGTCGACGGCAAATGCCCCGATTGTGGCAGGGACGTAAAGCCCGCTAAGGAAGAGGCGTATTTCTTTAAAATGGGCAAATATGCCGACC
>JAFTQY010000047.1 GCA_017462505.1 Clostridia bacterium
CACGATCTGGGCGTGGTGGGCGAAGTGGCGGACGACGTCGCCGTCATGTACTGCGGTCAGGTCGTTGAACGCGTACCTGCCCCCGTCCTTTTTAAAAAACACGCCCATTCTCACCCCGATACCGAGGGGCTGTTACGCTCCGCGCCAAACGCCAAACACGCGGGCAAACGCTTAGAAAGTATCCACGGGAGCGTACCCTCGCCGTTTGAACTGCCCAAGGGCTGCAAATTTGCGCCCAGGTGCAAATACCGCACGGAAAAATGTATCGCGGAAGAGCCGCCGCTTTTTAGCGTGCCGTCCGAAAACGGCGTGTATCAGCACACCGTCCGTTGTTTTTATCCCAAAAAGGAGGAGCGCAGAAGTGCCGAACACAAAAAACTTGTTGTCGATTAAGGGGCTGAAAAAATATTTCCCGCTTGCAAAGTCCTCGCTGTTTTCTCGCACGCGCCCCGTGCTCCACGCCGTGGAAGAAATCAACCTCGACATTCGCCAAGGGGAAACGTTCGGCTTGGTAGGGGAAAGCGGCTCGGGAAAATCGACCCTTGGCCGCAGTATACTCGGCTTGCAAAAACCGACGGACGGCAAGGTTTTTTACTACCCCGAAACAGAGGAAAAAAATACCAAAGACGGGGGGACGGGTAGCGTTCAACCGCTCGCCTCGCCCACCGTTTCACAGGCGATAGAGCTCACCGCCCTTTCGCCTGCCAAAATGCGAAAATACCGCAAGGACTTACAAATCGTTTTCCAAGACCCGTACTCGTCCTTAGACCCGCGTATGACGGTAGGGCAATTGATCGAAGAGGGGGTCGCCGCGCACAAATTCTACCGCCGCGGCACACCGCAAATGCGGCAATACGTCATCGAAATCATGCAAAAATGCGGTTTACAGCCGTACATGCTGCACCGATATCCCCACCAGTTTTCAGGCGGGCAAAGACAGCGTATCGGCATTGCCCGCGCCCTTGCGCTCCGCCCCAAATTCGTCGTCTTGGACGAATGCGTTTCCGCCCTCGACGTGTCCGTACAATCGCAGATACTCAACCTGTTGTCCGACCTCAAAGAAAAAGAGGGGCTGACCTATCTTTTCATATCTCACGACCTTAGCGTAGTGCGGTATATTTCCGATCGTATCGGCGTAATGTATCTTGGCAGGATCGTGGAAACGGGCACGGCAAAGCAAGTGTTTTCCGACCCCCGTCACCCGTACACGGTGGCGCTCCTTAGCGCGATCCCGTCCCCGACCGCCCGCCAAAAAATCTTTTTAGAGGGCAGCTTACCCAACCCGACCTCGCCCCCCAAGGGCTGTCCGTTCCACACCCGCTGTTTTATGGCGGCGGATATCTGCCGCAGAGTTTTTCCGCCACAGGCGGAAACGGAAACGGGACATTTTGCGGCGTGCCATTTCGCAGACAAGACCGCTCTGCAAAAACGCAACTTGGCAAGGCGAAAACAGGCGGAAAGGGCGCTTGAAAAAACGCTCCCGTGAAGGCTTTCGTGAACGCTTTCGTGAGCGCTCCCGTGAAAAGAAAATGAAAAAGAGTTAAAAAATCGGTAAAATACAAGGAAAATACAAAAATATCCACGTCCGACCTGTTGACAAAAGCCGCAGGAAAGTATTATAATATTAGGTGTTAAGGTTATAAACCTTACCAAAAAATTTTTATTGTTTTGGAGGATATTCAAAAGTTATCATGGATCACCTACCCCTAAGTATTGCAATTGCAGTTCTCATCTTATTTTCAGGCTTTTTCTCGGCGACGGAAACGGCGTTTTCCTGTGCGAACAAGATCAAGCTGAAAACGCTTGCGGCGCAAGGCAAAAAGAACGCGAAAGCGGTCTATAATTTTGCGGATGAGAAATACGATAAGCTGGTAACGGCGATTTTGGTCGGCAACAACGTAGTAAATATTTCGGCGTCAGCCCTTAGCACGATCTTGTTTGCGGGACTTATCCAAAACCAAGACTTGGCGGCAACCGTTTCGACGGCTGTGCTTACTGTCGTGGTGTTGATCTTCGGCGAGATCACCCCCAAATATATCGCCAGCGTATATCCCGAAAAGGTCTGCTTTTTATTCTATCCCTTGATGCAGCTTTTCTACTGGATGCTTTGGCCGATTTGCAAAATTTTCGACGGGTTTAAATTCCTGCTTGCGAAAGTTTTCAAATTAAAGAAAGACGACACGGTCACGGACGAAGAGCTCCTTACCCTCGTGGAAGAGGCGGAAGAGAGCGGCGCGCTCAAAGAGGACGAATCGGAGCTGGTGCGCTCCGCGCTCGAATTTGACGATTTAAAGGTGGAGGATATTCTCGTGCCCCGCGTGGACGTTTACGCGGTGGAAGAGGATACGCCCATGGACGAAGTGCGCGAGCTTTTTGAAAAGACGGGGTATTCCCGCTTGCCCGTGTATAAAGACACGATCGACAACGTTATCGGCGTTATTCACGAACGTGATTTTTACACCAACTACTTAAAGGGCGAAAAAGAGATCGGGCATTTTGTGCAGGATATCGTATTCACCACAGAATACACCCGTATTTCGACGCTGTTAAAACAATTGCAAAAGCAAAAAATCCACATGGCGGCGGTTTCAGACGAATACGGCGGCTTGGTGGGGATCGTGACCTTAGAGGATATTTTGGAAGAGCTCGTCGGCGAGATCTGGGACGAACACGACGAAGAAGAGGTCTATTTCGGGCAGATCGCCGAAAACGAATACTGGGTGGACGGCAAATGCCCGCCCGAGGTATTCTTCGAGCTATACGAAAAGGAAGTTTCGGACGAGGATTACGAATCGAACACCCTCGGCGGTTGGGTGACGGAGCTTTGCGGTCAGCTCCCGACCATCGGGGAAACCATTCATTTTGAGGACCTTGAAATCAAGATCGTCAAAGCGACGAAACAAAAGGTATTAAAAATCCGTTCCCGTCTGCTCACGGCAGAAGAAATGGAAACGTTAAGCAACGAAGAAAGAGAATAAAAAGAGGTGTATATTATGGCAACGATTTTGGTAACGGGCGGTTGCGGCTATATCGGCTCGCACACGGTTTTAGAGCTTTTGAACAAAAACTATGACGTAGTGGTCGTGGACAATTTCAGCAATTCCAGCTTTGAGAGCTTGCGCCGCGTGCAAAAGATCACGGGTAAAACGGTGACCTTTTACGAGGCGGATATCCGCGACGTAGCGGCGATGGAAAACATTTTTACAAAGCACAGCTTTGACGCGGTCATTCATTTCGCGGCGTTCAAGGCGGTGGGCGAAAGCGTGCGCTTGCCCTTAAAATATTACGAAAACAACATCAGCGGCACGGTGTCCTTGCTCCAAATCATGGAAAAGCACAACGTGAAAAAGATCATTTTCTCGTCGTCGGCGACCGTTTACGGCGATCCCGAACGCTTGCCCTTGGACGAAAATTGCCGCTTATCGACGACCAACCCTTACGGCAGTACCAAGCTCATGATGGAAATGATCATGCAGGATCTGTACAAGGCGGACAAAAACTGGAACATCATTTTGCTCCGTTATTTCAACCCCGTCGGCGCGCATGAAAGCGGGCTTATCGGGGAAGACCCGAAGGGTATCCCCAACAACCTGATGCCGTTTGTGGCGCAGGTGGCGACGGGCAAGCTTGCTTGCATCAACGTATTCGGCAACGATTACGACACCCCCGACGGCACGGGCGTACGCGATTTCATTCACGTAGTGGACCTGGCTTTGGGGCATATCGCGGCAATCGAACAATGCAACGACGCGGGCGTACATATCTACAACCTCGGCACGGGTCACGGGTACAGCGTTATGGACATGATCCACGCCTTTGAAAAGGCGTGCGGCAAAACTCTGCCCTATAAAATTTGCGAACGCCGCCCCGGCGATATCGCGACCTGCTACGCCGCTCCCGACAAAGCGAAAAAAGAGCTGAAATGGGAGGCAAAATTCGGCATTGAGGAAATGTGCGCGTCGCAATGGAAATGGCAGAGCGGCAATCCTAACGGTTACGAGGCGTAAACGCCTGTGGTACAACCCGACGAAATCATCCGTTCCAACCGCAAAACGCTGGCAATTTCTATCGATTGTAACAATCGTTTGATCGTCCGCGCGCCCTACCGATGCGGAGAAGAGCGGATTTTTGCGTTTTTGCGGGAAAAGGAAAGCTGGATATTGCGCAAAAAAGCCGAAAGGGTGGGGACGGGTATCGAATTACCGCCCGAAAACCTGCACGGGTACGAATTTTTATTGCTCGGCGAAAGACATAAAATTTGTTTGACGAACGACAGGAAGATTGGCTACGACCAAACCGCGCGCGTGCTGTATCTGCCCGAAAAGAACGCGGAAAAACGGCTCATACAATGGCTGAAAGAAAACGCGGCGCGAATTTTTTCGGCAGTCACGGAAAAAACGGCGCAAAAAATGGGCGTGCAGTATAAATCGGTGACCGTTTCGTCCGCCCGCAGTAAGTGGGGGTCGTGTTCGTTCGACAATGCCATTCGGTATTCCTTCCGCCTGCTGTACGCGCCCAAGGACGTGATCGAATACGTAGCGGTACACGAGTTGGCGCACACAAAACACAAAAACCATTCGGCGGCGTTTTGGGCGGAAGTGGCAAAACACGTGCCCGACTGGAAAGATAAAAGAAAGTGGTTAAAACAACGTGGGGCGTTGATGAAAATATTTTAATAAATCATGGGAAAAGGAGTACATAAAAAATGAAGAAAAACAAACTTTTTCGTTTGGCGTGTTGGCTGATCGCGGCATGCGGCATGTTCGCCTTTTCAGGCTGCGCGGGGTTGTTGGACTCCCTCCTTGGCGAGGATAGCCGCAGTGAAAAAAGCTATGCCGAGGACGAATGGAACCCGAACGAAGACGCCTTAGCTAGCAATTCCTCGTCCTCTGTACCTATCGAAACGGAAAGCGAAGAGCTCGGCGAAAGCGATGAAGAAAGCGGCGAAAGCGGCGAAGATACAAGCGTTTCTCAGCCCGATCTTCCCGACCCCGACAAAACGCTTTTGCGTACGGAAACGGACGATATCGGGCACAAGATCGCCTATTACGCGGACGGCACGTGCGAGGATTTGGGTAGAGTGACCCCGATCGATCTCACACCCGTCGCGCCTGCGCAAAAAGAGGGTTATCAATACCTTGCCACGCAGGAAAAAGGGGAGGGGCTTTGCGCGTTCTATCAGGAAATTTTCAACGTGGCGTGCAATTTCCACGCCTCTAACAAAAACGTTACGATCACGGACGATTATTACGAGATCGCCGACATGCGCTTTTCTCAACACGGCTTGACGAGCGACGAGGCGGTCAGCGTATGGCGTACCGTGTCCTTGGAATACCCCGAATTTTTCTGGTGGGGCAATTCCCTGCTCCTCGGCGCGACGAGATTGAGCTTTTTGATCGATCCGCTGTACGCCCAAGCGAGCGAGCGCGAAAGCGCGCAAACGGCGATCGAGAGCATGGTAGAGGCTTGTGATCGCTATATAGACGGCACGACGACCAAGGTGGAACGTGCGTTGACCGTTCACGATTACGTAGCGAATATCACGCAGTACGCCTACGAGGACGATTACGTCACGCCCGAAACGGAAATTTGGGCGCACAATATCGCAGGCGGCGCGCAGTACGGCAAGGGCGTGTGCGAAACGTATGCCAAAACCTACGATTATCTTTGCGAGCTGTTCAATTTGCCCTGTATCACGGTGACGGGCTTTGCCGTGCAGGACGGCGAAAGCTTTGGGCACGCGTGGAACGTGGTCAATATCGACGGCGGCTGGTACAACGTAGACGCTACGTGGAACGATTTAGACAGCAAAACGCTCTCCCGCGAATGGTTCGGCAAAGCCCCCGAAGCGTTTGCTGAGTCGCACGACGCGTTCAGCCCCGACGACGGTTGGAGCGTCAATTTCATGTTCGCTTTACCCACCCTTGACGAAGAGGGACTGACCCCCGTCCGCGCGGCGAACGCCGACGATATTACGGGCGGAAAATATACGGCGGAAACCGCGCCCATGTACCCGTCTATCGAGGACGTATGCGCGCTGGTGGGCGAGGGGATCGTTTACGAAACGTATCTTTATCCCCGCACGGCGGCGACGGCGCAAACGGCAGATATCTTGTTGGAGGGCGCGACCCTCAACCGTATTCCGCATACCGCGGGCACGATCGTGCTCCATGGCAAATACAGCTCCATGCTCGGCGGCTATTTCGAGATAGCCGAGCTTTCTTCTCCCCAAGCGATCGTCTTTTCAGGCGACGTGGTCTTGTACGATTTGTCGTACACCGTTCCGTCGATCGACCTTAACGGCAACACGCTGACGACGGCGGGGACGGCGGTAGAAATTTCGACGACGGGCGCTATCATGGGCGGAAATTTAACGGACAAAACGACGGACTGGACGGAGATGTTTGCCGTAGATTTAGAAACGGTCACGGCGCAGGGCAACGAGCTTTGCTTGCTGGGCGGCGGCAAGATCGATCGCGCGAATATCCACGGCGGTATTTTGCGCTTGTGCTCTGCGGCGGCAACGGAAATCGGCTCGGTATGGTACGCGACGGCGGACGCACGTCTGTATATCGACAGCGCGGCGAGCACGACAAAGATCACAATCGGGGATATCACGGCGGGCACGCCCGCGGACGAAGAAACGGGCACGGCGGCGACCGTTCCCGAAAAGGTGACGATCTTCGTGGTGTACACGTCTGCAAACGATTATCCGATTATCAATGTTGCGAAAAAATCCACAGACGCTGCTATTTATCTTTTAATGTACAGCGATAACTGCACGCCGGAACGTTTGGGCAAAGCCTTTATAAATTTAAGTGAAAGCATAGCGTTGTCTGACTTACGCGTTGCGTATTCGTGGCACGGGCTTACGCGTGAGCTTTCGCAAACACGTTACGAAAAGCAAGAAAGCGGCGACGTATGCTGGAAATAACCCTTGCGGCAGTTTAACTTGACCGCCTTTGCGGTATAAATAATAAAAAGAAAACTATAAGAAGAGAACGTTATGTTAGAACTTAAAAACATCAGTTATATTGTGACCGACGAAAACGGCGGCGAAAAGCAGATTTTGAAAAATATCGATCTGACTTTGGACGAGCGGTTCGTGGCGTTCACGGGTCCCAACGGCGGGGGTAAATCCACGCTCGCCAAGGTGATTGCGGGCATTTTGCAGCCGACGGAGGGCAGAATATATTTAGACGGGGAGGACATCACCGACCTGTCCGTGACCGACCGTGCAAAAAAGGGCATTTCGTACGCCTTTCAACAGCCCGTGCGCTTTAAGGGGATCACCGTGCGCGATCTTATCAACATGGCGGCTGGCAAGCCGTTAAAGGTGTCCGACGCCTGTGCGTATCTTTCCGAAGTGGGTATGTGCGCGCGCGATTATATCGATCGCGAGGTCAACGCCTCTTTGTCGGGCGGCGAGCTGAAACGTATCGAGATCGCCACGATTTTGGCGCGCGGAACGGCGCTTTCGATCTTTGACGAGCCTGAGGCGGGTATCGATCTTTGGAGCTTTAACAGCTTGATCAAGGTATTCCAAAACATGTACGAAAAGACGAAAGGGAGCATTTTGATCATTTCCCATCAAGAACGTATCTTAAATATAGCCGACCGTATCGTAGTGATCGCGGACGGACAGGTGCAAAAGACTGGGGAAAAGGACGAAGTCCTGCCCAAGCTTTTGGCGGTGGAATCCTGCCGCGTACTGACGGAAAAATTATAAAAGGGGGAGTACCATGGACGCGATCGAAAAAGATTTGTTGGCAAAAGTAGCCGATCTGCACGGCACTCCTCAGGGCGCGTACAATATCCGCGGCAACGGGGAATTGCACGGCAGAAAGACGACGGAAAATATCGATATCGTCACCAAAACGGACGGTAAATCGGGTATCGATATCTATATCAAACCGAACACGAAAAACGAGAGCATGCACATTCCCGTCATCATCAGCAAAGCGGGATTGCAAGAGATTGTGTATAACGATTTCCATATCGGCGAAAATGCGGACGTGGTGATCGTCGCGGGTTGCGGTATCCATAACGCGGGCGGCAAGGACGACACCTCCCGTCACGACGGCGAGCACACCTTTTACGTGGGCAAAAACGCGCGCGTGAAATACGTGGAAAAACACTACGGGTCGGGGGACGGCAACGGGAAAAACGTCATGAACCCCAAGACGGTGGTGCACCTTGAAGAGGGCGCGTATATGGAAATGGAAACGACCCAGATCAAGGGTATCGACTCAACCAAACGCGTAACGACGGCGACCATGGCGGCGGGTGCAAACTTCGTGGTAAAGGAAAAGCTGTACACGCACGGCAACCAAACGGCGGACACCGATTTCGTGGTGGATATGAACGGCGAGGGTTGTCGCGCGGACATTATGTCCCGTTCGGTGGCGGCGGGGAATTCCAAACAGAATTTCGTTTCCACCATGAACGGCAACGCGCCCTGTCACGGACATACCGAATGTGACGCGATCATTATGGACAATGCCTCGGTGACGGCTGCGCCCTGTCTTTCCGCAAACGATATCGACGCGGAGCTTATCCACGAGGCGGCGATCGGCAAGATCGCAGGCGAACAGCTTATCAAGCTGATGACTCTTGGTTTAACCGAAAAAGAGGCGGAAGAACAGATCATAAAGGGCTTTTTACATTAAAACGCCGTATATGCGTCGCATTTCAGCGTTGCGGCTCGGTTACGTACTACTTGTACGCGCCCTTGCCGCGCCTTGAACTGCTCGCATCTCCGCCGTTTACGCAAGATACTCTTGCAGCTAATCTTACAATCTCGCCGACCGTGTGTAAAAAATCATTCACATTTGTTTGGGGCGGCGTATCGACCGCATGTCATTGCGAAGGAGCGACAGCGACTGCGGCAATCTCATAGCGACTACATTACATTAGAAAAAAGAAGAATAAGGAGATATAACAACCATGAGCGAACTTGCTTACAAAAGAACGAACGTATACGAAGTAGCAGACGAAAAATTGATGAAAGAAATTTTCGATTACGCGGAAGGCTATAAGACGTTCATTGACGAAGGCAAAACCGAACGCGAGGCTTGCGCCTTTGCGGTGGCGGCGGCGAAAGCCCACGGCTACGTGCCCTTTGAATTCGGTAAAAAATTAAAGGCGGGCGATAAGGTCTATTACGACAATCGCGGCAAAAATTTGTACCTGATCAAGATCGGCAATGGGGATATCAAAAAGGACGGTATTCGCATTATCGCCTCCCATATCGACAGCCCCCGTATCGATTTGAAACAAGTACCTTTCTACGAAAGCGACGGCGTAGCGTTTGCCAAAACGCACTACTACGGCGGTATCCGCAAATATCAATGGGCGACGATTCCCTTGGCGCTCCACGGCACGATCGCGCTTTCGGACGGTAGCGTGCTTAACGTAACGATCGGCGAGGACGACAGCGACCCCGTGTTCTGTATCAGCGATCTTTTGCCGCACTTGGCGGCAAAACAGAACGTCAAACCCCTTGGCGAGGCGATCGGCGGCGAGGACCTCAACATTTGGTTCGGCAATATCCCGTTCGTAGCGGCGGACAACGAAAAGGACAAGACGGTCAAGGAAAATCTTTTGAAGATCCTGCACGATAAATACGGCGTAAACGAGGCGGATTTCCTGTGCGCAGAGCTTGCTCTTGTGCCCGCATTCAAGGCAAAGGACGTAGGGCTTGACCGCGGCTTGATCGGCGCGTACGGGCACGACGACAGAGTTTGCTCCTATCCCGCGTTCACCGCGCTTTTCGACGAAGAATCGGACGACAAGACGGTAATGGTGATCCTTGCGGACAAGGAAGAGATCGGCAGCGAGGGCAATACGGGTATGCAATGCGCGCTGTTCACCGATTTGATCGACGAAATCGCGTCGTCCTTTGGCACAACGTCGGGAGCGATCCGTGCAAAATCCATGTGCCTTTCCGCGGACGTCAACGCAGGGTACGACCCCAACTACCCCGAGGTATGCGAAAAAATGAACTCCGCATATCTTTCCCACGGCGCGGGCATTACGAAGTTTACGGGCGCGCGCGGCAAGAGCGGTTCTAACGACGCAAACGCGGAATTTGTCGGATATCTGCGCAAGCTGTTTAACGAAAACGGCGTAATTTGGCAGACGGGCGAAATGGGCAAGGTGGACGTCGGCGGCGGCGGTACGGTCGCGAAATATATCGCCAACATGAATATCGACACGATCGATATCGGCGTTCCCGTGATCTCGATGCACTCGCCTTTTGAGGTAATTTCCAAAGCGGACTTGTACGAAAACTATTTGGCGTTCCGCGCATTTATTAAATAAGGACAAAACAAAAGACGGCTTATCAAAGCCGTCTTTTGCGGTGAGCCACCGCGGGCAAGTCTTACTATCTTGCCTTACGTGTGTGTAATGATACCCGTATCGGTATGAGATACACAACGACCAAATTAAAACCACCAGTTCAACTGGTGGTTTTAATTGTTAAAAATCTTGGCTTCCCCTTTGAGGGGAAGCTGTCAACGTAGTTGACTGATGAGGTGTTTCTAAACGTTAAAACGCCGCTCACCGCTTAGCGCTCGATAATAATACCGCCGTCTACCGCGCGCAGGGTAGTTTCAAAAAACGCCCGCATACCCTTTTCGATATATTCGCAATCGACAAGAGCGCAACACTCGTTTGCCGAATGCATAGCAAGCTGTGCAATCCCGATATCCGCGCCCTGCAATCCAAGGTGGCGCATCGCGACGCAACCGAGGGTCGAACCGCTTCTCTGCGACGAATTATTTAAAAAATGCTGATAGGGCACGTCCGCGCTTTCCAGCACCGTTTTCACGATCGCAGAGGACATCGCGTCGGTGATATACGCCCCGCCTGCATGCGATTTGATCACCACGCCGCCGCCCAGCGCCGCTTTGTTCGTCGGGTCGCTCACCTCGGGGTGGTTGGGGTGCAAAGCGTGCGCATTGTCCGCCGAAAGCAGGAAAGAGGACGCCAACGCCTTGTAAAATTCATTATCGTCAAAGCGGAACGCGTACGCGATACGGCGCAAAGTCGTTTCCAAAAAATCGCCGTCCGCGCCCTGCGCCGAAAGACTGCCCACCTCTTCGTTGTTCATACATGCCAACACGCAAATCCCGCTCTTTTCCTCGTGCGAAAGAAAGGCTTGCAAGGAGGAATACACGCTGGTCAAATTATCGATACGGGGGGCGGCTAAAAACTCGTCGTTTACCCCAAAGGTATAGGGCATGTCCGCGTTGACGAGGTACAAATCATGCGAGATCACCTCGTCGCCCGCCACGTTTTTCACTAAATTTTCCATGGTCAAGCCCGCGCTTTTCAACCCGACAAGGGGTTGCAGATCGACCTGTTTATTGACGGAAAATCCGTCGTTCACGTTGCGGTTTTGATGGATCGCCAAAGAGGGGATCGTCACCGTAAAGGGCGAGGTCACCGTTTTGCTTTCCAAAACCGAGCCGTTTTTCGTGATCACCCGTCCCGCGATTTTCAACGGGCGGTCAAAAAAACTATACCAAATGCCGCCGCCGTACGTTTCGGTGTTGAGCGTAGTGTACAGCTCGCCGTTTTTGACGGCGTTTTCTTTCACCTTCAAAGCGGGGGAATCGGGGTGCGACGCGACGATCTTGTACGAAAAATCGTCCAACGAATCGATCGTGAACGCAATAATGCTCCCGCCGCGTACGATATAATACTTGCCGCCCTCGCTCACGTTCCAGTCCGCCGTTTCATGGAGCTGCACAAACCCGTGCTCAGCCAAAGCCGCCTTAACGTTGTCGCAGGCGTGGTACGCCGTCAACGAGTTTTGTAAAAATTCCGACAAATTTTTCATAAGATTTATTCTCCAAACCGTCCCGAAAAGATCTTAAAAGGCAGGGACGATTGCTCTATTGCGGCTTTTCACCGCAACCGATCGCACCTATTGTAACACTTTTTTTGCGCTTTGACAAGCCTTTCAAGAAAAAATCTTAAAAATCGCCCGTAAATTTTACAATTCTTTAATGATATTTTCACATGCGCAGGGTAATATAGTAAAGCGGCTGACAAAAAAAAGCGGTAAAAATCCCGCCGCGTGAAAGGCGGGTGAAAAATGCGTAAAACCCTGTAAAAATCCCAAAAAATCGCGCAGAACTCTTGACAAAACAAAGGGAAAAGATTTATAATATAAACCTAAGAAAAAGGACGGCGAAAGACCTGCCGCCTAGGAAGAATAAATCAGATATGATATACAGGAGAAAAAACTATGCTTAGAAACGATTCTACGGAAAAAAGAGTGGGCAGAACCAGCGAAAACGACCGTTACTTATCGGCCATTTTCGCTTTGCAAAAGCGCAACGACGCGTTGGTGGTGAGTACGAAGAAAAGCCGCTTTAACGACACGGAGCTTCGCCTTTTGGGCGAAATCATCTTGGCGGAACGGGACGGCAAACGCTTGATCTCTACGCAGATAGCAAAACGCTTGGGGATCACCCGTTCGGCGGTATCGCAAATCGTCAACCGTATGGAAAGGGACGGCGTAGTAAAACGCATGCCCGACGCAGTCGATCGCAAAGTTGCGTATATCGTTATGACCGAAGAAACGCTGACGGCATATCAGGCGGAATTGAAAGAAGTAAAGACCTTTATCGGCAAAGCCGTCAAGGATTACGGCGTGGAAAAATTCAATCAGCTCTGCCAGATGATGGACGAATTTTTAGACGTGATCGAAAAAGAAAAAACCGAATGTGAAGATAAGTGCAATAAGAAAAAGTAAATCAAGATAATATTCGCCGCGAAAAAAATAGACGACAAACGGCGAAAGAGGCATACATAAATGTTACAGTTAAAGAACATTAAAAAGGATTACAAGACGGCGGGGCTGGTCGTGCACGCGCTCAAAGGCGTGGATTTGAACTTCCGCAAGAACGAATTTGTGTCCGTTTTGGGTGCGTCGGGCTGCGGTAAAACGACCCTGCTCAACATTATCGGCGGTCTGGATCACTACACCGACGGCGACCTTGTCATCAACGGCAAATCCACCAAGGATTACAAGGATCACGACTGGGACGTGTACAGAAACCACCGTATCGGGTTCGTGTTCCAGTCCTACAACCTGATCCCCCACCAAAACGTTTTGGGCAACGTCGAGATCGCGCTCACGATCGCGGGGCTTTCCAAGGCGGAACGCCGCAGGCGCGCGGAAGAGGCGCTCAAAAAGGTAGGCTTAGAGGGCGAAATGCACAAAAAGCCCAACCAGCTTTCGGGCGGTCAGATGCAACGCGTCGCGATCGCGCGTGCGCTCGTCAATAATCCCGAAATCTTGCTCGCGGACGAGCCGACGGGCGCGCTCGACACGGTGACTAGCGTCCAGATCATGGACCTCATCAAGGAAATCGCGGGCGAACGTCTGGTCATCATGGTCACGCACAACCCCGAGCTTGCGGAAGAATATTCCTCGCGTATCGTGCGCTTGCAGGACGGCTTGGTGATCGACGACAGCAATCCGTACACGTTGGAAGAAGAGGAACAGGAACGCGCGGACGAACAAGCGGGCAATGAAATTTTTACCGAAACGGTAAACGAAGAAAACGCAGAAATTCCCCCGACGGCGAAGAAGAAAACCAAAAAGGCGAAAAAGGAACGCTCTTCCATGTCGTTTGGCACGTCCTTGGGTTTGAGTACGAAAAACCTTTTGATGAAAAAGGGCAGAACGCTCATCACGTCGATCGCGGGCAGTATCGGTATCATCAGCGTATGCTTGGTGCTGGCGTTGTCCAACGGTTTCAGCGGGTACATCGCGCAAACGGAAGAGGATATGCTTTCGTCCTCGCCCGTGACGGTATCCAAAAAGACGGTGGACGTGGACGCGATCATCAACGGCATGACGGGCGCAAACAGTATGCCGAATTTGTCCGAGCTGGACAATAAGGTTTATGTCAATTCCTTTTTGACGAACATGGCGCAGGGCATGATGATCGAAAACGACATCAGCGACGCGTATTTAAACTACGTCGGCAATATGCCCGAGGATTACTATGAAGAGATCATGTATTCGACGGGCACGGCGTTCACGCACAACCTATTCGTGACCTCGCCGTTCAACGGTATGGATCCGTCCATGCCCAATATGAATATGTCCATCTCGCAAATCCGCAGTACCTACACGCAGACCTTGGAAGAACAGGGCGCGGCGTACGCGTCCCTTGCCGAATACGTAGATATGCTCGGCGAAGTGGTCAACGTCATGCCGGGGACGAGCGATTTTGATAAGGACGGCTATGCCGAATACGTGCTGTCGCAATACGACGTCGTGGCGGTCAACCCGTCCATTATCGGCAACACGACGGGCTTACCCAAGAACGCCAACGAGGCGGTGCTGGTCGTAGGTCAAAACAACGATTTGACGGATATCTTGCTTGCGCAGCTCGGCTTGCTCAACGCACAGGAATTTTTAAGCGTATTTAAGGACTTGGGCGGCGCGCCCGAAACGGCGGACGCGGGCGAAAAGGAAGATATGCTCCTGCCCTTCGATCGAATTTTTACCGCAGATTTCAAATTCTTTAACAACAATGCGGTGTACGTGGATAAAAACTATCTGCCCGCCGAACAGCAGCAGACAATCGCAGAACCGTATGCGTATATGGGCACGAAACTGCAAGACGATACCGCAGGGTCGAAACAAATCAAGATCACGGGTATTTTGCGGCTCAAACAAAACCTTTCGTTCGGCTGTCTTGCGGACGGTTTGAACATTACCGAAAAACTCGTTTCCGAATACGTCGCGGAAGAAATGGCTATGCCCTCCGCCATCGTGCAGTATATCAACAGCGATACGACGGGCGCGTTGCCTGCGTCCAACTTGCACAAATACAGAGACGCAATGACGGGCAAATTCGACGCGGAAACGGGCTTGGCGGCGCTCGGCGCAAGCGATAAAATCACGGAAATTTCTTTCTATACCCAATCGTTCGACACCAAAAAGGATATGCTTAGATACCTTGACGGCTGGAACGACATGTGCGCAAAGGGCACGCAGGAAACCCCGTACGAATATATTTGGACGGATAGCGACGGTACACAGCATACGGCCTTGCTCACCAACAGTCAAGAGGTCAAATACACCGACACGGTAGGGCTGATGATGGGCATGGTGGAAATGATGTTGAATGCGATCACCATCGTCTTGGTAGCGTTCACGTCCATATCCTTGGTGGTATCCTCGGTCATGATCGGCATTATCACGTACGTATCCGTCGTCGAAAGAACCCGCGAAATCGGCGTTTTGCGTTCGCTGGGTGCAAGAAAGAGAGATATCAAAAACCTGTTCAATGCAGAAACGTTCATTATCGGCGCGGCGTCGGGTACGCTCGGCGTTGTGATCACCTACCTGTTGTCCTTTGGTATCAACGCGTTGCTGGGCAAGCTGACGGGTATCAGCACCTTGGCGGCGTTACCGTTCGGCTCGGCGGTTATCATGATCTGTATCAGTATTTTGCTTACGCTCATCAGCGGTTTGATCCCCGCGCGTGCGGCGGCGAAGAAAGACCCTGTCGTGGCGCTCCGTAGCGAATAATAGCAAAAGTAAAACTCTATTGAACAAAGCACGCCCTGCGGCATTTACTGCCGCAGGGCGTAATTTTTATCTGCGCTTGTATAAAATTTTACGGTCGGCGCATACTGCACTTAGGAGGGAAGAAAAGTATGCGTATCGTTAACATTATCGCTTATATTTTGGTGATCGTCGGTGCGATCAACTGGGGCTTGTTCGGTTTGTTTAACCTGAACCTTGTGTCCACGGTCTTTTCGGGCGCACGTACGGTCGGCTCGATCATCGTGTATTCGCTGATCGCACTTGCGGCGCTTTGGTTGATCCTTTCGCCGATCATTACCAACGGCGTGCTTTGGCTCAGAGGCAGACGCGCGGAATAACCGTCGCACCGTATACCAAGGCAACAAAAAACGCGGAGTTGTTCACAACCCGCGTTTTTTCATTTTGTCAGCAATATTTTTTATTCTTCGTCGTTTACGGTAGGGGAGGTGAGCGCAAATCTCTTCACCGATTCCACCGCGTTTTGACACATACGGCGGGTCTTATAATGCTCGCCGAGGCACAGTAGCTGGTTGTTCCCGTTCAAAAGTTTAAAGATATAATCGCCGCGCTTGGTTGGTACGATACGGAAATTGCCCTGCTCGATATTCTTTTTATGCGTTTCCAAACCGCTGAGCGCGCCGTTTTGCGAGGTGTAATCCTCGGACGAGAGCAGCTTTTCGCCGTTGTTTGCAAACAGCTCGAAATAATACGCTACGTCGCCTAAATCGTCCGTCTGCTTGGAAATAATCCACTTACCAACCGAGCCTTCCGCCGCAGGGGAAGTCCCGTCGCTCATATCGTCCGCAGGCACTTTGATCACGATTTCCTGCACGTTTTCGTCGATCACCGCTGTTTCCGCAAAACGCTTGGTGGATTCGATCGCGCTTTCGCATCTCGCGCGGTTCGTGTAATTTTCGCCCGTGCAAAGGAGCATGCCTTTCGCGTTCATCAGCTTGAAAATATACGTACCTTTCTTGGTGAGCGACAGCTTAAAGTTGCCGTTTTTGATATTGTTCACGTGCGTTTCAATGCCTTTCTTCGCGCCCGAAAGAGAGGTGTATTCTTGACTTTCGAGTAGCTTTTCGCCGTTGGACGCGCGCAGCTCGAAGAAATACATTTCTTCCTTTTCCTCGCTGTTTTCCTGCGCCGTGATCAGCTTAAACAGCACCCATTTACCGCGGTATTTCGTTTGCTTTTTATCCTCAGCGGAGTTTTCCGCCGCGGGCGCAGTAGCCGCAACGGGCGCAACAACTGCCTTTTCCTTTGCGGGCGCTTTTTTCGGTTTTTCCACAGGTTTCGCCTCTTCCACGGGCTTCGCCTCTTCTACGGGCTTCGCCTCTTCTACGGGCTTCGCCTCTTCCACGGGCTTCGCCTCTTCCACGGGTTTTGCCTCTTCTACGGGCGCTATTTCCTCAGCGGGAGCAACCTCTTGCGCGGGAGCGACCTCTTTTGCAACCTCTTCCAAAGCACCAACCTCGGCGGTATCTTCCGTCGTTTCTTCTACGGCGGGAGCAGGTGCGGATGCAGGAGCAGGGGCAGGGGCTTGTGCCTGCGGGTATTCTTCGACGTTGCGAATAGCCTTGGCGCGTTTACGCGCTTTTACCGAAAGCACGATAATCAAGACGATCGCCGCCAAAAGCAGCACCGAAAACGCCGCGATGACCCACAGCATAAAGGTATTTTCGGACAAATACTGGTATACGGTCCTCGCCGCGCCGCGGATATGGAGCGCGTCTACGATCGGATTAAGGGTTTTTTTCAGTCCCGACAACAAAGCGTTCATAAAATCTCCTTTTTTGTCGCAAAACGGACAAATTGAATTTTGTTATAATATTGTAATATAAAAAGGGGAAAAAGTCAATACTGCCGTCAAAAATTTTTGAAGATATTCACAAAAAAAATACGAAAAAATTGACATTTGCGCAGAAATCATGTACAATGAAATTATGGAAAAGATAGAGATAGCCGTGATCGGCGGCGGTGCGTCGGGGTTGATGCTTACCAGCGCGCTGGCAGATTACAACGAAATTGCAGGCACGCCCCTGCCCAAAATAGTGATTTTCGAGCGGGGAGAACGGGTCGGGAAAAAGCTCTCGTCCACGGGCAACGGACAGGGAAACGTCACCAACCGTGACGCGTTGACGAAAGAATATTTCTCGTCCGAGCGGACGGCGGAGGGAAAGATCTCCGCGATTTTGCGCGCGCACGACGATAAGGATTTTGCCGCGTTTTGGTCGCGCAGAGGGGTGCTTTTGATCCACGACGAGCGTGGCAGAGCTTACCCTGCGGGCAGACAAGCCTCCGCGCTCACCGACGCGTTGCGTTTTTATGCGGCGGAAAAAGGGGTTCAACTGCGCACGTCCACCCGTGTAACCGATATCGAGCGGACGTCGGACGGCTTTTTGCTCGCTTACGAAACAGCGGGCGAAACGCATACCTGCCGCGCGGAAAGGGTAGTGCTTTGCGTGGGCGGAAAAGCGGCGAAAAACTTCGGTACGGACGGTACGTCCTATGCCTTAGCGCAAAAAATGGGGCATACCGTGACCCCGTTATACCCCTCTTTGGTGCAATTGAAAACGGACACGACGCATATCAAAACCCTCAAAGGTATTCGCGTGACGGGCGGCACGCTGACAGCCAAAACGCCCTCGGGCGAGCACGCGGAGCGCGGCGATATTATTTTCACCGACTACGGCGTATCGGGGGACGCGGTGTTCCGCATTTCGGCGTTTATCGCGCGGGAGCTTGCGGAGGGCAAAACCACCCTGTCCATCGATTTTCTGCCCGAATATACCGAGGAAGAACTCGTTGCCGCGATGACGGAAAAGCGGGGGGCGTATACCGCGCTGGACAACGGCGAGCTGCTGTTTGGCATCGTGAACAACCAAATCGGCAGGGCGATTTTACGCCGGGCGGCGGGGGATATCCGCAAGGCGGCAGCGCTTGTCAAGGATTTCCCGCTTGCAGTCACGGGTAGCTTGGGTTTTGACTATGCGCAGGTGACGAAAGGGGGCGTTCCCCTTTCCGAAACGGACGAGCATTTAGAGAGCAAATTTGCCAAGGGGCTGTATTTTACGGGCGAAGTGCTCGACGTGGACGGACAATGCGGCGGGTTTAACCTGCAATGGGCGTATTCGTCGGCGTGCACGGTCGCGGCGGCGCTCGTCAAAGCCTGCCAAAAAAATTGAAAGGTGGGGGGACGGTATGAGTTTACGCACCTTTTCGGATATAAAATTACCGATCGGACGGAGCGAGGACGAGCTGCTTTCGATCGCGCGAAAAAAGCTGGGCGGAAAGCTCGGCTATTTTGCGATCAAGAAAAAATCTCTTGACGCCCGCGATAAAAATAACATTCGTTATATTTATACGATCGAATGTTCCAAAGAAGAACAAAAAAGACAAGAACCCGTTTTCGAGCGATTGCCAAAAAACAAAACGCCGATCAAGCCCGTTTTGGTGGTGGGCAGCGGCCCTGCGGGGCTGTTTTGCGCCTTGCGGTTGCTCGCTCACGGCATTACGCCCGTTCTTATCGAGCGCGGCGCGCCTGTGGAAGAGCGCGAAAAGACCATTGAACGCTTTTTTGAAACGAAGTTTTTAGATACGCAGACGAATATTCAATTCGGCGAAGGGGGCGCGGGCACGTTTTCGGACGGCAAGCTCAACACCCAGACGCACAGCGCGCTCAACCGCGAGGTGTTGGAGCTTTTCGTGCGTTTTGGTGCGCCCAAAGAAATTTTATATCTTGCCAAGCCCCACGTCGGTAGTGACAAGCTTAAACAAGTCGTTAAAAACATGCGCGAGTATATTTTGTCGCAAGGCGGGCAGGTGCATTTTTACACGCGGCTGGAAGATATCGACGTGGAAAACGGGCGGCTCGTTTCCGTCACGCTTTGCCGTCAAAACCCCAAAGGTGGGGGGACGGTACGCGATCAATTGCAAAAGGATAACGGTTTTACCCGTGAAAAGATCGCCGTTTCGGCAGTGGCGCTCTGCGTTGGTCACAGCGCGCGCGATACCTTTGAAATGCTGTTAAAGCGCGGCGTAGCCATGCGGCAAAAGGATTTTGCGGTGGGCGTGCGAATCGAACATTTGCAATCGGAAATCGGCAAGGCGCAATACGGCAAGGCGTATACCCTGCTCCCCGCCGCCGATTATAAACTCGTTTCCCACGCGTCCGATCGGGCGGCGTTTACCTTTTGCATGTGTCCCGGGGGCTATGTCATGCCGTCGGCGAGCGAGGAAAACGGCGTAGTCACCAACGGTATGAGCAACTATGCCCGCGACGGCGAAAACGCCAACGCAGCGTTGATCGCTCAGGTGACCCGCGCGGATTTTGCGGGCGACGACCCCTTAGCGGGCGTGGAATTTCAACGTAAAATCGAACGGGCGGCGTTTATGGCGGGCGGTGAAAATTATGCCGCGCCCGTACAGCTCGTCGGTGATTTTTTACGTGATAAGGTGAGCGGCTCGTTTGGCGAAGTGCGCCCCACATACGCGGCAGGCACGGCGCTTGCCGATCTTCGCGCGGTATTGCCCCCGCCTGTGATCGAAACGCTAAAAGCCGCTATTACGGATATGGACAAACGCTTGCACGGGTTTGCCAATCCTCATGCGGTGTTGACGGGCGTGGAAAGCCGTACCAGCTCCCCTGTGCGCATCGAGCGGGACGAAAAATTGCAATCTCTGTCGGTGGCGGGGCTGTATCCCTGCGGCGAGGGGGCTGGATATGCAGGCGGAATTACCTCTTCTGCGGCGGACGGGCTGCGCGTGGCGACGGCGGTATACGCAGAGTTCCTTTAAAAGCATGCGTTAATAGCGAACATTTTTTGTGAAATAATAATATTTTCACCAAATTATCACAGAATATTCATATATATTTCACAAATCAAGAATAAAATGAAAGATACGAAAGGCGGGAACGTCTTTACAGGAGCGGAAACGCTCACGCGGTCAAGTCGGATAAGAAAATCGGGAAAGGTTTTCGCCGCGCGCTATTTCAGAGAATTTACGGAGAAGTGATCAAAACCGACTATACTAAACTTTTTTCATATTCTCTCACTAAAAGGTATGCGGTTCGCACGTAAGGCGCGGATCGTATATCTTTTTTGCAAGATGATCTTGCAGCCAGTCTTACTATCTTTTCGCTCGTGTGCGTAGATAACCCGTGTGGGTGCTTATCCGTACATCGACCGCTCCCTGTCATCGCGAACAAAGCGTGGCGATCTCATATAAATCTCCGCGTTGGTTTGGGAAACTAGTCGACCGAATGTCATACCGACCGAGCGAACGCGAGTGGAGCGTATCTCAAAAGTAAAGTCCATAGTTTATCATCAATTTGTCATCGCGAGCAAAGCGTGGCGATCTCATATAAATCACCGCCACGATATTTTTACAAAAAATCATTTCCGCGCATAAAAACGCTTGCGATAAACCAGAAAAAGTATTATAATAAACGTGTAGAATATTCCACACATAGAGGATTATTTCTTAAAATAACGATAAGATGGTGAAAAAAGTTGAAAAACGAAACGAGAAAAAAAGACAGACGAGTGATCCGTACCCAACGTTCGATCCGAAACGCACTTGCGCAGTTGCTTGTAGAAAAGGACGTGGAAAAAATTTCGATCAAAGAGGTAGCCGAACGCGCCGACGTGGACAGAAAAACGGTGTACAATTATTACGCCAGCGTTTACGAGATACTTGCCGAGCTTGAAAACGACTGGGTGGAGGATTTTGACGGGTTCACCAAACGGATGGAAAACGAAAGAGGCGAGGCGTATCTGCAACAGTTTTTCCCTGCCCTGACCGAACTGATCGCGGACGATATCGAGCTGTACGCACAGCTTATGCACATGGGTTCGCAGTCGCGCGTGATCAGTAGGCTTATCGCCTTTTTGAACGATAAAATCAAAACCGCGTTTGCGCGTAGCTACGAATTAGAGAGCGAAAAGGTAAACGTCGCCGCAGAATTTGTCCTTGCGGGTTTGTTCTGGTCGTATCGCGCTTGGTTCAATTCCGACCGCAAAAAGCCCCTCAAAGAATTTTCGGCAGAGCTTGGCGAGCTGGTTATGGGCGGCTTGACCGCATACTTTGCAGAATAACGTATAATAAAAAGCAGACCGTACGGGTCTGCTTTTTTCGTAGGTTTTCGGTTTATTGCGCGATTTCCTTGATCGCCTGATAATAGACCTTGCTCATAAAGCGGAGCGAGTCAAAGGTGACGTACTCGTTGGCTTGGTGAATGGTCGTTTCCACGCCCGGCATTTCAGGACCGAACGCACAGCCGCATTTCAAAGCGCGGGCATACGTACCCCCACCGATGGCGATCGGCTTTTCGTTTTTACCCGTCGCCGCGTTGTACACGCCCATCAGGGTCGTCAACAATTTCCCGTTCGGGTCGTTGTAAAGGGGGGCTTGATAATTGACGATCTCATAGCGAACGCCGCTTTGATCAAGCTTATCCGTCACCGCGGACAGGGGCAGGGTCGCGGGGAAACGCACGTCCGTCGTCACCGTCAAAATCCCGTCCTCAAACACCGCTACGTCGGGGGACATGGTCAAACGACCCGTTTCGTCCTGCAAATTTTTCAAGCCCATACGATCGGCAAACAGCAAATCGTGCGCGCGTTTGCAATCGGCGTTGATACTGCCCAAAAAGGCGAGCGCCCCGTCCAACGCATTCGCACCCTTATCAGGGGTCGAGCCGTGTGCGGACTTGCCCGCGACGGTCAAAATATTCGTTGTGTTGTCATAGGAAAACGAAGTTCCGTCCACGCGGTTTTCGTATCCGATCAATGCCGCAGCCGCCTTTCTCGTCAACGTCACCGCCGCGTTATCGCACACCATATTCACCCGCTCGCCTGCGTTCAATGCGGACATGGGTGGGTCATTTACGGGAAAAGCCGCCTTAAAATGTAAAATTCCCTTTTCGGCATAGATCGCGGGAAAGTCCGCGTCGGGGGTAAACCCTTCTTCGGGCATCACCGCCACCTTGTTATAATGCTCGATACATTTCCAACCGCTCTCTTCGTTGCACCCGACGATAAGCTTAAAGGTGCGCTTTGGCATAACGCCCGCGTCCTTTAACGTTTTCAAGGCGTACAGGCAAACGATGGCGGGGGCTTTGTCGTCCATCGCGCCCCGTCCCCAGATCTTCGTGCCCAAAACCCCGCCGTCCGACGGGTCGTCGTTGATCACGCCGCCAAAGGGGGGATATTTCCAACCGCTCCCTGCGGGCACGACGTCCAAATGCGCCAAGATCGCAAAATCCTTGCCCTCGCCGAAAATAACCTCGCCCGCGTAGTTATCGTAATTGCGCGTTTCAAAGCCCATGCTTTGCGCCAAAGCCAAAAAATACGCCAAGCAATCGGCGGTTTCTTTGCCAAACGGACACCCGTTTTCGGCGGGCTTTAACGACGAATCGAATTGCAAAATTTTCACAGTCGATTGCACGATCTCGTCAAAATATTTTTCCATAGGGTTTTCTTTACAAATATCCATAAAATCACTCCCGACCGCCTTCTTTGGCGGTCTACCCCTTTATTATACACAAAAATTGCCGTTTGGTAAAGAAAATAACGGGGTTTGCTTAAAAAAATAAATTTTTTTAAGGTAGGCTTTGACAAATACCGAAAAGTATGCTACAATAAACGAAGAATATATTGGGGAGAAACGTATGCACGAACACAACGGACACCGCGACCGCTTACGTGAAAAAATCGACAAGGGCGGCTTGCAAGATCACGAATATCTTGAATTGATCCTATATACGGCGATGCCGCGCAAAAACACCAACGATATCGCGCATCGGCTGCTTGCTCAGTTCGGTTCGGTGACGGGTGTGTTCTCGGCGGACTATGCCGAGCTGGTACAGATAAAGGGCGTGGGCAACAGCTTAGCGGGCTTTATCGCCGGGCTGGGCAAGCTCCTCAACAAGTATTATTGCAGGCAGAAGGCAGTGTATCGCGGCAGGTTTGAAACAGATCATTTTATGAGCTATCTCAAAAATCTGTATCAGGACGAAAGCTACGAAGTTCTGGAAATATACCTTTTGGACGCGGGAAAATTCGTGATTTCAAGCAAGCGCTTTTCCTGCGGCGAAACGGACAGAGCGGAATTTGACCCGAATATCCTTTCGCAGCTCCTGCTGGATATCAAGCCCGCGGGACTGGTGCTTGTGCACAACCATCCCAAGGGCTCGTTTATGCCGTCGGCGGCGGACGATGAAACGACGGGCAAATGCCAAATCGTGTGCAGTTATAGCAACGTAATTCTCTGCGATCATTTTATTTGCTCCAAGGAAGGGGTGTACAGCTATGCAAGCGATAAACGGCTGAGCGAGATCAGCAAAAAATATTCGGTGCAAAATATCGTGAGAGAACAAAGTAAGGGCTAAAAAACGGAAAAGGGGGCAGACATGTCGAAAACGGACAAAACACAACGCAAAGAACGCGGCGAAGACGGCAAGATCCGCGCGTATTTCGAGCGGCTGTTTTCCAAATACGACGTCCGCAACGAACAGCAGTTTGCGCTCTTTGCAAAATGGCTGATCTTTATTTTGCTCTGCATTGTGCAGTTGCTGATTTTATTGCGGCATTTCGAGTATTTCTTTTCCCCCAAGGGCTGGTGGAAGGTCTTGCCTTTACAGGTCAACGTAGCGGTGTTTACGCTGTCCGAGGCGCTGAAACTCTTCGTGGTAAAAAACAAAAAACTGTCCGTCGCCTTTTACGTGCTAAACGCGGTGTCGGCGTGCGCGTTTCTGTTTTTGGCGAGCGGCACGTACGCGCTTATCGTATACATGCTTGTTTTGACGGAGTTTTACACGACGGTAAAAAGAGGCAAGGCGGTGGTATGGATATACGTGCTTTGCGTGCCCATATACGCCTTGATTTATACGGCGCGCATGCTCGCGCCCGAGGCGGTGGATATCCCCCTGCCCGTGCTCTTGCAGGAATCGATCGGAGCGTTCGTATTACTGACAACGCATTTTCTGTTCGCGCAGATCGCCCTTGCGTTCTATCGACAGTTTTTACGGCTGGATAAAACGCTCAAAGAGCTGAACGAGAGCAAAAAGGAACTGGAAAAGGCGTATGCGGCGGTGCGCGAGGTGTCCGTTTTGGAGGAACGCCAACGTATCGCAAAAGAAATACACGATACGGCGGGGCACTCGCTGACGACGGTGATCATGCAGACGGAATCGGCAAAGCTGATCGTCGAGGACAATCCCGAGGAGGCGAAAAGCAAGATCGTGGCGGCGAATTTACAAGCGCGTCATGCCTTGGAGGAGCTTCGCGACAGCGTACATTTGCTTTCGGGCGCGACGGCGCAAAAGAGTTTAAAGGACGAGCTGCTTTCGATCATTCACGAATCGACGGACGGCACGGGGATCAAGATCCGCTCGGACGTGGGCGAGGTGGCGGCGAGCCAAGCCAAGCACCGTTTCCTTTGCAATACCTTAAAAGAGGGGATCGCAAACGGCTTGCGGCACGGCGGCGCGACGGCGTTTTGGTTTGAGTGTAAACAGGAAGAGAACAAAATCACCTTTTTGCTGTCGGACAACGGCAAGGGCGCGGACGGAAACACCGTGCGTAAGGGCTTTGGTCTGACGACGATGGAAGAGCGCGCGCGGGCTTTGGGCGGCGAAATTGCCTTTTCGTCCGAGGATGGCGAGGGGTTTGAGATCCGCATGGAATTGCCTGCGGAGATAAAGGAGTAAGCTATGGAAAACAAAAAGATCAGGGTTTTGGTCGTAGACGATCAGCAGGAGCTCGCGGAAGAGATCGGGGCGATTTTGCGCACGGACGAGGGGTTGGATTTCGTCGGCACGGCAAAGGACGGGTTTGACGCTCTGGAAAAGATGCCCGCGCTTGCCCCCGACGTGGTGCTGATGGATATTCGCATGCCGAACATGAACGGGGTCGTGGCGACTCAGCGTATCAAAACGGAATATCCCGACGTGAAAGTGGTGATTTTGACGACGTTCGACGACAGCGATTATATTTTAAACGCGATCAACAACGGCGCAAGCGGTTATCTTTTGAAGGATATCGGCAGTAACGCGTTGATCAGCGCGATCAAAAACGCGTACGAGGGGGACACGATCTTGCCCGCGAAAATTGCGCGCAGAATTACCGACGCGGCAAAGAACGTGGCGGCGGACAGAGAAATTCGTTTACAGCGCGCGTTCGGCATGTCCGATCGCGAGATAGAAATTGCGCTCATGATGTACGAAGGCTTTACCAACCGTCAAATTTCGTCGGCGTTAAAGCTGTCCGAGGGCACGACGAGAAATTACGTTTCGGGTATCTACGTCAAGACCAGCGCGGAAAACCGCGCGGACGCGGTGGCGGCGATCAAAAAGGTTCTGTACTGATAACGAAAAAGGAAAAACGGGCATACTATGTACGAAACGGTGGTTTTTGATTTGGACGGAACGTTGCTAGATACCTTGGACGATCTGCACGGAGCGGTGAATGCGGCGCTTGCCGCGTACCGTTTGCCTATGCGGAGTAGGGAAGAGGTTCGCGCGTTTGTCGGCAACGGGATCGTGAAACTCATGGAACGCGCCGTGGGCGAGAAAGACCGTCCCGATTTTGAGGGGATCTTGACGGCGTTCAAAGCGCATTATAAGGAGCATTGTAAGGATAAAACGGCGGCGTACGCGGGGATCATGCCCCTGCTTTCGGCGTTAAAGGAATGCGGTGTGAAAACGGCGGTGGTGTCCAACAAAGCGGATTTTGCCGTGAAATTGCTGGCGGAAGAATATTTCGACGGGTTGTTGCTTTCGGCGGTGGGTGAAAACGAGAGTGCGGGGATACGAAAAAAGCCCGCGCCCGATTCCTTGCTTTCGGTTATGGAAGAGCTGAACGCGGATAAAAAAACGACGGTGTACGTCGGGGATTCGGAAGTGGATATTTTGACGGCGCAAAACGCGGGCGTGGACTGTCTTTCCGTCACATGGGGGTTCAAGGACAGAGCGTTTTTAAAGGAAAACGGCGCGAAAATTTTGATCGACGAGCCGTCGCAAATTTTGGCGTATTGTAAATAAATTTTTTTAAAGGGGCATACCATGTCTGCGATAAACGGGATCGGCAACACGAGTTTAAAGGAATTGACCGCGCTTGTAGGCGCGGAAAATTGCGTTGCGCGCGTCTTTGCTAAGGTGGAGAGCGAAAATCTCGGCGGGTCGATCAAGGACCGCGTTGCCTTTGCGATCATTGACGACGCGGAAAAGAGCGGACGGCTTAAAAAGGGCGGCGTGATCATCGAGGCGACGTCGGGGAATACGGGCATCGGCTTGGCTCTGGCGGCGAAGCTTCGCGGCTATCAAGCGGTGATCGTTATGCCCGACAGCATGAGCGTAGAACGCCGCGAAATGATATGTTCTTACGGCGGCGAGGTGGTGCTCACAGACGGAAAAAAGGGCATGCAGGCGGCGGTGGATAAGGCGAACGACCTGCTTGCAAAAACGCCCAATGCCATTCTTGCGGACCAGTTTAACAACCCCGTTTGTTGGCGGGCGCATTACGATACGACGGCGCGGGAAATTTGGGCGCAGACGGATAAAAAGGCGGATATTTTTGTGGCGTGCGTGGGCACGGGCGGCACGCTGACGGGGGTCGGCAAATACCTCAAAGAACAAAATCCCGCTTGCCAAGTGGTGGCGGTAGAGCCTGCCTCGTCCCCGCTACTCTCGCAAGGAAGAGCGGGCGCGCACCGTATTCAGGGGATCGGCGCAAATTTTGTACCCGCGGTTTTGGATAGGACGGTGTACGACGAAGTGCTTACCGTGACAGACGAAGAGGCGTTTGCCATGAAAGAGCGGCTGTTGGAAGAAGAAAACCTGTTTGTGGGGATCTCGTCGGGGGCGGCGGTCGTCGGGGCGTTACGGCTTGCAAAGCGACCCGAAAACGCAGGAAAAAATATCGTGACGGTTTTGCCTGACCACGGGAATAGGTACGCAAGAACCAAATAATTCTTTGGGACGTTTACGTTCTCAAATAAATGCGGAATACCTATACACACGGTTGACAAGGGAAAGACTGGCTGCAAAAAAAGGCTTTGGTGTAAAAACCAAAGCCTTTTATCATGCAATTTTTTATCAACCCAAAATGTGAATGGAAAGGGAGCAGAACAAAATCAGCGAAACGACGTCCACGATCGTGGTGATAAAGGGGTTTGCAACCACGGCGGGGTCAAGACGGCAAATCTTTGCCAAAATCGGCAAAATTGCGCCGACGAGTTTTGCCAAAATCACCGTTCCGAACAATGCCAAGGATACGACCAAACTGACGTCCCACGTGTACCCTTCGATATTGAGCAGCATTCCGTCCAAAAGCATCAATTTTGCAAAGCAAACGACGGCAAGGGTAAGCCCGAGCAATATCGCCGTACGCAGTTCTTTCCAGATGACTTTTCCTACGTCCCGTGTTTCGATCTCGCCGATGGACAACGAGCGAATGACGGTTACCGACGCTTGCGAACCCGAGTTACCTCCTGTACCCATGATCATGGGTACGCATGCCACAAGGCAGGGCAAAAGCTTTGCCTCATAGCCGTTTAAAATCAGCGCCGTAAAAGAAGACGTGATAAGCAATATCATCAGCCAAATAACGCGGTTGCGCCAAAGGCTGAACACGCTCGTTTTTAAATAGGGCTTGTCGGTCGGCGCCATAGCCGCCATCTTCGCGATATCCTCGGTGTTTTCTTCCTGCAAGACGTCCATTGCGTCGTCAACGGTAACGATACCGACGAGGCGCATTTCGCGATCGACGATCGGCAGAGCCAAAAAGCCGTAATCGGAAATTTTCCGCGCCACCGCCTCTTTGTCGTCCTCGGTGTAGGCGTAAATGACGTTTTCTTGCATGATGTCCGCGATAAACGCGTTTTTGGGCGCAAGCATCAAATCCTTTGCCGTAACCAAGCCGATCAAGGTGTTCGTCGGGTCGGTGACGTAGCAGGTGTAGATCGTTTCCTTATCGATCGCCGTGCGGCGGATACGCTCGAAAGCGTCGTCCACCGTCATAGTGGGGAAGAGGGAAACGAACTCGATCGTCATGATACTGCCCGCGCTGTCTTTCGGGTATTTCAAAAGCTCGTTGATATAGGCGCGCGTTTCGCTGTCGCTCTGCGCCAGAACACGCTTGACAACCGACGCGGGCATTTCTTCGATCAAATCGACCGCGTCGTCCAAGAACAGCTCGTCCATGACCGCTTTTAATTCTCTGTCGTTGAGCTTGTGGATAAGCTTTTCCTTGACGTCGCTGTCCATTTCGACAAACGTTTCCGCCGCCAGATCCTTGGGCAGAATACGGAACAGCACCAAAAGGTCTGCGTCCCGCTCCGTTTCCTCAAAGACCTCGGCAAGGTCGATAGCGTTCATGGACGAGAGCAGGGGCTTTAAAACGGCGTAATTGCGTTCTTCAAGCAATATCAAAATTTCGTCCAGCTCGGCGATACGGCGCACGATCTCTTGGGGCATGTCCTCGATAATATCGACGGTGTCGTCTACGGACATTTCGTCCATGACCGCCTCCAACTCGTCGTCGCGCAAGCCGCTGATGATGATTTCCTGTAAGGACGGGTCTAAAAGCAGCAACACGTCCGCCATCAATTCGCTGTCTAACTCCCTGCAAAGGGGGATCAGCGTTTGTTCGTCTAAGGCTTTTAAAAATTCCGCAACCTCTTCTGCCGTGCAATCGTGTAATTGCTGGGCGGCGGTTGCAAAATCTTCTCTGTCTAAAAATCCGTTAATAAAATCAAAAATTTTTTTTTCCATTATACTCTACCTCCGTAATTCTAAAATTTCCGTTCATCGTAAGGTAGCGTATTCTCGAAAGTAGGGTTATCTGCGCGGAAGCGTGAAGAAACAATCCGCGTCTGCAATCGTACTTAGCGGGTCTACGCTGGGACTTGGATAACTGTCAGTCATAGAATTGTTCCTCCTTGTTTAGAATGAATTGTGGCGTTGCCGCCTGAATTGAAACGAAGTTTCATGAATTGTCCTACGGACATGAATTGCGCCTGCGGTGCATTGTGGCAATGACGAAATATGGTCTACTACGCACTCAAACCAACGTGGGGATATTAAACACACGAGCGGCAAGATAGTAAGACTTGCCAGCGGTGGTTCACCGCCACTCTGCTTAGTCGTCGTTTTTGGGGCGCATAGCGCGGAAAATCAATACGTTTATCAAAATCAAAATCGCCGCGCCGCCAAGCAATAAAAACGCCAAACGGCGTATGCCGTCCTTGTCTGCGCTCTTCGCACCGTACGTTTCCGTTTCGGGCGTGGGGGGCGTGGGGTCGAACTCGATCACGTACGCCTTGGGCACGTACCCCGTGTGCGTTACGTTTTCTCCGTCCGTATATTGCACGAGGTAGTACGAATAGTCCAGATCGTTGATCTCGCCAAGCACGGAAATTTGCGTGTTCCGCGTAAGGGTCGTCACCGTCGGTAACCCCGAAAGATGGGGGAATTTATAGACGGGGATATCGTTGCTTGCATACATGGTCTGCGCCGTTGGATACGTTTTATAATACGCCGCTTGTTCTTCGTCCGTCAGCGCGGAGCAATCGCTCGTCAGCGCAAGACAACTGCGGTATGCCCGCGTTTCCGTATCGTAAAAGGCGAGAATAGCGTGCTTGTTATCCGCCGTCTGTCCGATCTTTAACGCCGTCAAGGGCGTTTCGCGGCGGCTGTAATCCACGTACGGAAATACGTCTGCGCCCGAAAGCTCGTCCAAATTAAAATCGATCAGCATTGCCGCGCCGCGCAATTTGACAAGATCCACGGTTGCCGTGCTGTTGTCGAAAATCTGTTCGTCCACGCCGTTGACGGGGATATTTTTCACCGTCGGCAGGTTGAGTATACCCGTTTTCGCTAAATAATTTTCTGCATACAAAACGTAGGTCACGTTCTCTTCAATACCGAACGTAAAGGAGCTTACCGTTGCGCTTTCGCTGTACACCAGCGGGTCGTTCAAAGCGTATGGCTCGCTTGCGCTCGCCTTTTGCAATTTGCCGCCTGCCAAGGCGTACACGTCGCCGTTATAATCGATTAAGATCTTTTCCGTGCCGATCGGTAAGGCTGCGTAGGGCGGGGCGTCGTCGAGGGTCGGGGCGAGAAAGCTCTCTTCGCTGAAACGGTATACGCTGTTGCCGCTCGCGACGTACAGATAGCCGTAGACGTCCGACGTTAGCAATCTTGCATAGCGCGTAGAGGCTTTGCTGTATTCGCTGACCGTCCACCCTATGGCGTTGTTTTCGTTCGTCGTTTGCGAGGCTACGTAATAATAATTGCCGTCGGTCACGAAATAATATTTTCCGTAGACGTTCGTCGCGCCGACCAGCGTGCCGTTAAAGTCGTCAAAGGTTGCGATCGGCTCGCCGTAGTTTTCCGCTGTGATAGCGTACACGACCGCTTTTTCGCCGTCCGCCGCAAGCAAGGTGTGTTCGTCGCCCGCCAAATACTTGGGCGAGAAATCGAGCGCGATCGGGTCGGCAAAGTTCTCTTGTTTGGTATCGTAGACCGAAATGCGGTGGTTGCCGTTGTCTGCGATAAACAGTTTTTCGTGCGAAAGCAACGTTTCCGTGCCGCCGTTGAAACGGTGGATACTGTCCGAGGCGTTGCAAATTTCAAAGTCGGTAAATTCCGATTTTTCTATGGAATACTGGCACACGGAAGTACCGTTGACGGCGTACGCGTAGTTGCCAAGCAGGGCAAGAGAGGAATAGTCTTCTTGATAATGCGCCAAAGGGGTGACCCGCTCTGCGTTTTCCTCTAAGGCAAGCTCTGCAAGATTGTAGGCGTAGAAATCGCCCGAAAGGGTGGTGCAAATAAAGACGTTGTCTTGGATCTGCATGGACACGAGGTCGTCGGGGAAATAGGCTACGAGGTCGTCCGCTTTGGTCTGCGGATCGACTTTGCGAAGATATTTCGCCGCCTCGGTATAATACAGCTCGCCGCCCCAAAACGCGATGGTCGGTTTACCGGGAACATTGTCCAAGGTGTCCGCTTTCGTGCCGTCCAACGTGATATACGAAACGTCTGCCTGCTGATATTGTACCTGTGTGTAATATAGCACGTCGTTCACAATCAAAAAGGAAGAACAGGGGAATTTTGGATAATGCTCCGTGATCGATACGTCGCTGATCTGCAAGGTTTCGGGGTCGAGCCGATACAGATACGTGCCGTCCAAAAAGTACAGTACGTCTTTGTAAAATTGTACCTGCATGATATTGTTTTTGGTGAGGTCGGCTTGGTTGAACGTATGCTCGTATTTGCGGTATTCGCCGTCCGCGACGTCGTAAACGTAGATGAGGTTATTGTCCGCGATCGCCATATAATCGCTGCTTGCCGCTACGTCCATGGGGTTGGTCAAGGACAGGTATTGCTGATAGGTGCTCGGCGAGATCAGCGCGGTTTCGTCCGTTGCCGTATTTTGTGAGGTTTGCACGGTTTGGACGGTTTGGACGGTTTGGGCGTATGCCGTTTGCGAGCTCGATTTTTGAGCGGAATGAAACGCCGCCGTCGTTGTTACGAGCGCGGTGAGAGAAAGGAATAATGCAGTTTTCTTTGCGATTTTTCTCATACAGAATTATTATAACACCGTTTTGAAAAAAAAGCAAGGGTTATTGCGAATGTTTTTTAAAGGATTGTGGCAGGGGGTATATGAGATTGCCACGCCTGCGGCTCGCAATGACAGAGGGGGGAGATTGCCACGCCTGCGGCTCGCAATGACAGAGGGGGGAGATTGCCACGTCTGCGGCTCGCAATGACAGAGGGGGAGATTGCCATGCCTGCGGCTCGCAATGACAGAGGGGGAAATTGTTGCGCCCGAAAATCCGAACAAAAATAGGTGGCGATTGGGAAATTTTTCCTAAAATTAGCCAAAAAGTTTCTTTAATCGGCATACGTTTGTCATATTTTATGTGCTATACTTACTTAAAAACACGAACAAATGTTCGGATTTTGATTAAAAACGTGGCAGTGACCCCTTGCAAAAATTGGGGGCGGTGGGATAATAGGCGCGACCTTTCCGCGGCGGGCAAGATGATCTTGCAGGCGGTGAGCCACCGCTGGCAGGAGAGGGAATGAATTGCACCTGCGGTGCATGAATTGAAATAAGGTTTCATGAATTGTCCTACGGACATGAATTGCAAAACTCCGTTTTGCATTGTGGCTGAGATTTTTATGAGATTGCCACAGTCGCTTTCGCTCCTTCGCAATGACAGGCAAGGGGAGATTGCCGCAGTCGCTTTCGCTCCTTCGCAATGACAAAAACAAGGTCGATAGCATACTCAAACGAATGCGGGGATAGTAAACACACGAAATATAAGTAAAAAAATTGGCAGCGGAGCCACTCCGCGCTTGGAGGTGATTGAATTTTGGAAAATTACGCAAAGGCGGTTCTGTATGCCTATCCGCTCTTGAAAACGGTGGGCGAAGATTATGCCGTACATATCCGCAATAAAGCGGTGCTCTCTTATGATAGCAATTTAACAACGGAAAAATTAGCGGAATATCTCGCGGGTGAGATTATCGAGAAAAATAGACTGGAATGGCTGAAAACGACCGTCGAAACCGTCATCGGAAAACTGACGGACGAGGAGCGGACGCTCGTCGATATCCGTTATTTCGGAAAGACGAATAAGCTCCGTGATTTTCTGAATGGACAAGCCGAAAAGCGCAAAGACGGGGGTAAGGGTTGCAGTCAGCGTATGTATTTCCGTCGGCAGAGTCGCTTGGCGGACAAGCTTGGCGCGATGCTCTTTTATGCGGGCGTTACCCAAAAGGTGTACGACGAAAGCTTGAAAAATCTGGGGGTTTTTCGTAAAATTCACCGATTTGTGGAAGAGGGCAGAGATAGAAAAATCTCCGCGGACGAACGGAGATTTTTAGGAGATAAAGAGGACTAATCGTCCGTTTCATAAGGGGGCTTTCGCGGCGGTTTTAAAATCAGCGCGGCGAGCAGGGGAACAAGCAGGCAAAGGGTGATCAAGGTTGCGATCTGCGCGGGAGAGGAAGTGGATTTTTGCTTGCCGTTTTGTTCGGGGGTGGGGTTTTGCTGGGCGGCGAGGTAATCGGCGTATTCGGTGTTTTCTTCAAATTCGAGGTGGTCGGGTTTGGGGACGTAGCCGAATTCGCCCTCCCGCAAAACGTAGCACCACGTTTGATCGCCGATGGGATAATCGCCGTAATAGGCGCAGGTAAAGGTCAGCTCGGTAAAGCCGTCGCCCGAGGTCGGCTGGGTGTTTTCCAGACGGTAGGTCAGGTCGAATACGTACGTAAGATAGGGGCGCTTGGGGATATAATCGACGAAAGCAAGGTGCTCGGTGCGGACGTAGCCCGTCAGTTTTTGGGCGTACGCGTCCGTTTCCAAATATTCGACTTTTGAGTAGGTCGCGCCGTAAGAAAGCAGGTGCACGTAGTAGGTTTTGGGGAGCAAAAATACGCCGTCCTTGCCGTTTTGGGAGAGATAAAAATAGGCGTTGTCGGACAAAACGCAGGCATACGTACCCGATTTGGGCGTTTCGGTGTTTTGGGATAACGTTTGCGCGAGCGCTTGCGGCACGACGGTTTGCGCCGACGTTGGACACGGCGGCGTGCATGGCGCAAAGAGCGCGTATAGGAAGATCAGTAGGGGCAGAAATGCCCGTAAAAGTAAATGTTTCATGGTTGAGATACGCTCCACGCGGCGGCTGTGCCGCCTTGGTCGGTATGACAGAGGAAAGAATTAAAAGGGCTGTGCCGCCTTGGTCGGTATGACAGAGGAAAGAATTGCGCTAAGGTGCATGGTACAATTCATTATAATAGGGGCGATGGCGGCGGTTTTTGGGGGATTTGCGGAAAGTATGAAAGATATTGTAGAAAGAATTTGTAAAATTGAGGCGGAGCTGAAAAAACGCCGCGACAACGATTTTTTAGCCGCCTATAATACGGGCGAAAGGAAACACGAAAAACAGCTCGCCTTTCACAAGTGTCAAAAACGCAACCGTTGGGTGTTCGGCGGAAACCGCTCGGGTAAGACAGAATGCGGGGCGGTGGAATGTGTGTACATGGCGCGGGGTATTCACCCCTATCGGCAAAACCGCAGGGACGTGTGCGGCTGGGTCGTGTCCCTGTCTACGCAGGTGCAACGTGACGTGGCGCAGAAAAAGATATTGCGCTATCTTCGCAGGAATCAGATCGTGGATATCGTGATGCTCAGCGGCAGAAAGGACGCGCCCGAGCACGGCGTGATCGATTTTATCCGCGTGAAAAACGAGCTGGGCGGGACGTCGGTGATCGGCTTTAAAAGCTGCGATCAGGGCAGAGAAAAGTTTCAGGGCACGTCGCTCGATTTCGTGTGGTTTGACGAAGAACCGCCCGAGGATATTTATATCGAATGTCGCATGCGCGTGATGGATAAAAAGGGGGATATTTTCGGGACGATGACTCCTTTAAAGGGGCTGACTTTCGTTTATAACGAGATTTATCTTAACCGACACGCCGACGAAGAGGTTTGGTACGAGTTTGTCGAATGGCACGACAACCCGTATCTGGACGAGCGTGAAATCAAGGCGCTGGAAGGGACTTTGGACGAGGTTTCGCTGCAATCCCGTCGGTACGGGAAGTTCGTGAGCGGAGGCGCGGGGCTGGTATATCCCGAATTTGACGAGCGCGTGCACGTGATCGAGCCGTTTGCTCTGCCTGCCGAATGGCAGGACATGATCTCGATCGACCCGGGGTTGAATAATCCGTTATCGGCGCATTGGTACGCGGTGGATTACGACGACAACGTGTACGTGGTGGCGGAGCATTACGAGGCGGGACGGGACGTCGATTATCACGCCGAGCGTATTAAGGAGATCAGCGGGCGTTTGGGGTGGCATACGGACGGGCAGGGTAGGCTCTGCGCGCTGATCGACAGCGCGGCAAAGCAGAGGACCTTGGGGAGCGTCAAGAGTGTGGTCGAGCTGTTTTACGAGCGCGGGATTTTGGTGAACCCGAACGTGGAAAAGGATCTCTTTTCAGGGATCGCGAGGGTGAAGAGTTATCTAAACCGTCAAAACGGGTTGCCGAATTTGTACATTTTCAGCGGGTGCGTGCATTTGATCAGCGAGCTGAAAGGCTACCGTTGGGGGAGCGGCGATCTGCCGAGGAAGGCTGACGATCATAGCTTGGACGAGATGCGGTATTATTTGATGACTAAGCCGAAAAAGGTGCGCGTTGAGGAAAAGACGGTGATACAGCGGGATAAGGAGCGGCGTATCCGCAGATTGCGACGGGGGAATTTTAGTGTGTAAGGAGCGAGAGTATGGAAAGTAAAAAGGAAGAAAAGATCGGCGAGGCACTTTTAAAGGTCGCGCTTGGCTATCAGATCGCCGAGGTCACTGAGGAATACGCCGAGGTGGACGGGGCGTTGAAGCTCACCAAACGGAAAAAGACGAAAAAGGACGTTCCGCCCGATTTGAAAGCGGTGCAAATGCTGCTCGAAAATAGCGGCGGGAGTGCGGAGTATTCGGCGTGGTCGGACGAGGATCTGGAAAAGGAAAAGGCGCGGCTGTTGCAGGCGTTGGAAAGCGGTTTGCAGGAGCAAAGGGCGGGGGACGTGTCTAAAACAACGGAAAAATCGGCGAAAGAGGCGAACGCGGCGAAGAAGTCCGTCACGGCGAAAGCCGTGAAAAAGGAAACGAAAACGGTGAGGAAGAAATCCGTCGTGAAAAAAACGGCGGTGAAAAAGAAAACGACAAAATAAGCAAAAGGAGCAAAAGGAATGAAGAAAACAGGAATTTCCGAAGAGGAACTTCGGGCGAAAGAGAAAAGGGAGCAAAAAATCGCGCAGGAAGTGACCGAGGATTTTTTGCGGCGCAGAGAAGAGCGTAGGGCGGTGGAAAACGGCTGGGCGCTGAATATCAATTTTTTCAGCGGCAATCAGTATTGCGACGTTGCGCCCTCGGGGGATCTGGTGGAAGAGGACAAGCGGTTTTACTGGCAATCACGCAGGGTATTTAACCATATCGCGCCCACCGTCGATTCCCGTATTGCGAAGCTCGAAAAGCAAAAGCCCGAATTGCGGGTGCGCGCTTTTTCGGACGAGGAAGGGGATTTGCAGGCGGCGAAGCTCGCTACGGGGGTGCTGAAATACGTGCAGGAGCGCGTGGGCTTGCAGGACGCTATGTCCAGGGCTTTGGTCTGGGCGGAAACGTGCGGCTGTGTGTTTTATAAGGTGCTCTGGAATGAAAAGGGGGGCAGACAGGTCGCAGTGGACGAGCAGGGCGCGCCCGTGTACGAGGGGGAAGTGCAGGTGTCCGTTGTGCCGCCGTTTGAGATTTTTCCCGACCGCTTGGACGCGGAGGAATTCGACGGGCTGCGTAGCGTGATCCATGCGCAGGCGGTGTCCGTGGAATATATCCGTCAGCGGTTCGGCGTGACGGTAGAGGGCAGGGACGTGTCCGCGATCATGGGGTATAGCGAGCCGTCGGCGGGTAGAACGACCGCGGTTTTGACGGGGAAAAATACGGCTACCTTGAAAGACGGGGAAGTGCTGATAGAACGCTATACCCGCCCCAGCGAAGAATATCCCGACGGTAGGTTGGAGATCGTGGCGGGCGGAAAGCTCTTGTACGAGGGGGCGTTGCCCTATATCAACGGCGAGCGCGGCGAAAGGACCTTTCCGTTTGTTAAGCAGGACTGCTTGCGATTGCCCGGCGCGTTCTTTTCCAGCAGCGTGATCGACCGTTTGATACCCGTACAGCGTGCGTATAACGCGGTGCGTAACCGCAAGCACGAGTTTTTAAACCGCGTTTCGATGGGGGTGCTGACCGTCGAGGACGGCTCGGTGGATACCGACGAGCTGAGCGAAGAGGGCTTGTTGCCCGGGAAGGTGCTCGTGTACCGTCAGGGGGGTAAAGCCCCCGAAATGCTCGATTGCGGCAACGTGCCCAGCGAGTTTAAGAGCGAAGAGGAATGGCTGAAAAAGGAATTTTCGCTGATCAGCGGCGTGAGCGAGCTGACGACGAATTCGACCCCTGTGCGGGTGACGAGCGCTACGGGGTTGCAGCTCTTATTATCCCAAGACGATAACCGTTTGTCGGCGACGACGGCGTGTATCGAACGGGCAATGAAGGGGATCGGGCGGCAGATCTTGCGCTTGTACCGTCAATTTGCGGGCACGGCGCGGTTGATGACGCTGACGGGGGAAAATCAGAAAACGCAAATTTATTATTTCAACGCCTCCCGTTTGGACGTGTCCGATATTCAGTTTGAATCGCAGGAAACGTCCTCGCCCGAAGAGAAAAAACGCGTTTTGTTGCAGCTGTACGAGGCAGGGCTGCTCACGGACGAGAACGGCAAGCTTTCGCAAGAGAACAAGAACCGTATTTTGGAGGCGTTCGGGTTCGGCAGCTATGAGAACGTAAAGGATATTTCGGCGTTGCATGCGGCGAAAGCGAGCGAGGAAAACTTGGCGTTGAAAACGGAAAATGCGGACGTGGACGAATACGACGATCACGAAGTGCATTTAAACGAGCACGTGCGGTTTTTGCTGTCGGCGGAATTTAAGCGTGCAAAGGACCGCGACGGGATCAAGGCGAGATTCCGCGCGCATATGGAAAAACATAAAAGAGCGCAAAACGCGCAGTAAATAAGGAGGATTTATGGAAAAAAAGGAGAACGTTTACGGAGAAATGAACGCTACGGAGAAAGGTATGCAGGTACAGGCGGAGACGGGGGAGAAGAGTCTGCCGCAAGAGGTCTCGACGGTGGCGGGGAAGTTTAAGGACGTAAGCGCCCTTATTAGGGCGTACGAGTCGTTGCAATCGGAATTTACGCGGAGAAGTCAGCGGCTCAAAGAACTGGAAAAGCTCGCGGAGAATCCCAAAGAGGCGGGCGCGGCGGAGGATTCGGGGGCGGAAAAGCTCCGTAAGAATGCCGAAAGCAGACGGGAAAAGGCGAAGGCGTTTGACGAGTTCGTCTTGGACGTTGGCAAAGCGCACGGACAAACGGGACCCGACGGGGCGGTGGAAAGCCCTGCGGCGACGGCGGCGGAAAACGCCGACGAAAACGCCGAAAAAACGGTAAACGGGCAGGGACATATCGAAACGACGGCAAAAAAAGGGGAATTGCAGGCAGAGGGGGAACGCGTCGTGGACGCGGAAAAAGCTGCGCATCCGTCCGTTGCAGGAAACGCGCCGTCTTCGGAAGATCTGTACGTGCAGGTTAGCCGTGACGAGGGGGTGCGCCTTCGTATCATCGGGGAATATCTTGCCTCGGTGGGGAAAAGCGCGCCGCCCATTACCGCCGCGGGGGTGGGTACGCTTGTATCGCCGCCGCGCAAAGCCAAAAGCATCGGCGACGCCGCGGCAATGGCTTTACAATATTTTAAAAAGCCGTGATTGACGGCAAAAAAATCAAAAAATAAGGAGAAACGATTATGATTACACTTAATAGCGCGGATAGCGTATTGAAATCTTTTTATCTGGACGCGATCAGCGATTCGCTCAATTACAAATCCAACCCTTTCTTTGCAAAGATCGAACGCACGGCAAACGACGTTGTGGGCAAAGACGTAAGAAAGGTGATCAGAAACGGCTTTAACGGCGGCGTTGGCGCGGGTACGGAAACGGGGGATCTGCCCAGCGCGCAGACAAGCGATTATAAAACCTTTATCGCGCCTTTGAAAAATATCTACGGTACGATCGAAATTTCCGACAAGGCGCTCCGTGCGTCCGCAAATAACGAGGGCGCGTTCGTCAATATCCTCAACGAGGAAATGAAGGCTCTTGAAAAGAGCGCGGCGTTCAATTTCAGCCGTATGCTCTTTGGCGACGGTACGGGGGTGCTCTCTACCGTTAAGGAAACGATGACCGGCTTGATCGCGGTGAGCGCGGTGGAAAACTTCGTCGAGGGTATGTTGGTCACCTTCGAGGGTTTAGGCGAGGAATTTGCTTGCTGTAAAATTAGAACGGTCAACCGTTGGGCGGGCGAAATTATTTTGGAACAAACCTTTGACGACGCGCAGATCCCCAGCGGTACGACAATCCGTTTGTACGGCTCGCAGGGGGATGAAATGACCGGTTTGAGAGCGATCTTCTCGGATGAGCCTCTCTACGGTGTGGCAAGATATAATTCCGGTATGTCGCCGTATAAGAATACGTCGTCTACGCTCAGCGAAACGGTCATTCAAACGGCGATCGACCACGTGGAAGAAAAGAGCGGTTGCAAGGTTGACTTTATTCTCTGTTCGTGGGGGGTAAGACGTGCCCTCGTCGAATATTATACGAACCTCGGCAAGACGATGCCGACGATTACCTTGGAGGGCGGTTATACCGCGCTTAGCTTTAACGGAATCCCCGTAGTGGCGGACCGTTTCTGTCCCAAGGGCACGATGTATCTGCTTACGAGCGAAAATTTCAAAATCCATCAGCTTTGCGATTGGCAGTGGTTAGAAGCGGAGGACGGTAAGATTTTGAAACAGGTGAGCGGTAAGCCCGTATATCAGGCGACGTTGGTCAAATATGCGGAGCTTATCTGTGAAAATCCCGCGGCGCAGGCGAGAATCAGCAATATTACCGAAAAGTAAAATCGGTAAGAAAACGGTTGGTTTTGCACGTTGATAATGTGTGAATAAAAATCGAAAGGCGGCACCCGTGTACGCGTTGAATCGCGGAAAGGGTGCTGTTTTTGCGAATAACGTGAACGTAAAAGTGAAAGAATAAATAAAGGAGGTAACGAGTATATGTTGGTGAAAGAGTGTATGGAGCTCGCCGCGGTGAAGCTGGGGCTGGAAGATACGTTGCAGACGTATTTTGAAAAGCTTGGTACGGAAGAGGATAATAAAAAAGCGGAGCTGCTGTTGACCTGTTTCAATATCGTGGAAAACGAATTGGCGCTCGATTATTTTCCGCTCCTTGCAGAGGATACGCTGGTATCGAGCGGGGGCGTGATCGAGTTTAGCGCGTTAAGCAAGCCTGCCGTGCGCATTACCAAGGTGACGGACGAGTGGGGCAATTCCGTGCCCTTTCAGCTCTTTCCGAGCTATTTAAAGACACAGCCCGGCAAGGTGTGCGTGACGTATACGTACGCGCCCGAGAAAAAGACTTCGTCGGGAGCAAGCGATTTTTCCTCGTCGATATCCGCGCGTTTGATCGCGTACGGTATGGCGGCGGAATATACGATGGCGACGGGGCTTTTTGAGGACGCCGCTGTGTGGGATAAGAAATACAAGGAAAGTATTCGGGCGGCGTACCGATTGCAAAAGTGCGAGCGGATCCGTTCGAGAAGGTGGGTGTGATGATCGGTTTAGAAAAAGAGCCGATCGCAAGATCGGTAAAGAGGAAAAAGGTGGTGTTTTATCGCTTTGCTCCGTATACGTCCTTGGACGGGGGGACTGTCTTGGGGGGTACGGGCGGCGAGAACACGGCGTTGCATACAGGCGGAACGCTCTGCTTAAAAACAAGTGTAAACTGCGACCTTTCGGGGGGCGGTTTAGGACAGGGCGTGGGGGCGGAGCTTGCGTATACCAGCGCAGGAAATACGGTGACGAATTTGCTGCCGAGTACGATTACGAATATTTTTTGCGTACGGTTGAAATCGATGGATGGTACGTCCGTTTTTGAGCGGTATTTGGTGGCGTTTGAGGACGGCTACGTGCGCCTTTACAATGAGTCGTCGGCGGCATTTTCTATGGGTATGCCCGTGGGAAAGAATGCGTGCGGGGTGTTCTTGCGTGCGGTGGACGGCGAGGAGAGATATTTGATCGTCGGGGACGACGGCGCGCGGTTTTTGATGTCGGACGAGGAGTTTTATCCGACGGGGAGGAACGATCTGACCAACGTGTTTTGCGTGTGCAAAAACCGTTTGTTCATTCTCTTGCAAGACGGACGGTTGGCGTACGCCGACCCGACTCTGCCGTGGGATTTGACCGAAAGTATCGACGACGGAGGGTATATTGAGTTGCCGATCGCCTTGGGCGCGCCGATCGCGTTGACGGCGGTCGGTGAGTACGTATATATTGTGTTTCGCCGTGCGCTCATGCGGCTGACGGTGAAGGGCGGCGGCAGGGATTTTTGCTTGGAAGAAATTTTTTACAGCGGCGGGAAAATCGTGAGCGGTTCGGTTTGCGGGCTTTCCGACGGCGTGGCGTTTTGGGCGCACGACGGGCTGTGGAGGGTGAAAGGAACGAACGCACAGCGTTTCGGCGAGGGGATCGCGCTGTATATCTCCGCGCAGGATATTCGCTGTAACGCCGCCGTTTGCGGGGAAAAATATCTGTTGCGCTATGCAGACGAAAACGGCGAGTTTGTTTCGGTTGCGGTCGATCTGGACGGCAAAAGCTGGTCGTATTGCTATGACCTGCTGGGATTGAGCGAAGGCTTTGACGCGCCCGTTTTTGTGAGAGCGGGAAATTTGTATCAGCTTGGGGGCACGGCTTTGCCTGCCGACGCGAGCTGTGCAGCCGAAAGTGTGGATACGGATTTTGGAATACGAGGCAAGAAAACGTTGCGGCGATTGGATTTTGTCGGCGAGGGAAATTTCGTTGTAAAAATCTATTGCGACGGGCGGTGTATCGAGCGTTCCGTGGCGTTTGCATGCGGAAAGGCGACTGTGGATATAAGCGTGCGCGGCGAGAGCTTTTCCTTTGCGTTTGAAATCGGTCAACATTCGGTTTTGCGCGGCATGAGCGCGGAAATCGAGGCGTAAGGAGGGGGAAAATGGAAATCGATATTATTTCTTATACGCCCGCGCAGTTTTCGCTGCTGACGGACGAACAGCTTTTGCAGGTGAAAGAGGCGCAGGTGAAGAAAAACGAGCTGTTGCGCGGTTTGGAAGAACGACTGCAAAAGGAAAAGGAAAGATTGGTGGAAAATTGTATGCTCCACGCGGGGATTTGGGCGAAGCTGGAAGAAAAGCTGCGCGCCGAGTGCGACGACGAGGTGGCTTGGGTACGGGATACGTTGCTGTTCTATTTGCGCTATTCGGGCGCGGAGAGCATGCTGAACGCACCGTATGAAGTGGATTTTTCGTTGTCGGAAACGGAGCGTTTGAATATCGTGAAAACGTATTATCTGGAAACGTATTCGGACCCGTTGGAGCGCTTAACTGCGTATGAAAAGGACGAGGTGGCGATGAAATATCTCGGCGAGATGTATTCGGCTTTGTACGATTACTTCGAGGACGCGTTGTAAGGAAAAAGGAAAGGGGCGGCGGGATTTTCGTCGGCCCTTTTTCTTGCGGTCATTGCGTGCGGAGCAATGTTATTGCGGAGTCGAGTGTATCTCGTGAGAGGGGATACGCTCCACGCGCTGTCGCTTGGTTTGGCTATGCCAAATCGCAGGCTGAGCGGTATGACAGAGGGACGAGATTGCCGCGCTCGTAAACTCGCTCGCAATGACAATTTGGTCGATTGCCGCGCTTGTAAACTCGCTCGCAATGACAATTTGGTCGATTGCCGCGCTTGTAAACTCGCTCGCAATGACAATTTGGTCGATTGCCGCGCTTGTAAACTCGCTCGCAATGACAATTTGG
>JAFTQY010000048.1 GCA_017462505.1 Clostridia bacterium
AAGCCGCGCGCCCTTTTTTACGAACGCCGCCATACATTCGGCAAATTCTTTTTCGTCAACGTCATAACGGATTTCGCCGCCGTCCGCGATCGGCAAGCCCGCGTTGGGTTTCACCAAAACGGGCACGCTCGCCCGCGCAAGCAATTCTTCCACCACGCCGACCATCTGTTTCGGCCCAACCGAACAGTTAATACCAATCGCGTCCACGCCCAAGCCTTCAAGCATGGCAACCATCGCCGCGGGAGTAGCCCCCGTCATCAATTTTCCATCTTCGCCGTACGCGCAGGATACAAACACGGGCAACGACGTATTTTCCTTTACCGCTAATACCGCCGCTTTCGTTTCGTACGAATCGCTCATGGTTTCAATCAATATACAATCCACGCCGTACTTTTCGCCCAAACGCGCCGTTTTCGCAAACGTTTCCACGGCGTCTTCAAAGGCAAAATCGCCGTACGGTTTTAACAGTTTTCCCGTCGGACCAATATCCAGCGCAACGAATTTTGCTTGCGTACCTTTCGAGTTTTTCGCCGCCGCGCGGACGTTTTCCACCGCCGCTTTCACGATTTCGTCTAAATCACTTTCGGTAAATTTTAAAACGTTCGCGCCGAACGTGTTGGTCGCGACGATATTGCTCCCCGCGTCGTAGTAAGCGCGGTGAATATCTTGCACCGCCGCCGCGTGCGTCAAATTCCACCGTTCGGGCAATTCCCCCAACGGCAAACCCGCCGCCTGCAACAGCGTGCCCGTGCCCCCGTCCAAATAGACGATATTTTGTTGTAAGAATTCTCTTACGTCCATATTTTAATCCCTTTTAAACACGCAATCTTTTTGATTGCATCCTTGACAGTTCGTCGTCTGCTCTTCTTTCTCACAACCGCTTTTTATCCCAAACGCCGCCGTAACCGACTTTGTCGGCGACATAAGCAAACTTTCCGTCAGCGTTACGCCGATATGTTTTTGCGGATTTAACAAGGCAAAAAATCCCCTTTGCGCCGTCAACGGAAAATCTCCGTAGCCGGGGCTGAACCGCCGCGACACTTGTTTGTCGTTTGCGCTTTGCTCGGCGCAAAACACGTCGCACAGTCTTTCGATACGCTCTGCGCCGATCGCCTGAAAAAGCAAAGCTTTCGTAGTTGATACGCTTGCGTAACGATTGATCAGCCGATCGATCCCCAGCCCTACCGTCGCGGTAAATACCGTAATGTTTTCGCAACCGTCCGTCCACGCTTTCGCGTTTTCGCTAGGCGGAAAAATATCGAAAAATTCCGTTCGCGGCAGCGTAACGCAGCATGCGCGGGGCGTAAACACGCCGTTACATTCCGTCAAACATTGATCGAGCAGTTCTTGCAAGCGTTCGTCCGCTTCCCCGCGTGCGCCCGCATAGCGCAAAATCTCGCGGCGGTCGTAATCGGGCAATTGCGCATAGGTTTTTACCGATACCGCCTTACGCATTTTTACCTATAATATCGGACAAATTTTTTTGGATTGCCGCCGCCACGTCGGGTTTGTTCATCGAATACACGTGCACGTTCGTCACGCCGTTGGCAAACAGATCGATAATTTGATCGGTCGCGTATGCGATCCCCGCCTGTTTCATCGCCGCGCTATCCCCGCCGAATTTATCCACCAGCGATTTAAAGCGTTGCGGCATAAACGAACCGGACAGATTGATCGCCCGTTCTACCTGCTTTGCATTCGT
>JAFTQY010000049.1 GCA_017462505.1 Clostridia bacterium
TCGTCCACCGAAAGCAGGCGTTCGGTCACCGTGTACCCGAGATTTTTCAAAACCTCGATACAGCTCTTGCGGGTAATGCCGGGCAAAATCGACCCCGTGAGCATCGGCGTAACGATTTCGCCGTTTATCTTGAACATAACGTTCATCGCCCCAACTTCTTCGATATACTTGCGCTCTACGCCGTCCAGCCAAAGCACCTGCGAATACCCTTTCTTTGCCGCACGTTCGCCTGCGCGCGTGCTCGCCGCGTAGTTGCCGCCACATTTTGCGTACCCCGTACCGCCGCGCACCGTTCTAACGTCCTCGTTTTCGATCATGATGCTAACGGGATTGATCCCCTCGGCATAATAACTGCCGCTGGGCGAGGCGATCAGCATAAACGTCGCGTTGTGCACCGCATGCACCCCCAAAGCCTCGTCGTTGCCGAACAAAAACGGTCTAAGATACAGCGACGTGCCAAACGATTTGGGCACCCACTTTTCTTCTATCTTGACAAAGGTCGTGAGCAGCTGCAACATGTCGTTTTCGTCCATTTCAGGCAAGCTCATACGCTCTGCCGAGCGGTTCATTCTCTTGATGTTTTCCATCGGGCGGAAGAGCTGCACGCCGCCGTCTGCACGACGGTACGCCTTTAACCCTTCAAAAATTTCCGCGCCGTAATGGAGCACCGTGGACGCAGGGTGGAGCGAAATTCTGCCAAACGGCACGATCCGCGCGTCGTACCAGCCCTTTTCCGCAGACCAGTCCACGAGCAACATGTGATCGGTAAATACTTTCCCGAACCCTAATTTATCTTCCGGCGGCATCGTTTGGGGAGTCGTCGTTTTCGTGATTTTGATTTCCATAATATTCCCCTCCTGATTTATTCGTTTTTTGAATTACACGCACGCGCGTAATTTATAATAATGATAATATGATAACACAATCGAAAAATTAAGTCAACGGTTTTTTCCACGGAAAATGGGATTTTTCGTCTTTTTTTCGGAAAATATATATATTTTCCCAAAACAAAAAGAGCGGGCGATACAAAACCCACTCTTTTGCTTTTTTATTTTACGGAATTATTTTTTGTCCTTTTCCGCTTTACACAACGGCTTTTTCAATTTGGAACCGTTCTCTTTGAGTTCACCCGTTACCATCTTGGTCAGCGCAAACAGCGCGATGACGTTGGGCAATACCATGAGGTAGTTGAAGAAGTCGGTGAGCTCCCAAACCAAATCGTTTTGGAAAAGCGAACCGAGCATAACAAACACAAGCGAGATGATCGAATACACGATCACGCCCTTTTTGCCGAAGAGATATTCAAAGTTGATCTTACCGAACAAATTCCAGCTGACGATTGTCGAGAAAGCAAAGAACGTCAAGCAGATCGCCACGAAAATACTGCCGACTTTGAGCGCCGCGTTACCGCCGCCGAACGCAACGGCAAAACCGTTGGCAACCAGCTCGCTCTTACCCAACGTCATCCAAGCGCCCGCATTATCGCTGGTGTACAAGGTGGAAATAACGATAAGCGCCGTGAACGTAAGCACTACGAACGTATCGATAAATACGCTGGCGATCGCTACCGTACCCTGCGTATGCGCGTTTTTCACGTTTGCCTGTGCGTGTGCGTGCGGCGCAGAACCCATACCTGCCTCGTTAGAAAACAAGCCGCGCTTTGCGCCTTGGCTGATCGCCGTCTTGATCGCCATACCCGCCGAACCGCCGATAAGCGCCTTGGGATTAAACGCATATTTGAAGATCATGCCGAACGCTTCGGGAATAAAGGTGATACGCGCAAAAATAATGATCAAACCGCCCAAAATATACAAAATCGCCATCACGGGTACGATCTTTTCGGAAACGGACGCGATACGCGAAACGCCGCCGATAAAGATAAACGCGCAAATCAGCACGAGCACGATCCCCACTACCCAAGTCGGCACGTGACCGCCCGTCGCGTTATTGATCGCCTCGCCGATCGAGTTGGACTGTACCATCGCGCCGATAAAGCCGAGCGCGATCACGCAGGCAACCGCAAAGAACACAGCAAGGAATTTACCGAACACATTCGGGAACGCCTTTTTAATATACTGCGTAGGACCGCCCGCAACGCTGCCGTCCTCGCTAACGACGCGGGTCTTTTGCGCCAATACCGCCTCGGCGTAAATCGTCGCCATACCCAAGAACGCAATAATCCACATCCAGAAGATCGCCCCCGGACCGCCGAGCAAGATCGCGCCCGACGCGCCGATGATGTTCCCCGTACCGACCTGCCCGGCAACCGCCGTAGCAAACGCCTGGAACGAGCTCATGCCCGATTTCTGTTTCTCGCCTTTCAACGTCATTTTGCCGAATACGTTCTTCATGCCCTGCCCAAAGCAACGTACCTGAACGAACTTCGTTCTGATCGTAAACCAAATGCCGACGCCCACCAACAGGACGATCAGCAAATAGTCCGCTAAATAGACGTTGATCGTGCTTACTATATCCAGCAACCAAGCCTGTGCTTTCAGTAACCACTCCTTCATAGTTATAAATCCTCCAAAAAAATTTTTTCGCCTACCTATCGCACCCGCTAAGCCGTCCGTATAAAAAACAAAAAACACGGAGCAAAAAATTACTCCGCGTCCAAAAAATCAAAACTTTCCCCTTAAAAGATAGGGGTACGTATACGTAACGAACGAAAAATCATCAAATTTCTCTTGCGTAAATAAAAAGCTTGACTCTGTCCTTTTGCCTGAGAGATTAGCGGTTTTACGTGGACCGCTTTGCCCCTTCGGCACTCGCCCGCAGCGAGGTTCTCCGGAGTGCTATCCGATTACAGTTCTCAATCTTTCGATCACCTGAGAGATTCACTCCTTCGGTTGAGCCTTGGCTCATCTTCTGCAATCTTCACATAGCGTTGCTTGGGTATTATCATAGCATAATTATTTTTGCCTTGTCAACGGTTTGAACGTGCTTTTTCACAAGATTTTTACCTTTTTTCGCTTTTTTCCGATATTTTCCGCCCCCTTTCGTTAGCTTTTTTTCCTTTGTTATGCTATAATATATTGTAGTGCACGAAAAATTTACGCCTTTTAGGGGGAAGTATGATCCAAAAAACCTATTCGTTTACAAAAGACGGAAAAATCAACGACGTTTACACGCTGAAAAACACGCAGGGCGTCGAAGTGGATATTTTGACCTACGGCGCACGCATTTTGCGCATTTTTGTTCCCGATAGAAAGGGCAAATTTTCCGACGTAGTCGTCGGCTGTAAAAAGCCCGAATATTATTACGAGCCAAACCCCTGTTTCGGGGGCACGGTCGGGCGGTTTGCCAACCGTATCGGCGGGGCGAAATTCACCTTGAACGGCGAAACGTATACCTTAGAGCAAAACGACGGCAAAAACTGCCTTCACGGCGGTACGTCTGCCGCCTTTGCCACCCAAATCTGGGATGCGGAAGTCGTCAAAAACAGCTTGGTGCTCACCCATTTTTCCCCTGACGGGGCGGGCGGTTTTCCCGGGAATTTAACCTTGACGTTGACCGTTACCCTTTCGGACGAAAACGAGCTGCGCCTCGATTATCAGGCAACGACGGACAAGGACACGGTGTGCAATTTCACCAACCATACCTATTTTAACCTCGGTTATCAACCCACGGTGCTTGCACACGAGCTTGCGCTTTCCGCAAGCAAGGTGACGAAAGTAGACGACGAGCTGATCCCCCACGGCGAATATATCGACGTGACGGACACGCCCTATGATTTCCGCCGTGCAAAGCCCATCGGACAGGATATTTTCGCAAACGATCACATGCTGCAAAACGCAAACGGGTACGATTTCAATTACTGTATCGACCGCGTAGGCAAGGGCTTGGAGCATTTCGGCTACGTATACGATAAGGAAAGCGGCAGACGTATGGATTGCTATACCACCCTCCCCGGCGTACAGTTGTATACGGGTTGCAAAACGGGCAGCTTTACGGGCAAGGGCAAAAAACGCGCGCCGTACGAAAATTATTGCGCGCTGTGCTTGGAAACGCAGGGATATCCCAACTCTCCCAACGTGCCCGATTTCCCCACCACCGTCTTAAAGGCAGGGGAAACCTACCGCGAAATCACCGCGTACCGTTTCTCGGTAAAATAACACGGTCATTAGTAAAAAAATCGAAATTACCCGCGACACGTGTCGCAACGAATGCATTACGGAGCAAAAGAAAAATGTTTAAAGCCCTTTTGAAAAAATTGACGGAAGCCACCGTTTCGGTATTGCCCGTAACGGCGATCGTTCTACTGCTTTCCGCCACCCCCCTTCTCGATTTAACGCTGACGGAAGGGGTCGTTTTCGCTTGCTCGGCATTCGCCCTGATCTTGGGCATGGCGCTTTTCAACCTCGGCGCGGATATCGCGATGACCCCCATGGGCGAACAGATCGGTTCGGGTCTTTCCAAAACGGGCAAGTTTAAAACTCTGCTCTTTATCTGTTTTGTCATGGGTCTGTTTATCACGATCGCAGAGCCCGATTTGTCCGTGCTTGCCGAACAGGTCAGCTTTATCAAGCCCACCGTTTTAAAGGTCACGATCGGCGTGGGCGTGGGGCTTTTCTTGGTGCTCGGTATTTTAAAAATCGTATTCCGCGTCAGCCTTTCGCAAATGCTGACCTTTTTCTATATGTTATTGTTTGCGCTGGTGTCGTTGGTGCTCGTCGTGGGCGGCGGCGCACAGTTTTTGCCCCTTGCCTTCGATTCGGGCGGGGTCACCACAGGTCCTATCACCGTGCCCTTTATCATGGCGCTGGGCTTGGGCGTAGCGACCGTACTCGGCGATAAGCGCGACCGCGAAAACAGCTTCGGCTTTATCGCGCTCTGCTCTATCGGGCCTATCCTTGCCGTCATGCTCCTTGGTACGTTTTCTAAGGGCGACATCAATTATGAAACGCCCACGTACCCCATGCACGCGCAGTTTAACGAAATTGCAAAATCGTTCTTATCCACGGCGGGCGAAGTGGCGATCGCGCTTGCCCCGATCGTGGCGTTCTTCTTTATCTTGCAGGCAATCTTCCTGCGTTCTTCCAAAAAGAAATTAAAGCAGATCGTCGTGGGTATTTTCTACACCTTCTTCGGTTTGGTCATCTTCTTGACGTCTGTGCATATCGGATTTATGCCCATCGGTTATAAAATGGGCGTACAGCTCGCCGCGGCAAAACCCGTTATCACCGTGATTGCGGCGTTTATCATCGGCTTTACCGTCGTCTTGGCAGAGCCTGCCATTCACGTCTTGAACAAACAGGTCGAAGGGGTCACGAGCGGCGCGATCAGCAAACGCTCGATGCTTATCGCCCTGTCCTTGGGCGTGGGCGCGTCCATCGGACTGTCCGTCATTCGCGTTATTTTCGATTTCAGTATTTTATATTATTTGATACCGGGGTATTTCCTTTCGCTGGGGCTGTCCTTCTTCGTGCCCAAGATCTATACGGCGATCGCGTTCGACTCGGGCGGCGTAGCCAGCGGTCCGCTCACCTCGACCTTTATCCTGCCCTTCTTGGTCGGCATTTGCGCCGTGTTGCAGCCGGATAAGATCCTGCTCGACGCGTTCGGCTTGGTGGCAATGGTCGCTATGACCCCTCTTATCACCATTCAAACGCTCGGTTTCAGAGCGGTCGTAACCAAGCACGTCAAGGAAAAAATCGCCATGAAGCGTATCCTTGACGCGGACGATGAACAAATCATCAAATTTATGTAAACGAGGGGGTACGGTATGGAAACAACGAAAAAAGTAAGCAAAACAAGAACCCCGAGAACGCCTAAAAAATCGACGGCGGACAGCTTTAAAAAGCTGAAAATTTTGGTGACGGTGGTCAACCGTAGCAAGACGGAATTTTACATGGATCTTCTGACCTCGTACGAGGTAAATTTTCAAACCGCGGTGCTTGGACAAGGCACGGCAAGGAGCGAAATGCTGTACATGCTGGGTTTAGAGGACTCGGACAAGAGCGTTATTTTCAGCGTGATCCGCGAGGACAAAGTACAAGAGGCAATGCACGCGTTGGAAGATAAATTCCACGCCCTGAAAAACGGTAAGGGTATCGCGTTCACGATCCCCATGTCGAGTGTGATCGGCGTGGCGATCTATCGGTTTTTGAGCAATCACAGAGCGAATTAAAGGAGCAAGTATCATGGAATTTAAACACGAAGCTATTTTTTGTATCGTAAACAGCGGATATAGCGAGGCGGTTATGGACGCGGCGAAAAAGCTGGGCGCGCGCGGCGGCACGGTCATCAACGCACGCGGCACGGCGAGCAAAGAGGCGGAAACCTTTTTCCATATCACGGTAACACCCGAAAAAGAGATCGTTATGATCCTTGTGCCCGCGAAGATCAAGGACGCGGTCATGCACGCTCTGTATAAGGAAGTAGGTTTGGAAACGGCGGGTCAAGGCATTGCGTTTTCCGTACCCGTAGACAACGTAGTGGGTCTGTCGGAAGGCACGCCCGCGCCTACAAGCGAAAAAACGGATAAATAAAATTTTTTAAAAAAAGTTATCCCCTTTGCCGAAAAAATCATTGACAGTATTTTTTCGCGGTGGTATAATGTGCATACTTAATAAACGCCTTGTCTTTGCGCAAGGCTATATACGGAGGCATAGTCTCAGTTGGTTAGAGCGCTCGCTTCACATGCGAGAGGTCACAGGTTCAAGTCCTGTTGTCTCCACCACAAAAAAGCACCCCTACAAAGGGGTGTTTTTTTGTGGTGGAAAAACTAGCTTCGCAGAACATGTGTTGTATCACAGGTTCACGCGAGCGACGTCCGCAAACAAAGAAACAACCTGTTGACGGGATTTTCGGCGGAGCGCTGCCCTGCCGCCTTTTGCGACATATACCTGTTGTCCCCATCAAAAAATCGAAAAACTTGCCATTCAGTATGCCTGTCATACCGAGCGTAGGCGTTAGCCGTAGTCGAGCGTATCCCCTTATAAATCACCCCACACTTATTCACTTTTCACTCTTACTTATTACTTTTTGAGATACACTCCACGCGGTCGTTCCACTCCCTTAGTCGGTATGACTTTTCTACTTAGTCGTTTTTCTTTTGTATCAAAAAACCTCTCCAAGCCAAGGCTCGGAGAGGTCGTTTTTATCCTCTTGGATCGTTATGCGATCGTGGGAATAGTAAAGCTTGCGTTACCTGCCGTCAACGTGAAATCGTACGTCACTTTCGCGCCGCCGTAAATTTCAGGGAGCTGCATTTCAAGCTTCCAAGTAGCCCCTTTGATCTTATCGTTTTCGTCAAAACTGACCGAAATATTATAGTATCTTAACGTATACGGAGCCATGGAACTGCTGTCGGTATATTCTTGATCAAGGTTATAGCTGGATTTCGAGAAATCTACGTCCATGAAAGCATAGATATCGTCAAACCACTTGCCGCCACAATAGGCTTCGTAGAACGTTTTTAACGTCGTATCGTATCTGTCTGCCGTAATTTCTTGAACGCTCCAAGCGCCCGCTTTGCTTTGCTTATAATATTTATAGGTATCCCCGTATTTGGTATAAATACCGTCTACGTAAATATTGCTGTCGCCGGAAATTTGGGGCGTATTTGCGTTCGGCGTATAGAAACGCAAGCCTTTATCGGTAAAATAGAATTCCATATAATCTACGCCCGTACCGCCCTTTACTACAAAGTTGGTATTCTCGCCGTCATAATCGGAAACCGATTGAAGCGCTTCAACAAGCTTTTCGTAATGCGCTTCCATTTCTTTTTCCTCTTCGATCTGCTTAACTACCTGATAATCTTTCTGTTCGCCAATACCCGACATATATGCCCAGCAATGCTCTCCGTCGTAATATGATTCGATGAAAGACGCGTCATATTCGCCGTCCATAAAATGCAGGCTCTTCAAATATTGATAATTTGCAACGACTGCGATAGAGTGATAGTTATATGTAGGCGACTCTCCCGCTCCATTCTCGCAAGCAAGCGTTATCATTTGATCGACGCAAGCCTGAACGTTTTCGGGAAGCTCTCCGTCGTACACGAAAAACTGCATGGATTCATCGTTTTCGCCCTGATGCATTACGAAATTACTGTAATTGTTCTGCACAAAATCGAAAAAGGTCGCAAACTGCGCCGCGTAATCAACATATTCAGCCGCCTCTAAGGAAACAACCTCGCCGCTTTCCGCTTTATAATACTCTAACGTTTCGCCGTCATAGCTAAGGTCTTTGCCGTATTCAACGCCTCTAACCCCGTAGGAATTTTCCGCTACGTAAAGATATGCGTCCACTCTACGGCTTCTCATTTCAAAGTTCACTTCGTCAAAGCAGTCTTGCCATTCGGTTTCGGTCATCGTATGCAAGGAACCGCCGCCGCCACAAGCGTTAAACGCAAACACGCCGGGCAAAATCATACAAATTGCCAACAACCAACTAAAAAATTTCCGTTTCATAACAATACTCCTATAATTTTATAATAAAAAGCCACTTAACGAACGGACGTAAAACACCCACCGTTAAATGGCTTATTTATTTTTATGAAATTGCATGCGAAAAGTAGTCGGTTGCATTAACGTCTGTCTGTCCGAGTGATTATACGCAAACATTTTGAACAGTCCACTCCTTTTCGCTTTTTTGATAATTTATTTTAGCATAGTTTTCAAATTTTGTCAACTGTTTTTCATAAATCGCCTTTCACAGCGGTAAAAGGCAGAACGCCGAAAAGCGTACGTCGTCGGTTTTAAAAAATTTCTCTTCTCCGTCTTGCTTTTTTATAAAAGCTATGTTATAATAAAGCCATCAATATCCCCAAAAAAGGAGCTTATTATGATTATCGATAAACTGGAAAATTGCGCTCTGTATTACGGCGCGCACGAGAGCTTTGAAAAAGCCTTTGCTTTTATTAAAAAAGCGATGGAAGAAAACCTGCCCGTCGGCAAATACGAGCTGGACGGTAAAAACCTGTTTGCGTCCGTTCAGGAATACAACACCAAGGAAGAACAGGCGGCGCGCTTTGAGGGGCACAGGAAATATATTGATATTCAATATATCGTTTCGGGCGCAGAGGCTGTGGACGTCACGGATATCGGCAAGACCTATTCCGTCACCGAATACAACGAAGAAAAGGACGTGGAATTTTTTCAAACGGACGAAAAGGTATGGAAAGGGGTTTGGACGGCGAACGAATACGGCATTTTCTTCCCCTACGATATTCACCGCCCCGGCATGCGTGTAGACGGTGTTTCCGCTCCCGTAAAAAAGATTTTGGTGAAAATCAAATTGTAAGTAAGCACGTTAAGAAACACGCCGCAATCGGGCGTGTTTTTTCTTTTTTCCGTTGACAAAACCCGATAAATGCGGTATAATCAAGATATGGAAATGGTTTTATTAACAGCCCTTGGCGTGGGCGGCGCTACCGTCGTCGGCGCGGCAATCGGCTTTCTCTTCAAAAATTTATCCCACCGTTTTTCGGATATCGTCCTGTCCTTTGCGGCGGGCGTTATGCTGGCGGCGGCGGTGTTCGGGCTGATCGTGCCGTCGTTAGAATACGGCGGTAAATTCCGTCTTTTGTACACCGTCGGCGGCGTGTTCTTCGGCGCGCTCTGCCTTAATTTGACCGACAAGCTCGTTCCCCATTTGCACAAGCTGATGGGCGCGGAAACGGAAGAACACCACAACGCGAATTTGAGCAAGGTCCTTTTGTTCGTTATGGCGATCGCAATACACAACCTGCCCGAGGGTATCGCCGCGGGCGTGGGGTTCGGTTCGGGCAACGATACGCAGGCGCTCATCATCGCGGGCGGTATCGCCCTGCAAAATATCCCCGAGGGCATGGTGATCATCGCGCCCATGCTCGCCGCGGGCATATCTAAGAAAAAGACCTTTATCGCGGCTATGATGACGGGCTTGGTCGAGGTCGCGGGCACGCTGATCGGGTATTTCGCCGTCAGTATTGCCACCGCTATCCTGCCCTTTGCGTTGGCGTTTGCGGGCGGAACGATGCTGTACGTTATCAGCGACGAAATGATCCCTGAAACGCACGCACACGGGTCGCAACGAGGCGCAACGTACGCCCTGCTTGTCGGCTTTTGCCTGATGCTGGTGATGGACGTGTTTTTAGGTTAAACGCCCTTTTATATGCAAAAAAAGCTCCCCGCAAAAGGAGCTTTTTCTTTTTGTCCGTATTTATTCGCCGATCAAATCCCGATAGATCGCCTTGATACCGTCCGTCAATTGATCGTCCTCCACGCCGATAATGATATTACATTCGCTGATACTTTGATAAATCGTTTTCACGTTGATACCGCTGTTTTTCAGCGCGTTGAATATCTTCGCCAAAATTCCGATCTTGCCCGAAAGATTATGTCCGATCACCGCCAGTAGCGCGATCTTTTCATGCCCCTTGATCTTGTCCGCGTCGATACGCCCCGAAAGCACTTTTAAAAATTCCGCAAAGGAGATCTCGACGTACTGCGCGCGCTCGACAAAGAAACAAAGGTTGTCAAGCCCCGAGTGCGTGTGCGAGATATTGATATGATATTCCTCAAACACCGCCGTCGCCTTTTTCACGAACCCGAGCTGTTTATCCAGCATCATTTTGGAAATCTGTATACAGGTATAATCGTTTTTGCCCGTGATACAGGTGATCGTTTCCTGATCGGAAACCTCGGTGCGCCTTTTCAAGATCTGCGTGCCGCCTTTTTCGGGCGCAAAGCTGTTTTTGATGACGATGGGAATGGGATCTTCATACACGGGCAACAGCGTTTCGGCATGCAACACCGACGCGCCCATGTACGACATTTCGCGCAGCTCGCGGAAGGAAACCTGCGACACCTTTTTCGCGTTTTCGATCAATCTCGGGTCGCAAACGTAGATACCATCCACATCCGTCCAGTTTTCATACAGCTCGCACCCAAATACGTTCGCCACCACCGAGCCCGTAATATCGCTCCCGCCGCGGCTGAACGTTTTGATATGTCTGCGCTCGTCTGCGCCGTAAAAGCCGGGAATCACGTACCGCCCCGCTTTATCCAAGCCGCTTGCTTGCGCGCGGGTCACCGCCATATCCAGCTCGCCGTCCGTAAAGCGGATAAACGCCGTCGCATCCAAAAAGGTAAAGCCAAGATACGCCGCAATAATCTTTGCGTTGAGATATTCCCCGCGGGATAAAACGAAATCGAGGTTCGCCTCCGAAAAGCGGATCTGATCGCGGATCACGCGCAGCTCCTGCGCGATCGGGAAATCCGCCGCGATAGCCCCCGCGATATCGGTAAAGGTTTTTTCGATCTCGCCGAACGTTTCGCCAAATTTCTTCTCGTCAAAGCGGCAGAAATAACAATCGTGTAAAAGATCGGTCACCTTTCTGTCCGTTTTATGCTTTTTCCCGGGCGCGGAAACAACGACAAACCGTCTGTTGTCGTCCGATTTTACAATCTCGCAGCACCGCTTGATATTTTCCGCCGTCGCCAAGGACGTGCCGCCGAATTTACATACAATCGCCATCTTGTTTCTCCTCTTTGTTTTCCGTTCGTTGCGATACGTCCCCCACCGCTACGTCTTTCAGCGGGTCGTTTTGCAAGCTTTCATCCGCAACGCTTTCGTCCGTCAAACGAATCTTGGGCAAGCTCCAACGGTAATGCGCCGCCAGCAGGCGCACCGTCACCACCGCGATTAGCGTCAACGCCGTTGCAAGCACCGTGTAATCCAAATAATACCGCGCTACGTAATAGAGCGCCGCGCCGCCGATGGACGCCACCGCGTAAATATGCTTTTTGAATATGTACGGCGGAGTTTCGGTAAGGATATCCCGCAAAATGCCGCCGCCCACACCCGACAACACGCCGAGCGTCACCGACAAAAAGGGATTGTGCCAAACGCCTGCCGTAAAGGCGATTTCCGTACCCATCGCCGTAAACGCCGCCAGCCCGACCGCGTCAAACACGGTATTGATACGCTCGATACGCTCCCGCAGGCGGTCGAATTGCCGCCGATAAATATAAGCGATAATAAACACGCCAAGCGACGTTGCCGCGGCGATCCCTAGCACGTACAACCGCGAAAAGATCGCAGGCGGAACTGCCCCGATCAAAATATCGCGCAGGATACCGCCGCCGACCGCCGTAAGACAGCCGATCACCAGTACGCCGAACGCGTCGAATTTTGCCTTGATCGCCACGAAAGCCCCCGACACCGCAAACGCGATTGTACCCAGAATTTCCAGCGCGGTCAAAACGTGTTCCGTAATCATACAATCACCTCGTTTGATACTTTCATTATATACTGCGCGAAGAAATATGTCAATCTTTTTTACAACGCGTAAAAGAAAACGGGGCAACGATTTCGCCACCCCGTCCTATGCGCTGAATTTTTTATTTTTTCGCAACGCCCGTATCTCTCGCCGCCTGTGCGACCGCTTTCGCCACGGAGTTGTGCGCGCGCTGGTCGTACGCGAAAGGCAGGATATAATCGGGTTTCAGTTCCTCATCCGAAACGCAAGCCGCGATACCGCGCGACGCCGCCATCATCATTTCCATATTCACCGTCTTTGCTCTTACGTCCAAAGCGCCGCGGAACAGACCGGGGAATACCAAAACGTTGTTGATCTGGTTCGCATACTGGGACGAGCCAGTACCGACGATAAACGCGCCCGCCTCGAAAGCGTCCTCGGGCAAAATTTCGGGGATAGGGTTGGCGCAGGTGAACAAAATGGGCTTGTCCGCCATCGATCTAACCATGTCCTTGGTAACGCAGTTTGCAACGGAAACGCCAACGAACACGTCCGCGCCCTTCATCGCGTTTTCAAGACCGCCCGTCAAACGGCGTTTGTTGGTGATCTTCGCAAGCTCTTGCTGTGCGGGATTAAAGCGAGTGTCGCCTTCCACCAAAATACCCTTACTGCTGCACGCAACGACATCTTTCACGCCGAACGCCATCAGGAATTTCGCAATCGCAATACCTGCCGCGCCCGCGCCGTTGATAACTACGTGGATATCTTCGATCTTCTTATTTGCAAGTTTGAGCGCGTTCAAAAGCGCCGCCGCCGTAACGATCGCCGTACCGTGCTGATCGTCGTGGAAAACGGGAATATCCAGTTCTTCTTTAAGGCGAGTTTCGATCTCGAAACAACGGGGAGCGGAAATATCTTCCAAATTCACGCCGCCGAACGAACCAGCCAAAAGCTTGATCGTGCGGATAATTTCTTCGGTATCTTTTGAACGAATACAAAGAGGATACGCGTCTACGTCGCCGAACGTCTTAAAGAGCGCGCACTTGCCTTCCATAACGGGCATACCTGCCTCAGGACCGATATCGCCAAGTCCAAGCACCGCCGTACCGTCGGTGATAACGGGAACGGTATTCCAACGACGGGTGAGGTCAAAACTCTTTTCCACTTCCTCGTGTATAGCCAAGCAAGGCTCTGCAACCCCGGGGGTGTAGGCAAGCGACAAATGCTCGCGATCCTGTACGCTAACGCGGGATACAACTTCGATTTTACCTTTCCATTCGCCGTGCAATTTCAGCGATTCTTCTCTGTAATTCATACTATTTTCTCCTTCGTGTGCCAAAAATGCCCACGATAACGATTATAGCACTTTTACCTACTATTGTCAATACTTTCCAGAAAACTTTCTGTTGTATTTTTTATGAATTTTTTATTGCTTTTTTTGTATAAAGCATGCCCCCAAAAGCTTTTTTGCTTTTGGGGGCACGTCATTACGTTTCACAACGTTTTTTGATTCGCTTTTATGCAAACACGATATCTTTAATCCATATCTCCGTTCCCGTAGCAAACATAAAAGCAAACTCCGTACAATCTTCACCTACGTTTGAAATATCTACGCTGACCGTCGTCCATTCTCCTCTGTTCACCTTTCGCAAAGCGTTGTCTGTCGTCGATGAATAGTAGATATATTTGCCGTCGCTGCTACCTTGCTCTTCGGTAAGCGTATCGTTGGGTTTAACGCGCAACAAAAATTCCTGAGACGTTGCTATCGGCGAATCTTCGGGAATATACACCGAGAACGTGAATACGTTGTTCGCTATTGCAAGCGCGGTGTCGAAAAACAATTTCGCACTATCGCTGCCCGAAGTGATTTTATATGCGTTTACCGTTTCATCAAACGCAAGCGCTTCCAACGACATGGTTTTGCCCGCTTGCAGGTCATCCGCGGAAATTTCCAGTCCGTTTACCACAACCTCTTCGGGCGTTTCGCTACCCGTACCCTCGTCAATCGCAGTTTCACCTACCGCAACGTTCTTTATGTATGCGCCGTTATTTCCTTCAACAAAATAAATGCCGAATTCTGTGCACACGTCCGCAAAGCTGCTAATGTCAATCGTTATGGTTTGCCACTCGCCAATAATAACCTTACGCGCGTCCGTAAAGCTTGCGTCAAACCAATAATAACCAGTGGAATCCCCATTAGGTAAATTTGCCGTCGATTCGTTGGGCTTTACGCGAATCGCAAATTCCTGCGTTGCAGTGCCGTCCGCCTTCGTCGCTTCCTCGGGCACTAAAATATCAAACGAAACCGTGCTTTTTCCTCTCAATAAATCCACGTTGATATAAAGTCTGTTATACGACGTACCCGACTCGATATAATACGCGTTCGTATTTTCGTCGTAAGCAACCGCCTGAAAAGTACCGTTTGCCGAATTCTTATCACTCTGCACAGTAAGGTCCGTGCCGTATTGCAAACCCTCTACGATAACGGGCTCGGGTTCGGGTTCAAAATAGAACGGATCGCCGTAGTAGCAGATATACCCCGTACCGATCGAACCGTCCTCGCCCGAAACGGGAATTACCGTACCGCCTAAAAGTGCATGCGCACCTGCGGGCGTAGACGTACCGCCCGTGATCGTGCCGTCTTCCGTTACGTAATTATATCTATCGTACGTCGAGGATTTTTGACCGTACTGAAAACGAACGCCCTCGTATACAATACTTGCGCTGTTACAATGCTCGTGACCGACGAAAATCGAGTCTACGCCCAACGCTTTCATGCCGTTGAAGATCGAATAATTGTAGTCCCAGCCCCCTTTCATCGGTCTGCCAAGATACCCAAAGTCCGTTTCGTCCGCCGTTTCCATGGTATCGAGGTTCAAGGGATTATTGAGCGCCGAATCCGTCGTCAAGCCGTCGTATTCATCGTATTTTTGGAACGCTTTTTCAAAAATTGCTTGCTGGATATGATATGCCATCGAAATTTTTACGTCCGCGTCCACCGCATGGATCGCGTTGATCTCTTCGGTGTACCAATCGATTTGATCCTGCCCAAAGCCTTGGGTCGTCTTAACGATGTTCGTGCCTGCCGCAGGCGTTGTTTGCACGCCGTTACTGTCGCACATAGGTTTGGTACAACCGTTGGAGTCCATCATGTAGAACACGCGGAGCAGCTCGCCGTCCTGTTCCAAGCCCACCGAATAGTTGCCGTTGCCCGTCAAATCGCCCTGTTTAAACAGGCAGTTTTCCGCCGTCTCTAACTGCGCGCATTGCCAGTCAACACCCATCAAAGATTCGTTGTCGTGGTTGCCAAAGACAGGTGCCCAAGGAATATTCAAGGTTTCCATAAAGTTGATAAGGCTGACAAGCAGGTTACCCTCGGGATCAAACCGTCCATAAACAATGTCCCCCGTCAAAATGATAAGGTCGGGGTTCGTTTCTTCTACGACTTCGCGGACGTAGCGATAGCATTGATTTTCTGCGGTATCCCCCCACCACCAAGTCTGCGTGTCCGAAAGCTGTAAAACGACGGGATCTTTTCCGCTTTCAATCGGCACGACAAAATCTACCAGATCTTCGTTGGTCATATAATCGCCGCAAGCGCAGTAATACGCCATACCCTGTTCGCCGTCCGAAAGTTCGCCGTAGCTATGCGTTTCTTCGTCTTTCTTTGCGCCGCATTCGCATTCCTGCCAATGGTTATCATCGTCGCTCTTCACGTTAAATTCGTGCGTCGTTACGCTTTCTTCGTTGATGTCACCGCATTCACATTCTAACCAATGATTCGCGTCGTCTTTGTTTTCAATGATGTATTCGTGATCGCAAACAACCGTAACGTTGATCGTCTTTTCCGCAACGTTGCCAGCCTCGTCCTGCGCCGTGTATTTCAATACGTAATTACCTGCAAATTCAAACGTGATCTCTTCGCCCATCTGCACGGGGTTTTGGAACATCATCGTACCGAACGATACGTATACCGTCACGTCGCCGTCCTTGTCGTCCGTCGCCGTCACCGTGGGGATCGTGATTTTGTCGCCTACTTTTAAATCTGCAAACTGCGTTTCGTCGATCGTGCTCAATACAGGCTTGGTCGTGTCGGGCAATTCGGGTTCTTCACTGCTCTCTTCTTCCGAGCTTACTTCGTCCGAGCTTTCCTCTTCGGAGCTTACCTCGTTCGAGCTTTCTTCAACAGACGAACTGTCCTCAACGGAGCTGTCCTCTTCGCTACTGTCCACAGGCACAGAAGATTCTACCGACGAGCTTTCCGAGCTACTCGTACTGCCGCCTTTATCCTTGCCGCACGCCGCAAACAGCGTTGCGGACATCACCAAAGACAAAGCAAGCAATAAGGCTTTTTTGATCTTGTTCATATTTTCCCCTCCAATTCAATTTATTGTAATATATATTATATCATATCCAAAGAAAATTGCAATAATCCATTGCCGTTTTTTAAAATCAATACTTTTTATTGCAGAATAGCCCTTCCAAAAACTACCGTTTTGGTAGTTTACATGTCTATTATACTACCAAAATGGTAATATGTCAAGTAGAGGAAGGTAAAAAAAATGGAAATTTTATTAGGCGAACGCTTAAAGGAATTACGGGAAGATCGCAAACTGACGCAAAAACAAGTAGCGCAATTATTAGGCTTACACAGCATTACCTACCTGCATTACGAAAAATCCCAGCGCGAACCGCCATTAGCCGTCCTCGCCAACATGGCAATGCTTTTTGACGTTTCTACCGATTATCTACTCGGTTTAACCGATTATTGACGATATTTTATCATAAAAAAGTTGTTGTGTCTATTGCTTTTTGCGACTATTTTATGGTAAAATGTTGCTAATCCAAAAAAGGAGCTTTGTATATGACGCACGAAAATATGATTGAACATACGACCGCACGCGATTTTATCCCCATCTTTTCGGGGCACGAAATCTGCCAAAAGGAGCATAAATTCGGCCCGCACGTGCGAA
>JAFTQY010000050.1 GCA_017462505.1 Clostridia bacterium
TTCGCACGTGCGGGCCGAATTTATGCTCCTTTTGGCAGATTTCGTGCCCCGAAAAGATGGGGATAAAATCGCGTGCGGTCGTATGTTCAATCATATTTTCGTGCGTCATATACAAAGCTCCTTTTTTGGATTAGCAACATTGTACCATAAAATAGTCGCAAAAAGCAATAGACACAACAACTTTTTTATGATAAAATTTAGAAAAAGCAAAAAGGAGCGAAAAAACATGAAACTTACCTTTTTAGGCGCAGGTAGCACGATTTTTGCAAAAAACGTGATCGGGGACGTGTTGTTGACCCCCGCCCTTTGCAAGGATTTGACGGTGGCGCTTTACGACATTGACGAGGAACGCTTGCAGGAGTCTTTTCTGGTCGTGGACAGCCTGAATAAAAAGTACAACGGCGGCAAAGCGAAGATTGAAAAATATCTTGGCGAAGAACAAAGAAAAGCGGCGTTTTGCGGCGCGGATTTTGTCGTGAACGCGATACAGGTAGGGGGGTACGAGCCTTGTACGGTGCTCGATTTTGAAATTCCCAAGAAGTACGGTTTGCGCCAAACGATCGGCGATACGCTGGGGATCGGCGGTATTTTCCGCGGACTGCGTACGATCAAGGTGATGAAGGATTTTGCGCGGGATATGGAAGAGGTTTGCCCTGACGCGTTGCTTTTGAACTACACCAACCCGATGGCGATTTTAACGGGATATATGCTCCGTTATACCAAGGTCAAGACGGTGGGGCTGTGCCACAGCGTGCAGGTTTGCACCAGCCAGATTTTCGAGCAATTGGGGCTTGATCACGACACGGTAGGCAGGGAATTGATCGCGGGAATCAATCACATGGCGTGGCTTTTGGACGTTCGGGATAAGGACGGAAAGGATCTGTATCCCGAAATTAAGCGTTTGGCAAAGGAAAAGAACGCCACGCAAAAGCACGATAATATGGTGCGCTTTGATTATATCGACAAGCTTGGCTATTATTGCACGGAGAGCTCGGAGCACAACGCCGAATACAATCCGTTCTATATCAAATCGAAATATCCAGAATTGATTGAAAAGTTTAATATTCCCTTGGACGAGTACCCCCGTCGTTGCGTAAACCAAATCGCGGATTGGAAAAAACAGCGCGAAGAGCTGTTAAACGGCGGAGAAATCGAACACGTTCGCTCGCACGAATATGCGTCGCGGATCATGGAGGCGGTGGTGACGAATACGCCCTATCAAATCGGCGGCAACGTCATCAACAACGGTGCGATTGAAAACCTGCCTGCCGACGCGTGCGTGGAAGTGCCCTGTCTTGTGGACGGGAACGGCGTGCAACCGACCCGTGTAGGGCGTTTGCCTGTACAATGCGCGGCGATGAACATGACGAATATCAACCCGCAACTGCTGACGATCGAGGCGGCTGCGACGGGCAAGAGGGAGCATATTTATCACGCGGCGATGTTAGACCCGCACACGGCGGCGGAGCTTTCCATCGAGGATATTATTTCTATGTGCGACGAACTGATCGAGGCGCACGAAAAGGCGGGTTTCCCCGTTTTATAAGTTCTTTTATAAGATAGATAACGGCAAGGCGCGGACGGATAAAAACGTTCGCGCCCTTTTTACGCGATTTTCGACAATATATTTTTTCACAAAGCATTGACAAACGGGCAAAAGTGTAGTAAACTATATCCATTAAAAAAAGAAGAAACTATGTTTCTTCGGTTAAAAAAACACAAAAAACGGAGAAGAAATATGTTAAAAAACGTACCGAAAATTTTATCCCCCGAGCTTTTGAAAATTTTGGCGGAAATGGGTCACGGCGACGAAATTTTGATTGCGGACGGCAATTTCCCCAGCGCGAGCAACGCGCAACGTTTAGTGCGTGCGGACGGGCACGGCGGCGTGGAGATCTTAAAGGCGGTATTGACGATGATTCCGCTCGACACGTATGCGGAGCAAAACTTTATTTTGATGGAAACGACGCAGGGCGACCCTACGCCGACCATTTGGGCGGAATATTTCGACGTGGCAAACGCGATGGATGATAATCTTCGCGAGGGCACGATGGAACGCCAAGCCTTTTACGAACGTTCGCGCAAGGCGTATGCGATCATCGCGACGGGCGAAAGCGCGATCTATGCCAACATTCTTATCAAAAAAGGCGTAATTTAACGGTGTTTGAAAAAGGGCTGTTTTTAACCGAAAAAATAAAAAACATAGGGGACGTATATGAAAGAAGTACATTTGGTCTGTAACGCGCACATCGATCCGATTTGGCAATGGGATTGGCCCGAGGGGGCGAGCGCGGTGCTTTCCACCTTTCAATCGGCGGTAAATCTTGCGGAGAAATTCGATTATATTTTTTGTCACAACGAAGTGACGGTGTACAAGTACGTGGAAGAGTTCGCGCCTGCGCTCTTTACCCGTATTCAAGAGCTGGTCAAGCGCGGCAAATGGCATATCATGGGGGGCTGGTATCTGCAACCCGATTGCAATATGCCCGCAGGCGAGAGCTTTGTACGTCAAATTCAAGAGGGCAAGCGGTATTTTAAGGAAAAATTTGGCAAAGAGCCGACGACGGCGATCAATTTCGACCCGTTTGGGCATACCGTCGGGCTGGTGCAAATTTTGAAAAAGAGCGGTCAGGACGGCTATCTATTTATGCGCCCCTATCATTGGGATACGGAATTGCCCGCCGAGCAGTTTATTTGGCGGGGCTTGGACGGGAGCGAGGTCAAGGGCTGCCGTTCGGGCGCGTACAGCACGTCGTTGGGGCATGCGGTAAAAAATATCAAAGAAAAAGCGGAATTCCGCGCAAACGAAATGGGCGAAGACGTAATCTGCGTGCTGTGGGGCGTTGGCAACCACGGCGGCGGTCCGTCCGCAAAGGATTTGGCGGATATTACCGAGATGATGAAAGAAGAGGGCGGCGAATTTACGTACGTACACTCTACGCCTGAGGAATTTTTCGCAAAGATCGAACCGACGGCGGTTTGGGATAAATCCCTGCGTATTTCCATGCCCGGCTGTTATACTTCGATGAACAAGATCAAGAAGATGCACGCCAAGCTGGAAAGCGAGCTGTATTTGACGGAAAAAATGCTTTCAACGGCATACGCTGTGGGGGCTTTGAAAGAATATCCCGAAGAAAAGATACACGAAATCACGCAGGATCTTTTAAATGCGGAGTTCCACGACGTATTGCCCGGCACGTGTATACAAAGCGGCGAGGACAATGGGTTGATGCTCTTAAATCACGGCTTGCTGGACGCGGACAAATTGAAAAACAGGGCGTACTTTGCCCTTTCCGCGGCGCAAGAGCCTGCGGCGGCGGGGGAATTCCCCGTGATCGTGTTCAACCCGCACCCGTACACGCTGAAAGAGAACGTAGAATGTGAATTTACTCTTGCCGACCAAAACTGGGATACCGAAAAGGTCGCGCACATCCGCGTTCTGGACGAAAAGGGCAACCCCGTCAAATACCAAGTAATCAAGGAAGAGAGCAATTTGAACCTCGACTGGCGCAAGCGCGTTATTTTCGAGGCGGAGCTTGCGCCCTTGCAGCTTAGCCGCTACGGCGTATATATTGAATTTAAAGAGAAAGAAAAGGCGGAAAAGGCGGAAAGCCTTGTATATGACGACGGCAGAAAATACGTGGAGATCGACGGCAAGACGGGGCTTTTGAAACGGTACGCAATCGACGGCGTGGACTACGTGACGGACGGGTTCTTGCCCGTGATGTTCGACGACAACGCCGATCCTTGGGGTATGTCCGCGCAGCAGCAAAAACGTATGTGCGAAAACGAACAGCCCTTTGTGCTGAGCGAAAAACCCGACGGCGTGTTTGCCAACATGCAGAGTATCCAAATCGTCGAGGACGGGGATATCTATTTGGGCGTGGAGGCGTTCTTTGAAAAGGACAACACCCGCGCAAGAGTGCTGTATAAAATTTACAAAAATAACGATTTCGTGGACGCGGACGTGCGCGTGTTCATGGGGGACGTGGACAAGTTTATCAAACTGAAAGTGCCCGTGGCGATCGAGGGCAAGCTTGTTGGACAGACGGCGTTTGGGACGGAGGAATTGTTTACGGACGGGCGCGAAAACGTAGCCCACCGTTTCGTTGCCGTGGACAACGGCAAAAAATGCCTTGTGCTGATGAACGACAGCGTTTACGGCAGTCATTTTGATAACGGCGCGCTGTATATGTCCCTCGTGCGTGGGGTTACCTATTGCGCGCACCCGATCAACGACAGACAGCTGATCCCCGACGATCGTTTCACCAAGAAGATCGATCAGGGCGAAAACCGTTTTGCGTTTAGACTTGTCGTTGTGGACAGAGCTCAGCTTGAACGCGCCACGCAGGAGTTTACGCAGAAATCGTACGCGCTGAACATTTTCCCCACGCCGCGCACGGCAGAGCCTAAAACCTTTGACGTTGCGCTCGATGACGATACGGTGTCCCTTGTCGCGATGAAAAAGGCGGACGGCAGAACTGGTATTTTGTTCCGTCTTTTGAACAATACGGAAAAGGCCGTGGAAACGGCTTTGACGGTACACGGTACGCGTTTACCCCTTTCGTTTGGCAAATACGAGGTGAAAACGGTGCTGTACGAAAACGGCGAATTGACGGAGATGGAACAGCTCATTATTTAAAAATATGCAGTACGAAAAAGAACTGAAATTTATCAAGGAACAAATCGCGCTTGCGTACGAAAAGTTTGCGGGCGAAGCGCGGACGGTGACCCAAAAGAGGGCGTTCGATCTCGTCACCGATCTGGATTTGAATATTGAAAAATATTTAACGGCAGAGATCAAAAAAGCCTTTCCCTGCGACACGGTACAGGGGGAAGAGTTCTCGTCTACGCCGAAAGCGGAGGGGCGGGTATGGTCGCTCGACCCCATCGACGGCACGTGTAATATGGCGAACGGGTCAAAGCTTTACGGGGTGCAGGCGGCTCTCATTGAAGATAACCAGCCTGTCTTGGGCGTCATCTATTTGCCCCATTTTAACGAATGGTATTACGCGGTAAAGGGCGAGGGCGCATGGTGCAACGGCGAGAAAATCAAGGTGGCGGACGGCGTGGAATTGCAAAACGCTTTGGTCAGCGTGGGGGATTATCCTCACCGCAACGTTGAAACGGCGCGTATCGAACACGAGGCGATCGCTATGATCTTCCCGAAGATCGCCAAAATGCGCATGTTTGGCGGGGCGTGTATGGATTTTGCGTTTACGGCGTCGGGGAAAACCCACGCGTGCGTGATCATCACCCGCAACGTATGGGATATTGCGCCGGGGCTGATCATTTGCCGAGAGGCGGGTGCGCTCGTGTGTAATTTGCAGGGCGGAGAATACCGCTTTGGCGACGACGGCGTGATCGCCGCGGCGAATAAAGAAACGTTTGATTTGGTGAAAGACAGCTTTGTTGCGGCGGCGCGGCAATAAATAAAAGAAAATAAAAAGGTCGGTTGCGGTGAAAATACGCGCTGACCTTTTTGTCATATTTTTTTATGACAAAATTCTCCAAAACGGTTGACAACGGAGGGCGTATTTGGTATAATATTGTCGAAAAGTGTGGAAAAACACAAAAACGGGAAGGGAAGTAATATGTATCAGTTATTTACGGACACGGACACAGATATTTTGCCTGCGGAGGCGGCGGAACTTGGCTATAAGCTGATCAGCATGCCGTACGTCGTCAACGATAAGGAAGTGCGCCCGTATGAGGATTTTGAAGAATTTGACAGCCACGCGTTCTACGATATGTTGCGCGGCGGGGTCTTGCCGACGACCTGCGCGTTGTCGCCCGCGCGGTATATGGAATATTTCGAGCCGACTTTACAAGAGGGCAAGGACATTTTGTACGTGCATTTTTCGGCGGCGATGAGCGGCACGTTCAACGCGATGCAGTTAGCTTGGCAAAAATTGTCCGAAAAATATCCCGAACGGAAACTGTACACGGTGGATACCAAGGGGATTACGATCGGGAGCTTGAATATTGTGAAAGAAATCGGCGATTTGGCGAAATCGGGCGCGGACGTGGACGAGATTTTGGCTTGGGCGGAACGCGAAGTGGATAAATTCGCCGTGTATTTTTACGCAGACGATCTTAAATTTTTCCGCCGCAGCGGCAGGGTCAGCAATTTTTCGGCGACGATGGGCGGTTTGTTCGGGATCAGACCGATTTTGACGATGACGGACAAGGGGGTTATGACCTCGATTGCAAAGGCAAAGGGGCATGCGGGGGCGCAACGGGCGTTGCTTTCCTACGTGCGCGATTTGCAAGAGGATATCAAAGAATACCGCGTCATTGTGGGACATTCGGACGCGCCTGCGTTGGCGGAAGAAATGGCGGATATGTTAAAGGCGGAATTCGGCGACGATCTGCGTGTGGAAATTGCGGTGGTCAACCCTACGGCGGGCAGCCATTGCGGCCCGAATACGGTGGGCGTGAGCTTTCACGCAAAGCATAGATAATACGGCTTGCTCGCAACGTTCGTTGTGGCAGACCTAAAAACGAAAAGGTGGGTATATGGTACGCATTGAAGAAGTAAAAACGCGCCGTCAAAGAAAGGAATTTGTCAATTTCCCTCTGCGGCTTTATAAGGGCAATCCCTATTTTGTGCCGCCCCTGTACATGGACGAAATGGCATTGTTTACAGGAACGGTATACGACGAACAGGCGGAGTCGGTGTTTTATCTTGCTTATCGGGATAAAAAGGTCGTGGGGCGTATCCACGGGATATTGCAACTGGTCAGCAATAAAAAGTGGGGACAAAAGCGGGTGCGCTTTACCCGTTTCGACTGCATAGACGATCAGGAAGTGGCAAACGCCTTGTTTGGGGCGGTGGAGGCTTGGGCGAGATCCAAAAATATGGATACCGTGGTAGGACCTTTGGGCTTTTCCGATCTGGAAAGAGAGGGCTTGCTGATCGAGGGGTTCGACCAGCTTTCGACCTTTGAGGAGCAGTACAATTATCCCTATTATCAACGCTTGATCGAGAATGCGGGGTATGAAAAGGAAGTGGACTGGACGGAGCGAAAGCTCTATTATCCCAAGACCCCCGACGAGCGTATCGCCCGTGTTTCGGCGCGCATGATGGAAAAGTATGATTTGCGGTTTGGCGAGGCGAAAAGCGCGCGCGATTTCGTGAAGAGATACGGGGATAAATTTTTTGAGGTTTTGGACAAAACCTACGTAGACATATATCAATCAGTGCCCTTTTCCGCTAAAATGAAGAGGCAGCTTTTAAAGAGCTTTTCGCTGATCATCAACGTTAAATATACGGCGGTGATCTTGGATAAGGACGACAACGTGGTGTGTTTCGGCGTGTCTTTCCCCGCGATCGGCAAAGCGTTGCAAAAGAGCGGCGGTCGGCTGACGTTACCCGCCCTTTTCCGCGTCTTGAAAGCGATGAAAAAGCCCGAAGTGATCGATTTGGCGCTTATCGGCGTGGCGGAAGAATACCGCCGTAAGGGGGTGGCGACCGCCATCATCGATCAGGTGATGGAAATGCTCAAGGACGGGAGCGTGGACCACGCGGAAACCAACCTGAATTTGGAAACGAACGCAAGCATACAAAATCAATGGAAAGCCTTCGACAGCGTTTTGCATAAGCGCCGTCGGGCGTTTGTAAAAACGATTTTATAAATTGTTGCCAACCAAACAAAAAACATCGGCTCTCGGCGTATTTGCGCGGGGAGCTTTTGCGTAATTGCCGAGTTAAACTCGGTTTTTTCCTATATTTGAATAAATTTGTAAAAAATGCTTGACAAAGAAAATTTTGTAATATATAATAAAAATAATGAATAGATATATTCAATAAAAAAATTTGTGGAGGTAGTGTTATGGCAGAGGTAAATAAACCTCAGGTTGACAAGAAAAACAGAAACGTTGCCCTTATCGCTTTCGGTATGTGTCTCGTATTTTTTGTTCTGTTCTTCTTGGGTTTGGTGAAGTATTACGAAAAAGCGTATGCAGCCAATGAGATGACGGAGTCGTTCAAAGATCTTAAAACGCAGTTGGAAAGACTCAAAGACATTTTTGAGAGCGTATTTAAGGAAAAAGAGGGTACTGGTATGGTTGTCGCAAGTGCTATTTTAAGTATTGCGTTCCCCTTCGTTTCCGCTATTTGGTTCTATACGTTTGTTATCCGCGTATGTTTCTCTTGGATCCCCCTTGCTCGTGCGGCAAGCGACAAGATCACTTGGGACGACGCAGCAAAGAAGATGGACAAGAAAGTAAGAAATTACGTGAAAGAAGTGCTTGGTTATATCGTATGTGCGTATATGATGTGCGGTACGAGCGTAATTAAGCTTTCGGCGTTCGGTATTATCTTTGTAATCGTAGCAATCGCATACTATATCGGCAGAAGAGCTTTCGACGATAAGGCTATGCTTGCAAACGGTGACAAGAAGGGCTATCTTTTGAACTTGGCTTACGACGTATTGAAAGCGGTTTCCTTGTTCCTTGTTATCCTTTACCTTGTTAAACAGCCTTTGATGGTTGCGGTATTTGGTTACATTTTCGACGTTCTTCTTGGTTTCTTGCAGAAGAAAGAAGTTATGGATATCGTTAAATTCAGCGTATTGCCCCTCGTTGGCATGATCCTTGCTTATATCGTAGTGGGCAAAGCGACGTCGGCTATTGAAAGACATGTACAGGCCGAAGAAGAAAAGGCGAAAAAATCCACGAAGAGTGCGCTTGTAATTAGCATTATCGCTACGGTTTTCACGGCGGTATACTATATGTTCATTCTTCCTAAGGACGCAGGTCGTATGAAGTTTGGCGACTGGTTCAAGAGCGATATCGGCAAATACTTTGTTATGAGCTTGATTTTCATCGCGATCGCTTGTGCGGTGTTCCTGTTTGAAAAGCTTATCGTTCTTCTCACGGGTAAAGCTCCGGCGGTTGAGCCTGCGGCAGAAGCAGAAGCGGCTGTTTCCGAGGCTACGTCCGAAGAAGACAAATAATTTTGTCAGTACATAATGATAAAAAGACTCCCTCCGATTTTTTGGGGGAGTTTTTGCTTTGCGCGGTAAAGCTTTTTAGCGCGGCGGATATTTACTATAAACCCATAAACGCAAGGTAAAAAAGCTTAACAAAGTTAAAAAGGTATATTATAATGAAATAACGAATACAATAGTTTGTCAATTATGTGGAGGGCAAAATTATGGAGCAACAGAAAAAAAGCATGCCTGCGGCAAAAGCCGTTACGCTCGTTGCGTTTGCTTTTTTGGCCGCACTCGGCGCGTTGTTTTTGGTCGGTTTGATTGAGTTTAACACTTTCGCCGAAAAGAAAACGTACGGTATTTCGGCGGTGATTGACGAAATCAAGCTGATTGCTGAGGACGCAGGCGGTTATTTTAAAGGGATTTGGAAAAACGTTCAGCTTGGGATAAAAGCCATTGACAAGGGGAACGGTATTGTGGATTTGGGTATGTCGATATTGACGGACATCTTCCCCTTGGTCGCAATTTTGTGTTTCTTCATGGTGGCTTGGCGTTTGGCGTTTTGTTGGTGGCCCTTGCTGAGAGTGGGCTCGATCGGTTGGAGCAGAGTTGCCGTCCGTATGGGCAAACGGCTGAAAAAGGTAGTAGGCTGGGTGATCGGTTTCGTCGTGTATTGCTTTGCGGTATACGGGAAAGACGCGGTCGATTTTGCTACGTTTGGGGGAATTGCGCTGTATTTGATCGCGGCGTATGCGATTTTGAGAGTTGTGATTGACGGGCTGGGTAAAAAGGCGAGTATCGTCCATGTTATCTTCACGACGATTTCGGCGGCGGCGATCGCGGTATTTTTGGTGATCGTTTTAAAGCATTTCCTCTTGGCAGATATGCCTTTGTGGTATGCAATTTTCGGGTACGTAGAAAATGCGGTTTTGTCCACGCAGGGCGAGGCGAAGAACACCGAAGCGATGATTTCGTTTATCCTGCTTGCGGTTTGCTATTTGGCGGTGTTTATTTCTGTGCAACGCGCGGCAAAGGCGACGGAAAAACAGATTGTCTTAAACAGAGGCGGCGTAAGAAAGTCTTTGATCTGGCTGTTGATTTGGACGGTAGCCGCGGCGGCGCTGCATTTCTTTGCGTGGAAGAAATACTACGGCGAGCTTTCGTTTAAAGATTGGAAAGACGCGGAGACGAGCAAGTTTATGGTAAAATCGGTGATCTACGGCGCAGTCGGCTTGGGCTTGGCGATCGTTACGCCGATCTTGAACTGCATCGGACGTTCCAAGGCAAAGGAAGAAGTTAAGGAATACGAAGAATAATTTTAGAAAAAAGGACGGGCTGTCGGCTCGTCTTTTTTTTGTTCTTGGCGATATGTGTTGGGGCATTTTATAAAAAAATCTGTATTTTTTACACCCGTGCGCTTGCGAAAATGAGGGGAATGTGATATACTGAAAGGGTAAAAAGAAAAGGAGCAGGGCTTTGTGAAAACGTTGATTGCAAAAAAAGGACAATTTGGAGAAAAATATCTGCTTGGGGAATTGCGGTACGGCGGTGCGGCGACGTTGAAGACGTACGTTTCCTTTTGTTATACGGACAAGAGTATCCGCGTAAAGATCGAGGCGCAGGGCGACGAGTTTTTTACGCCCTACAAAGGGGATTATAAAAACGAAACGGTATGGAATGCGGACGCGGTGGAAATTTTTCTTTCCCCTTACGGCAGTGAGGAATGGTATTACGAAGTGGATTTTGCGCCGACGGGGGCGTGGTTTACGGGACATATTTTTAACCCCGACGGACGTCGCGCGTATAATCATGGGGAGGACGGACCCAAGGACGGGGTCGTTTGGGATATCAAGGTGGAAAACGGCTGGTGGACGACGGACGTGGAAATTCCCTTTGATTTCATGATAAAAAACGAAGAGGATATCGCGCGTGCGGCGCAGCTGCCTTGGCGGGTGAATATCTACCGTATCGACCATAAACACGACGAGTATTTGTCGGCGTGCCCGACGAACGACGAGGAAATCAATTTCCACGTAACCAAGGGGTTCGGGCGGCTGATTTTCGAGTGAGATAAACGCAAAATTGAAAAAGGTATAAAAAACGAAATCCCCCTACCCGTGTCGCGGATAAGGGGATTTTTTGATATAAGTAAAAGTCGCCGAGCAGAGATGTCATACCGACCGAAATGAGTAAAGCGAATGGAGTGGAGCGTATCTGAAAAAGTAATAAGTAAGAGGGAAAAGTGAATAAGTGCGGTGAAGATTTATAAAGAGATTGCCATGCATACGCCACGTGTCATTGCGAATATAATGCGGCAATCGGAGGCGTATGCTCGCAATGACGGAATCGAGATACGCTCGACTTCGCAACAAAGTTGCTCCGCTCGGTATGACAAAAAGGCAGGGATTGCCACGCCAACGTCACGCCGTCATTACGAGCAAAGCGCGGTAATCTCGTGGCGTAGGCTCGCAATGACGGAATTGAGATGCGCTCGACTACGCAATAAATTGCTCCGCTCGATATGACGAGCATACCGAATAGTTAGCTGAGCGGCATGACAAGGGCTATGCATGAAAAATGAAAATCATCCATCCGAGATTCGGGTGGATGATTTTTGATATATTTTTATTTAGAAAATTTTGTTTTCAAACGCCAGCTTGATGCCCATATTTCGGATCAACTGACAGGCGGTTTTTACCCGCTGGGGCTTGTATTCCTTGGCGATATGACTATCGAACCCGACGGAGAGCTTTACGCCCGATTTTTTTACGATTTCCTGTTGGGCTTTGTTCTTGAAAAATTCCGTTACGTAATCGTGCTGTTTAAAGGAATGTAAGCTGTCGTAATTGACGTTGATTTCCCAGAAAATTCCCGCGTCGGCAAGCCGTTTGAAATAGCGGTTTGGCTCTTCGCCGCGCGCCGCGCAGAAGGCAAACAGATCGGTGTGTGCAATCCCCACGGGACAGCCCCAACGCTTTGCAAAATCGAAAATATCGCCGTTTAAAAAAGAATTCGGGTCGTCGAGGTTTTCCACCAGCGCATAATCGAAAAAGGAAATGTCCGCGCCAAAGGGCAGGGCGTAGCTGTCCTTGCCCATCAAGGTACAAACCTCGATACCGCACAAAATTTTGATACGCTTTGCGTATTTGTCGCGGAGCAGGCGCATGTGATCGAAATAGCGCACCAACGTATTTTCGTAATTTGCGTCCAGCCGTGTGCCTTTATCCCAGCAAAGCTCCGTCCGCGCGCAACCCACGCCGTAGCTGTGGTCGCAAATACCCAACTGCTGAATACCTGCGGCGATCGCCGTTTCGATCACCGTTTCGGGCTTGTCCTGACAGCAGAACGAATAATAGGTGTGTGCGTGTAAATCCTGTATCATAGCATGCTCCTTTCGCCACTATTATACTGCAAAAATTTTGGAAATGCAAGCAAATTAGTACACAATTTTTACGTTCGTCAAATCGAGGTCGGCAGGGGGCGCGTCGTCGGTCACCACGACGTCGTAATCGGACAGCGCCGCAAGACGGTACGTGCCGTTTGCCGTAAATTTGGTGTGGTCGATGAGCAAAATGCGCTTTTTACAATGCTCAAACGCCACCTTTTTGATTTCTTTTTGTTCGATAGAACGTTCAAAAACGTCGCTGCCTGTCACCGCCGCGCAGGACGAGATCATCAAATCAAAGGAAAAATCTTGCAGCTGTCGCGCCGTCCAACTGCCCGTGGCGGAATTTGTGTTAAAATGCACGTTCCCGCCCAGCATGATGAGGTTGATGTTCGGCTTTTTGGAAAGCTGAATCGCCGTTTGTAGGTTGTTCGTCACCACCGTCTTAAAGCTTAAATCGATACGCTCGGCAAGGGCAAGCGCGGTGGACGAGCTGTCGATAAACACCGATTTAAACGGGGGAATATGGGGCAGGGCTTTGGTCGCCGCACGCTCCTTTTCACCCGCGTTTTTTTCCATGCGGAAAAAGATGGAAATTTCGTCCGCGTTTTCAGGGAGCAACGCGCCGCCGTGACTGCGTTCGATAAGACCCATGCTTTTCATCTCCGCCAAATCGCGGCGAATGGTCGCCTCGCTGACGTACAGATCTTTGGCAAGCGCCGTAACGCCCGCGCTCTTTTTTTCGCGTAAAATTTTCAAAATTTCGTTTTGTCGTTCGGTAAGCGCCATAAAACACCTCTTTTTTGCCATTTTCAAGCGGCTTTTTTGATTGACTTGCGCGTTTTTGCGCGTTTATGCTCATATTGTATCATAAAAAATTTTTTTTGTCAATCTTTCGCACATATATAGACAAGAGAAAAAATATATGTTATAATATATTAGGTATAAAAACGGCGCGGTTGAAAATGTGAACAAAATCGCGCAAAAACGAACAAGGAAGTTGTGAAAAAATGAGAAAATCGGTTAAAATTTTGGGTATCGGTAACAGCTTTTCCGTTGACGCAATGGAATGGGTGTACAAAATTTTAAAAAATCTCGGCGTAGAGGAAATAAAGCTTGGCAACTTGTATATCGGCGGCTGTCCTTTGAGCTTGCATTGCGAAAACGCGCGCGGCGATTTACCCGCCTACGAATATTGGAAAAATACCGACGACGAATGGCAGATTATCCCCGAATTTAAAATGGGGGACGCAATCGTCGAACGGGAATGGGATTTTATCTTCACCCAACAGCAGAGCGGACGCAGCGGACTTGCGGAAACCTATGACCAAGTGGACGAGCTGATGGCGTACGTGACGGGCTTAGCGAAAGGCAATCCAGTCTACGGTTGGCAGATGACGTGGGCGTATGCAAATTATTTCGACAATGCAGGATTTGACGCATACGATAGAAACCAAGACAAAATGTACGCGGCGATTTTAAATGCGGTACAGACGAAGATATTGCCCCGTAAAATCTTTTCAAGGCTGATCCCGTCGGGCACGGCGATCCAAAACGCGAGAGCGGTGCTTGGCGACGAGCTTAACCGCGACGGTTTCCACCTTTCCTACGACTTCGGCAGATATATCGCAGGGCTGTGCGTGGTGAAAGGTCTGGTCGGGTTGGATATCGACGGCGTAACGTATGCGCCCGAGGGTGTGGACGACGAAAAGAGAGCTTTGGCGATCGCGGTAGCGAACGCGGCTTGCAAAACGCCGTTTGCGGTAACGAAAATCTAAAAAATAAGAAGGACGGAAAGGAATTATGAGATATTATTTGGCGATCGATATCGGCGCGTCGTCGGGCAGACACATTGTGGCGCACCTTGAAAACGGCAAAATGGTTACGGAAGAAATTTACCGTTTCCAAAACGGACCGGAAGATTTGACGGCGTACGACGGCAAGACTCACCTTATGTGGACGCATGAACGCTTGTTTACCGAAATTCTCAACGGCTTGAAAAAGGCGAAGGAGCTGGGCAAAGTTCCCTATTCGGTAGGTATTGATACGTGGGGCGTGGACTATGCGTTGCTCGATGAAAACGATCAGGCGATCGGCGGTACGTATTGCTATCGCGACAGTAGAACGGACGAAACGATCCCCGCCGTGCACGAGATCATTCCTTTTGAAAACCTGTTTGCAAAGACGGGTATCGCGTTTGCGTCGTTCAATACCGTATATCAGCTGTTGGACGATAAAAAGACGGGACGTATGGCAAAGGCAAAATCCCTTTTGATGCTCCCCGATTATTTCCACTTCCGTTTGACGGGCGTGAAAAAACAGGAATACTGCAACGCGACGACGACGGGCATGGTCAATTCCGTCACCCATACGTGGGACGACGAAATTATCGAAAAGCTCGGTTATAAAAAAGAGCTGTTTGGCGAGCTTGCACAGCCCGGTACGGTGGTGGGCGAGTTCACCGACGAGGTAGCGGCGATCGTAGGGTATAAGGCAAAGGTTATCCTGCCCGCAACGCACGACACGGCAAGCGCGGTGCTCGCTGCTCCCTTAGAGGCGCAAACGCCGTACATTTCCAGCGGTACGTGGTCGCTCCTTGGCGTAGAACAAAACCAAGCGCATACGAGCGACGCGGCGAGAAAGGCGGGGTATTCCAACGAGGGCAGCGTGAAAGAACAGTTCCGTTTGCAGATCAATATCATGGGGCTGTGGATGATACAGCAGGTTCGCCACGAGCTGGACGACAAATACAGCTTTGCGGAGCTTGCGGACATGGCAAGGGTGAACCCCGTGGACGATTATATCAACGTCAACGATCAAAAATTCCTTGCTCCCGATAGCATGATCGACGTGATCAACGAAACGGTGGGAAGAAAGCTTTCGGTTGGCGAAATGGCGTACGCGATCTATAACAACCTCGCAAGATATTACGATCAGTCATTGAAAGCCTTGGAAGAGGTAACGGGCGAGAAATACGAAACGCTCAACATTATCGGCGGCGGCAGCAAGAACATGCTGTTAAACGAGCTGACGATGCAATACACGGGCAAGAAGATCATCACAGGACCTACGGAAGGCACGGCGATCGGAAACCTTATGATGCAGATGGTCGGCGGCGGCGATATCAAAGACGTGAAAGAGGGTAGACAGATTGTCAAAAACTCTTTTGATATTGCAGAACTTTAATAGCAAGGAGGATGAATATGAAAATTGTATTTTACGGCGATTCGATCACGGATATGAACAGAATACGGGATCATGAAGACGGATCGGTATATTCCTACGGCGTGGGGTATACGAACTTTGTCGTGGGGGAGCTGACCTGCGAAAATCCCACGAAGTACGAATGTATTAACCGTGGCATTTCGGGCAACCGCGTTGTGGATTTGTACGCGCGTGTGAAAGCGGATGTGTGGAACCACAAACCCGACGTGCTGTCGATTTTGATCGGCGTCAACGACGTATGGCACGAGATCAGCTATCAAAACGGCGTGGAGCTCGACCGTTGGGAACGGGTATACCGCACGATGATCGAAGAAACGAAAGAGCGTTTGCCGAATATCAAAATTATGATTTTAGAGCCGTTTATTTTGGAAGGCAGCGCGACGGACGGTGAAGAACGTTGGCAAAAGTTTCAGGCGGTTAAGGAATATGCCAAGGTCGCAAGAAAGATTGCGGAAGATTATAATTTGACGTTCGTGCCCTTGCAGGAAAAATTCGACGAGGCAGAGAAAAAATTCGGCGGAGATTATTACACGTTCGACGGGGTGCATCCGTTGGCGGCGGGCGCGAGAATGATCGCAACCGAATGGCTGAAAGCCTTTAAAGAAAAAGTAGAACAATAACCAATTTAGATACATAAAACAAGGAGAAATATATGTCCAGATACGAAGAAGCAAAAAAGATCTATGCGCAATTTGGTATCGATACCGAAGCGGCGATGGAAAGACTGTCCAAACTCTCGGTCAGCGTACATTGCTGGCAGGGCGACGACGTTATCGGTTTCGACGGTAGCGATTCCCTTTCGGGCGGTATTCAGACGACGGGTAACTACCCCGGCAGAGCGAGAAACCCCGAAGAGCTGTTTGCCGATCTTACGACGGCGTTTAAACTGATGCCCGGTAAAAAGCGCGTAAACGTACACGCTTGCTATGCGTTGCTCGGCGAAGACAAAGGCAAGGTGGACCGCGACACGTACGAATACAAGCATTTTGAACCCTGGGTTAAATGGGCGAAAGAAACGGGCTTGGAGGGCGTTGATTTCAACCCCACGTGGTTCTCGCACCCCATGATGAAGGACGGCTTGTCGCTGTCTTCCCCTGACGAAGAGGTTCGTCAATTCTGGGTACGCCACGGCAAGGCTTGTATGAAGATCGCGGCGGAAATCGGTAAAGCGATGGGCAGCCCTTGCTGTGTTAACCTTTGGGTGCCCGACGGCACGAAGGATATCCCTGCCGACCGTCTTGGCCCTAGACTTCGTTTGAAGAAATCGTTGGACGAGGTTTTGGAGGGCTACGACAAGGAATGGGTTATCCCTGCGGTAGAAAGCAAAGTGTTCGGTATCGGCGTGGAAAGCTACACGGTAGGTAGCAACGAATTTTATCAAAATTACGCGGCGACGCGCGGTATCTGCTGTCTGCTCGACACGGGTCATTATCATCCGACCGAAGTCGTTTCCGATAAGATCCCGTCCATGCTGGCGTTCTACGATAAGGTACAGCTCCACGTATCCCGTCCCGTTCGTTGGGACAGCGACCACGTAATCGTGGTGGACGACGAGCTGAAAGAGCTTTCCAAGGAAATTATCCGCAACGACGCAGACGACAAGGTGATCGTAGCGCTCGACTATTTCGACGCGAGCATCAACCGTCTGTGCGCTTGGGTAACGGGCGTACGCTCCATGCAAAAGGCGCTCCTGTCCGCAATTTTGCAACCGTATGCGGAAATGAAGAAATTGCAGGACGAGGGCAACTATACCAAAGTGTTCTATATGCACGAAAGAGTGAAATATTTGCCTTTCGTAGACGTTTGGAACGAATATCTTGCCCGTCAAGGTCTTAGCGAGGACTGGTGGGAAGAAGTGGAAAAATTTGAAAAAGAAGTTATCGCAAAGCGCGTATAAACCCCAAGAGAGCAACCGTAGATTGCGTTTATACCGCCGCAAGGCGGTTGGCGCGACAGCGTTGCGACAACGAAAAACAGATTGAATAATACATTATATAATATAAGGAGAACAAAGCCAATGAAGATTTTGGTCGTAAACGCAGGCAGTTCTTCGCTGAAATATCAGTTGTTCGATATGGACAAGACCGAGGTTTTGGCAAAGGGGCTCTGCGAAAGGATCGGGATCGACGGGGCGATTACGCATAAGCGTCCCGCAAAACCCGATTACAAGGCGAACGTTGACTTCCCCGACCACAAGGCTGCGATCGAATGCGTGCTTTCCTTGCTCACGGACAAGGACAAGGGCGTGATCGCAAGCGTGGACGAGATCTCGGCGGTAGGGCACAGATTTGCGCACGGCGGCGAAAAGCTGCGCGCGTCGGCAATTCTCGGCGCGGACGAAATCGCGTACCTGGAAAGTATCGTAGGACTTAACCCCTTGCACGGTCCTCCCGCAATCAGCGGTTTTAAGGCGTGCAAAGAGGTAATGCCTAACGTCAACCACGTAGGGGTGTTCGATACGTCGTACTATTCCAACATGGAAGATTACGCGTATATCTATCCCATTCCCTACGAGCTGTATGAAAAACACAAAATTCGCCGTTACGGTTTCCACGGCACGTCGCACAGATACGTTGCGGCAAAGGCGGCGGAACTGCTCGGCAATAAAAACGCAAAGATCATCACCTGCCATCTTGGCAACGGCTCGTCGATCACGGCGACGGTGAACGGCAAAGCGGTGGATACGTCCATGGGCTTTACCCCGCAGGACGGCGTTCCGATGGGCACGCGTAGCGGCGCGATCGATCCCACGGTCGTTACCTTTATCCAAAAGGCAGAGGGCTTGACTGCGGACGAGGCGGACAAGATCTTAAATAAGGAATCGGGTCTTTCGGGCGTAGGCGGCGTCGGCAGCGATTGCCGCGATATCCGCGAAGCGGCGGCAAACGGAAATTACCGCGCGAAGCTCGCGATGAAAATTCTTTGCCACAATATCAAAAAGATCGTCGGTTCGTATATTGCGGAAATGAACGGCGTGGACGCGGTGGTGTTCACGGCAGGTATCGGCGAAAACGATCGCGATCTGCGCGAAGAGGTTTGCAAGGATATGTCTTTCCTCGGTGTTGAAATCGACGAGGAATACAATCAAAATTGCCCCAGAGGGGAGATTGCGGATATTTCCGCAAAGGGCGCGAAGGTAAAAACCTACGTTATCCCCACCGACGAAGAGTATATGATTGCTCTCGACACACAAAATTTGACAAAATAAAAAAATAATATAAA
>JAFTQY010000051.1 GCA_017462505.1 Clostridia bacterium
AGGCGTAGCCGTGGCGATCTCGGCTTTGTTTTATACGGGATTGCCGCAGTCGCGTACGCTCCTTCGCAATGACAATGTCTGTTATTCCTGTTCCAGCATTTGCTTAAATTCGTTTTCGTCAATGATCTTAACGCCGAGCTTTTGCGCTTTGGCAAGCTTACTGCCCGCCTCTTCACCTGCCAAAACCAAGGTCGTTTTCGCCGTCACCGAGCTTTGGCATACGCCCCCGCGCTCTTCGATCAACTTTTGCGCCTCGCTGCGCTTAAACGACGACAGCGTACCCGTCAAAACCACCGACTGACCCGAAAAAATACCTTCCTTTTTCTCGTCCGACCACGTGGGCGCGACCCCCGCCGCGTGCAGAGCGGCAAGCTCCAAAAGGTTGTTTTCGTCCTTGAAATACGCCGCGATCGCTTTCGCCGTGATCTCGCCGATATTTTCCATGGCGATCAGCTCTTCTTCCGTTGCGTTTTTCAGTGCGTCCATGCTCTTAAAGCGCGCCGCAAGGTCCTTCGCCGCGACACGTCCTACCCCCTCCACGCCGATCGCGTAGATAAATGCGTCCAAGGTCGGGGTCTTGCTCTTTTCGATCGCCGTCAAAATATTGCCGATTTTTTTGTCCTTGAACCCGTCCAAAGCCGCCAAATCTTCTGCCGTCAACGCGTACAGATCGGACGGTTTCGCGACGTTTTTGCGTTCGACAAGCTGCAACGCCGTGCTTTCGGAAAAACCGTCGATATTCATAGCGTTCTTGCTTGCGTAATGGTCGAGCGCCGCCACAATGCGGGGCTTGCACAGCCGATTCGGACAGAACAAATGCGCTCCGATTTCGGTGAGTTCGCTCTTACACGCGGGACATATACGGGGCTTTTCGATTTTTTGGCTGTGCGCGTAGTGCTCCGTCGCCCCCAAAATTTCGGGGATAACCTCGTTGGAACGGCGCACCAACACGCGCGAACCGATCTTGACGTCCTTGCGCAAAATGTCGCCGTAGTTGTTCAAGGTCGCACGCGATACCGTCGCGCCGCCAAGATCGACGGGGTCTAAAAGGGCAAGCGGAGTCAATTTGCCCGTTCTGCCCACCTGCCAGATCACGTCTTTTAAGAGGGTCGTGACCTCTTCCGCCTCGAATTTATACGCCATTGCCCAACGGGGGAATTTATCGGTAAAGCCCATTTCCTCGCGGATACGCCCGTCGTTGAGCTTGATCACCGCCCCGTCCGTCAGCACGTCGATTGTTTTGCGCTCCTCTTCGATATGCTTAATCGCCGCCAAAACCTCGTCTTTCGTGTGGCAAACGGCAAAGTACGGGTACACCTTAAAGCCCTCTTTGACAAGGAAATCGTGCGCCTCCGTCTGCGACATGCTTTCGCCGTCCGACATGTAATTTACGTCGTAGAAATAGATATCGGGGCGGCGTTTTTCGGTGATTTTGGGGTCGAGATTGCGGATCGCCCCCGCCGCCGCGTTGCGGGCGTTTTTCAATGGCTCTGCCGCCGTTTCGTTGTATTTTTCCAAAACAGAAAGGCGAATGACCGCCTCGCCGCGTACCTCCAAAGTGCCTTGGTATGCGATCGTCAGCGGAAAGGATTTAATCGTCAAAACCTGCGCCGTAACGTCCTCGCCCACCGTGCCATTGCCGCGCGTCGTCGCGCGGATAAATTGCCCTTTATCGTAGGTCAAGCACACCGTCAGCCCGTCGAATTTATATTCCACGGTATAGTCCGTTTCGCCGCCGACAAATTTTTCCACGCGGGTCAAAAAGGCGGAAAGCTCCGTTTCCGACACCGACTTGTCAAGGCTGAACAGCCGCGCGATATGGGTATGCTTTTCAAAACCCTTGATCGGGTCGCCGCCTACTCTGCGGGTGGGGCTGTCGGGATAGACCACGCCGCTTTCCTTTTCCAAGGCACGGAGCTCGTCATAGAGGGTATCGTACTCTTTGTCCGACACCGTGGGCGCGTCCAGCACGTAATATTCGTGCGCCCATTTATTGAGAATATCCGTTATTTCCCGTTGTCTGTTCATGTGGAAAACTCCTGTTTTCATTATATCTACTACCACACTCCGTAAAAGACGAAGATGCGAGTAGTTCAAGGCGCGGCGAGGGCGCGTACAAATAGTACGTAACCGAGCCGCAACGCTGAAATGCGATGCAGATACGTCTTTTACAATACCGTTAAGGGGGCTAAGCTTGCGGAAAGCTGTTTTATCCCCAGCCCCTCAAAGCCTACGTCGATGATCATGTTGCTCCCCGCACCGCGTACGCCTACGATCGTGCCCGTGCCGAATTTCGGGTGACGGACCTTAACGCCGATCTTGTACACGCTCACGTCCTTTGCGCCGCCCGTGGGCTTGATCGCTTTCGCCACGCCGCCGTATACAAAACCGCCGCTATTGCTCTTTTGCGACGAGCTTGACGAACCGTACGACGAACCGTAGGACGAGCTTGACGAGCCGCCGTAGCTATTGCCGTTCCACTTTGTGCGGGTCACGCCCGAGTTGCTGCGCCCGCGGTCGCCATACGACGAGCCGTACGTTTTACCGTAACCGCCGCCCGAATATCCACCCGAATATCCGCTGTTATACCCGCCGCCAAAACTGTTTCTTCTACCCCCGAAACCGTCGTTCGTTTCGTACCGTCCCCCCACGTACGCGTCGTTTCCGTACATTTCGGGGTCGTCGTAATCGCTATACCCGTAGGGAGAACGGCGCACCTCGCGGGGCAGATCTATACACCCTGCCAGCTCCTTTAAAAACCGCGAACGGGCAGTCGGTTCACGCTTGCCGTAAAGATAACGGCTCTTCGAGCGGGTGAGATACAATAATTCTTTCGCGCGCGTGATCGCCACGTACATCAGACGGCGTTCCTCTTCCATATCGTCGTCGTTATCCACGGCGCGGGATACGGGCAGAATATTTTCTTCCAACCCGCAAATGAACACGCACTTAAATTCCAAGCCCTTTACCGCGTGCACGGTGGCAAGGGTGACGTAGTTCCCGTCGTCCATTTCGTCCGTATCCGACGACAAGGTTACTTGGTTCAGATAATCGGTCAGGGTCGTGTCGGGGTTGAGGCGACAGTATTCTTCGACGGAATTGACAAATTCTTCGATATTTGCGCGCTTGTTGATGCTCTCGTCGCTGTCGTCCGCGTACGCCTCGCGCATTTTCGTATCCTCGATAATTTGTTTTACAAGCTCGTTGATCGGCAAATCTTGGCTGGCGATGATCCAGTTTTTGATCAGATCGCGAAAGCCGACCAGCTTTTCCCGCGTTGCCCCCGAAAAGCCGATTTCGTCGATATCGAGCAAAGCGTCGTACACCGAAACCTCGTTGTTAAAGGCGTATTGCTGCAACACGTCCACCGTCCTTGCGCCGATACCCCGCTTGGGGAAATTGATAATTCTCAGCGCCGCCTCGCTGTCGAACGGGTTGTTGATCAGGCGCAGATACGCCAACAAATCCTTGATTTCCTTGCGTTCAAAGAACTTGAACCCGCCAAAGACCTTGTAGGGGATACCGTCCCCCGTGAACTCTTGTTCAAAAGAACGGGTCAGGGCGTTGAGCCGCATCAAAATTGCAAAATCGGAATAGCGATAGCCCTGACGGAGTAGACCCGCGATACATTGCGCGATATACCGCGCCTCGCCGCTTTCCTCGTCCGCCTCGTATACCTTGGCGGGCGCGCCTTCGCCGTTTTCCGTCCAAAGGGTCTTGTCCTTGCGGTGACCGTTGTTTTTGATCACGGTGTTGGCAAGGTTCAAAATGTTCTTCGTGGAGCGGTAATTGCGCTCTAATTTAAACACCTTCGCGCCCTTAAAATCCTTTTCAAAATGCAGAATGTTTTCGATCTTCGCGCCACGCCAGCCGTAAATGGACTGGTCGTCGTCGCCCACGGCGAACAAATTGCCGTAGCCGCTTGCAAGATACCGAATGATCTCGTACTGCACGGCGTTGGTGTCCTGAAACTCGTCCACGAGGATATAGCGGAATCGCCCGCCGAGCTGTTCGCGCGCGTCCTCGTTGTTTTTTAACAGGTTGCGCGTTTCGTTGAGCAAATCGTCGAAATCGAGCGCGTTATTTTCGCGCAGATGCTTTTGATAGCGGCGGTACACCTTGACGATATCGTCGATATCGTTTTCGCCTGCGTATTCTTCGGCGTAGCGATCGGGGTCAAAGCCCAGCATTTTTGCATTGCCGATATGGTATTTGACCGATTTTAACAGCTTTTCGTCGTCAAAATCACATTCTTGAAAGGATTTTTTAATGATGTTGCTACGTTCGGTCTCGCTGTAAATGGAAAAGTTTTGGCTGATGCCGACTTCCTGCGCGTACGTGCGTAAAATGCGCACGCACATACTGTGGATCGTACACACCCAAGAGCGCGACACGTCCACGATTTTAGAAAGCCGGTCTTTCATTTCGTTGGCGGCTTTGTTGGTAAAGGTAATCGCCAAAATCGCCTGCGGGGGCACGTTTTTTTCTTCCACGAGGTAGGCGATACGGGAAGTGAGAACGCGAGTTTTGCCGCTACCCGCGCCCGCCAAAACCAAAACCGCCCCTTCCGTTTGCAGAACGGGCTTGATCTGTTCGTCGTTTAATTGTTCCAAAATTTCATCCATCTGCGTCATAACGTATCTATTATAGCATAAAAGGGACTGTTTTGCAAGCCCCTTTTAGGTCGAATTTTTGACATTTTTGCCCCCCCTGTTACGACACGATATTCTCTTCCCCTTTGTCATTGCGAACGAAGCGCAAGCGTAGTGTGGCAATCTCTGCTTTATTTTATACGGGATTACTTCGTCGCGTTTCTCCTCGTAATGACAAATGTTTTAAAAGGAAAAATCCGCGCGGATTTTCCACGCGGATTTTACAATCCTTTTTATTCGCCTGTGTATCCCCAAACCACAGGACAGTTGGAATAGTTCCAACTGCTACTCCAATCACTTTGTTTTCTTTCCGCTTTGCAATAGATTGTTAGATTTCCATTACCATTAAACGCCTTATATCCAATAGCCTTTACACTAACTGGAATGACTATTTTCATTAATCCACTGCATTGTTGAAAAGCATAAGCGCCAATATTCGTAACTCCGTCGGGAAGCACCATCCCTACCAAGCTCTCACAATTTGCAAACGCATATTCGCCAATATTTTGAACATTATTCGGTATTGTAATTGTCGTTAATTTTTTACAAAGATGAAATGCGTGATCTCCAATACTGGTTAACGAATTAGACAATGTAACTTCTTCCAGATTATCGCAATCCGAAAACGCACTCGTTTCAATACGCGTTACCGAATTAGGCATTGAAAATCTCCTTAAATTATCGCAATCGTGAAACGCCCCCCAACCAATACTCGTCACCGTATCGGGAATTACGACCTCTGTCAACGCCTTACATTCAGCAAATGCCCCCTCTCCAATCAATTTACAGCCCGTCGTAATCGTAACACTTGAAAGACTTTTCTTTTTCGTAGTTGCCAAATATACGTACGGATTGCTCCCGTTTCCTAAATACGCTAATTCATCTTTAATCGTATATTGCAAACGATTACAACCAAAGAATGCACCATAACCAATTTCCATTACACTGTCAGGAATTATAATTTCAGCCAAATTACTACAATCAAAGAAAGCATCTTCACCAATACTTATTACTGAACCACGAATCATTACTGTTTCTAATGAACTGCAATAAGCAAATGCGTTTTCTCCAATACTTTCCACACTGTCGGGAATTACAATTTCCGTTAGATTAGCACATTTTTCAAATGCGTTTTCGTCAATAATTTTGACGTTTTTTCCAATGGATATACGCACCAAATTACTGCAATCAGAAAACGTACCGTATTCTATGCACGTTATCGAATCAGGCAACACTAATTCTGTTAATCCAGTGCAACCATAAAAAGCAAACGAATCAATACTTGTTATTGAATTCGGAATTATAATGTTTGTTACGCTAGTGCAATCTTCAAAGGCTGCCCAATCGATACTCGTCACGGGTAATCCATTGTATCTAGATGCAATGGTTACTTCCGTCGCCGTTCCCGCATAACCCGTGACTCCATATCCATATCCGTCGTTTGTCGTTTTTAATTCATATACAATCCCTTCTGTCCCTTCAAGAATTTCTTCTTCACTACTATTTCCCCCAATCGTTTCGCCGTCTTGGTTCGATTCACTTTTCTCTTCGGATGAGCTATCTTCTTCGCTTGAATTTTCAGTAGCAGAGGATAAACTGTCGCTCTTTCCACTGCTGTTATCATTATTCCCCCCCTTGTCGCCAACGCAACCTACAAAACCGATTGCCGCCGCACTGACAACCGTCACAGATAATAACGCAAGCAAAAATCTTTTTTTCTTTTTCATTATCCTAACTCCTTTTTGTAGTACAATTATCTTGTACTTTTCACATAATTATACAAGAAAGTTGTACTTTTGTCAATGGATATGAAAATAAAAATTGCGGAAAATATTAAATTTTATAGGAAACAGCTTGGGTTAACGCAAGGACAGCTTGCGGAAAAGCTACAAGGCAAAAAAAGTCTGATTTCTAATTATGAAAACGGGTACAGCACGCCCGATATCTATACGCTGTGCAAGCTTGCCGAGATTTTCGACGTTACGTTGGACGAGCTTGTGGAATATAAAAAAGAAGATGTTGACAAACAATAATCCCCCTTCGCCGCGATACGGTAAGGGGGGTTTTGATTTTTTTTGAGATACGCTCCACGCGGTTGCTACGCAACCTTGGTCGGTATGACTGAGGGGAGCGTGGGTGCGCCCACTCGCTTTGCTCGATCGGTATGACAGAGGGGCGTGGGTGCGCCCATCGCTTTTGCGTAGGCACAAAGATTGTTACTGTCATACCGAGCGGAGCAATTCTATTGCGCAGTCGAGTGTATCTATTGATTTTTTTGAGATACGCTCCACGCGGTTGCTACGCAACCTTGGTCGGTATGACAGAGAGAGTGGGTGCGCCCACTCGCTTCGCTCGGTCGGTATGACGATAATGAAAATTTTTGCTCACCGCCTGCAAGCTCAGCTTACCCTCAAAGAAAACAAGGCGCGAGTATGCACTCAAACAAATGCGAATATTCCTAAACACACGGTCGGCAAGGTTGTAAGACTGCCTGCAAGCTCAGCTTGCTTATTTTGCCAAGGTTTCAAACTCGCACTCGGCGCGAAAACGCTCTAATGCGCGCAAATACCGCTCGCTCAGCGTTAAAGTGTAGCGTTGCTTTTCTTCGTAGGATAATGTGGCGTAATATTCCTGATCGGTCAGCCGACCGATCGCGTCGCTCACTTCCCCTTGGGTCAAGAGCATTTCTTTTACGCGCAAATAAAAATCGTCTTCCTTTTTGCCCTCGATCTGCGCCGTCACCTGCGCCGTGAAATACCGCCCCGCCTTGCTCTCGTTCAAGCCCTGCTCCCGCGCTTTGGTGAGCTGTCCCTCCATCTCCTTTTGACAGACGTGCCAAAACCCGCTCTTGATCCGAGTTTTCGCCTTTCGAGCCTCTTCCCTGAGGGTACGTTTGTTTTCCGATTGTTCTTGCGACATAATTTTACACGCTCCTTGCTTTTTCGACAAATGAAAAGAGTTCACGATACCGTGAACTCTTTTGTGTTTTAGTTTCTGCTTCTCTTTCTGGCAGCTTCGGACTTTTTCTTTCTTCTTACGGAAGGCTTTTCATAGAATTCCTTCTTTTTCATATCGCCGATGATACCGTCGCGGGAGCATTTTCTCTTAAAACGGCGCAATGCGCTTTCTACGTTTTCGTTTTCACCAACTCTTACCGTGGACATACTTTTCACCTACCTTTGCCGCTGCATTTTTCGTTTTACCCCGTAATTATAACAACTTGAAAGGAAAGTGTCAAGTCTTTTTTCGCCCTTTTTTCAACCTTTTTCCGCTTTTTTCCTTTTTTTCCCTTGCACTGAAAAATTATTTATCGAACAAAAGCGTTTCTTGTCAAATCAGCGCGATTTTTTTATTCCACCTGCTCAAAATCGCTGGCGGGGTGTTTGCACCAAGGACAAATAAAATCGTCGGGCAATTCCTCCCCTTCGTGCACGTAGCCGCAAATCTTGCAAACCCATTTATGCTTGCCGTCCGTCGGCTTTTCTTCCGCTTTGGGCGCGGTCTGGGGCTTGGGCTTGATATTGCTTTGATAATATGCGTAGGTCACCGAATTTTCATCCGAAAGCTTTTTCGCCTCCGTGACCTCGGCTACGAACAGCGTGTGCGTGCCGTAATCGTAGCTGTCGATAACCTTCGCGCTGAGCACCGCGTTGGCATATTGCGGCAGATAGAAAAGACCGTTTTCGCTCTTGGGATAGCTCCCGCCTGCGAATTTGTCCGTATCCCGTCCCGAAACGAACCCGAACTGCTTGAAAATATCGAAAGGCACGCTTTCGGAAAGCACGGACACGTTGAAAACGCCCGTTTTTTTCAAAAGCTCCTGCGAGTAGTTCGCCTTATTGACGAACACGACGATACGTTTGGGGTTGTCGGTGATCATAGACACCGTATTGACGATACAGCCGTTCTGTTTTTCCCCGTCCGTCGTCGTCAGCATATACAAGCCGTACGAAATGGAATACATTGCCTCTTTTTCTATCATGATTGCCTCCAAAAGAATGATTTGGCTTTCGCCATGATTTGGCAAGATCATCTTGCCATGAATTGAAAGGCGTTGCCTTTCATGAATTGCCGACTCCGTCGGCATTATTGTAATATTTCCACAATGCAAAACAACGTTTTGCAATTCATGCGCAAACTTTCCACGGTCGTCTACGCTCCCGCACAAATGCGGACTTTCTAAACACACGTAGACAACGTTGTAAGTCTGCCTGCAAGCTCAGCTTGCGCAATTCATTGCAACCTGAGCCAACGCTCAGTTTGCCCAAAGTCCGTGCAGGTTGCAGTACGCGTACACCGCCACCGCCTTATCCCCGTCCGCCAAAGTGAACGTGCACGTCGGCGCACTGTCCGCCGTCAGATATTTCACCTGATACCCCTGCTCCGTTTCGAGCGCCACCCATTCGATAAGGTGTTCCGCCGTCATCGGGTGGGATACGCTGCCTACGTCTACCTTGACCGTCTTGCATTTCTTCGTCACCACGGGCACGTGCTTTTCCTGCGCCGCGTCCGTGCTCCCTGCCGCCAGCTCTACCCAGCCCTCTAACTTCAATTCCTCTTTCGTTACGATCGTCTTTTTGCATTTTTCACATTGATATACTCTTAACATAGCTTTTCCTCTTTATTTTTATTATTAGGACTAAATCCTATTTATAATATACCATAGGATTTTGTGCTTGTCAATAGTTTTTTGCAAAAAAATCAAAAAAATTTATTTTAGACAGCCGTTTTTATACAAAATTTCGTCCACGAAATCACACGCGGTCTTTAATTCCGCCACGTCCGCGTAATCGTTTTTATACACTTCGATCAGCAGAGCGCCGTCAAACCCAACGTCTTTTAGCCGTTTGACAAGGGTATCGAAATCGAAAACGCCTTGCCCGGGCAAACGGATTTTACCCTGTTCGTCCACGTCCGAGATATGCACGTGCGAAAGCCGCCGTCCCATTTCACGAAGATATTCTTCGTACGGATAGCCCGAAATGCGGGCTTGCTTGATATCCAAAACGCCGCGCAAATCAGGCACAGCCGCCGCGATTTTAGAAAACACGCCCACGCGGTTATAGGTGGACCATTCCACGTTTTCAAGGCACAAAGCGACCCCGCGCGCCTTGCAATGCGCCGTCAGCTCTTCAAAGCCCCGTATCATGGACGGAAAATCGTCGTTTTCCCCCGAGCGAGAGGCTTTTTTCACCCGCGAAGTGCCGTGAAAGGAATAATAGGACGCGCCCAGACAATTTGCGCTTTCCAAAACCTTATCCAGCCAGCCGTACGCGTCCCCTTTCACGCGCGGGTGCGCGGAAAATAACTGCGGTTCAAATTCCGTGTTTAAGGCATGGACGGAATTGACGAAAAGCCCGCCCTTTACCTTTGC
>JAFTQY010000052.1 GCA_017462505.1 Clostridia bacterium
CTTACGGACAATATCAACCGTACGGCGGGGGATGTGCGCGCGATCCTCGGTAAACACGGCGGTCAGCTCGGTCAAAATGGTTGCGTATCCTACAACTTCGACAACAAGGGCTATATCGTGGTGGAAAGAACGGTAGAGCTTGACGAAGATACGATCACGGAAATCGCTTTGGAGGCAGGCGCGGACGACGTAGTGGTCAGCGACGACGTTTACGAAATCTTCACCGATCCCGACGCGTTCTCCGACGTTCGTAAATTCTTGGAAGAAAAGAACGCGGAAATGATGGCGGCTGCACCCAAGACCAGAAGAAACGAAGAGGAAGAACCCAAAATCCGTTTCGTACAGGCAGAGGTTGCGATGATCCCGCAAAACAAGATCACCTTGCCCGACGACAAAGTGGCTACGTTTGAAAAGATGATCGACGCGCTTGAAGAGCACGACGACGTACAGAACGTATATCATAACGTGGATCTTCCCTACGACGACGAAGAATAATAATAAAACGACGTATAAGGGCGCATCTTCATCACAAAAACGGAACTTGCCCTCGGGCACGTACGGCTCAGTACGCTCCCGTCGGGCAAAACCCGTGTTTTGCGCGAATCTGCAACCCTTCTCCGCCGTTTTCGTGTATACCGTTTTGCGGTGAGAACTTACTCGCCGTCATTGCGAACGTAGCGTAAGCGTAGTGCGGCAATCTCGTTAAAACCATTCACAAAACAAACAAAAACACCCTCAACCGAACACGGTAGGGGGTGTTTTCCTATTTGTATACAAAATCTAACCTATGAAAAAAGCAAGAAACGGAGCGTTATTCCGCCGACTGCGCCGCCTTCCATTCGCCGATCGCTTTGGAAAGCTGATCGGGGCAGGAGGTATTGTTTCTGCAACGGATACCCGCCAGTAACGTTTCCACCTCGTCAACGTTTTTCCCTTCTACAAGCTTTGCAATGCCTTGCAAGTTGCCGCCGCAACCGCCGATAAAACGGACGTTGTGCATTTTGTTCTCTCCGTCAACGTCAAACAAAATCTGTCTGGAACACGTGCCTTTGGTCGAATACGTAAACATAAAAAATACCTTCCTTGTAAATAGTGTCAATATGCGCGCACAAACCGATGGTTTAACGCGCCAAAAACGAAAACGGTGGGGGACGTGTCTTAATCAACCAACGTTTCGTAGATTGCCGAATACAGTTCGGACGCCTTACTTTCCCAGCTTTTATAGATATTTTGCGCCGTCTTTTTGTCGGGAATAACAAACTTTAATTCCAGCATCGGCTGCACGGGCGCGATAATTTTCAAAAATACGGTATACGACCCGTCCACGTTTTGGAAATAATCGGCTTTACATTCCTGACGGTTTCTCAATTTCCCGCTGTTGTTTTTAATAAATGCGGAAATCTCGTCACGGATACTCTTAGGGATCGTGATATAGAAATTTTTCAAACTTTCCCTGCCGTCGCTGGTGATGGTATACAGCGCCTCTTCCTCGGGGGAGGAAATGCGGCACAAAAACCCGTCGTCAAGGAGCTTTGGCAACAATTCCATGCAGTCCATATAATTGAGCCAAGTATTGCCCGCCGTGCACATTTCAACAACCGTGCGTTCGGAAAGCGCGCTTTCCATTTTATCGAAAACGTAAAGCACGATCAATTTATTGACGGACATTTCCCCTTGGATCTGCATTTGTAAAAACTCCTTTTTGCGAAAGCGTACGAAACGTTACTGTATTATAACTGAAAAAAGAAAAAAAATCAAGACGTTTTGCGAAAAAATCTTGGATATTTTCGTTTTTTGTGCTATAATGATAATATATTGATAAAATCTTGGTGAAAATGCCAAAGGAGCTTTTATGGATTATATTGAAAAAACCCTGAAAAAAAATTACGTGTTTCGGGGCAAAATTTTAACTGTCCGTTGCGACGACGCGTTACTTCCCGACGGCAAGCCTTGCACGCGTGAAATTATCGAACACAGCGGCGGCGCGTGCGTGCTGTACGTCGAAGACGACAAAATTTTACTCGTGCGGCAATACCGCTATCCCTACGGCGAAAGTATTTACGAGATCCCTGCGGGCAAGCTCGATAAAGGGGAAGAGCCCATCGTGGCGGCGGCGCGCGAGCTGGAAGAAGAGGCGGGGATAAAGGCGGAAAAATTCGAGTTGCTCTATATCGACTACCCCAGCCCCGGCTATACGGACGAAAAAATTTATATCTACCGCGCGTACGACGGTCAAAAGACCAAGGCGCATTTGGACGACGGCGAATTTTTGGACGTAGAATATATCCCCGCCGCGCGCGTGTGGGAAATGCTGAAAAACGGCGAGATACGCGACGGCAAAACGATCATTGCCCTGCAAGCCTATTTCTTGTCTGAAAAATAAATGTCAAAAAACAAAAAAGCGGAGTCGGGGTTACCGGCTCCGCCTTTTCGTGGAGTAAAAATAAGGAGATAAAGAAGAAAAAATCAATAGCCGTTATTGCAGCCGCAGTTACACGAGCAGTTGCAGGACGGGGTGAGGAGTGACGCCAACGTTCCGTTTCTGTACAGACAGAAAAGGAGCGCGATGATCACGGGCAAGCCACAGCCGCTTAAAACGTTCGAGCAGAACACACCGTTCTTCGAGCCGAGCACGAGCAGAGCGATAAGAATCCAAAGGGTAACGTTACCCTGATTGCAACAAGTCATAATAAACCTCCTGTGTTAGCCGCAGGGGAATATGTACTACCGCCAAGCGGCGGAAAACCTACGGCGACGTGTTTCTATTACATAATATTCTTTTTTCAAGGGCGGTTGTGTTAAAAAAGCGGTTTTTTCCAAGATTTTTTTGATAGGATTATTCAATTTTTCCCTTTATTTCCTTGCTTAAATGAAAAAAATGCGCTATAATAAAAGCATACTCGCGGAGAATACGCTTTTTGAGGCGGTTCTACCAAAAAACGGGTAAATATTTATTTTTTTGCTACGGGTATCGCGGAGGCGAACTCGATAGGAGGTTTTTATGGAAAAGCGGAAGTATTTTTCCGCGAAACGCGTTACGGGGCTGGCGGTATTGCTCGCGCTCGTGATCGTTTTGCAATGGTTCGGCAGCTATTTCAAAATAGGTGCAACGTCGCTGAGCTTCGTGCTTGTGCCCATTGTTTTGGCAGGGGTGCTCTACGGTGCGATCGCGGGCGGCATTATGGGTCTGGCGTTTGGCGCGGTGGTGCTGGTGCAGGCGTTGACGGGCGTAGACGGATTTACCCTGATCTTGATAGAAGATCATCCCGTTTGGACGGTACTGCTTTGCGTGGTAAAGGGCACGGCGGCGGGCGTCGTTTCGGGCTTGCTCTATAAATGGATAGCAAAGAAAAACAGCTACGTAGGCGTGTTGGTCGCCGCGGCGGCTGCGCCTATCGTCAATACGGGGCTCTTTATTTTGGGTTCGCTGTGTTTTTTACAGGACACGCTCAAAGCGAACTTTGTCGCGGGCGGACAGACGGTGATCTACTTTTTGGTGATCGTTTGCGCAGGGATCAATTTCTTGGTGGAATTTGCCATCAATCTCGTACTTGCGCCGTCTATCCATACGGTTTGCCGCGTCGTCGGTAAACGGACGAAATAAAAGGAAAAATTATGATTATTTGTATAGATATCGGCAATACGAATATTAAATACGCGATCTATGACGGGGACGAACTGAAAGTTTCTTCCCGTGTGGCGACCGATTTCAAAAAGACTTCGGACGAATACGGCGCACAACTGACGGGCATGCTCGCGGCGCGCGGCGTAAACGTGGAGGATATCGACGGGGGTATCGTTTCTTCCGTCGTTCCGTCTTTGGATTATACGATCGATAAAATGTGTCAGCTGTATTTGCAGATCGCGCCCTTGCATATCGCGCCCGGCTTAAAATCGGGCTTGAATATCCGTTGCGACGACGCACGCGAAGTGGGTGCGGACCGTATCGTCAACTGCGTTTCGGCGATCGTCGGCTACGGCGAGGGAACGCCCATGATCGTGGTGGATTTCGGCACGGCGACCACCTTTAATATCATCAGCGAAAACAACGAATTTATCGGCGGCGTAATCGCGCCCGGGATTAAGGGCTCGCTCGATTCGCTCGTCAACGGTACGGCGAAATTGCCGCGCGTAGAAATCGAAGCCCCCAAGAGCATTATCGCCAAAAACACGGTGACCAACATGCAGGCGGGTATCGTGTTCGGCTTTGCGGGGCTTGTCGAATATATCGTAAAGCGTATAAAAAAGGAGCTCAAAGCCCCCAAGGTCAAGACGATCGCAACGGGCGGTTTCTCTACGATCATCGCCAAAGAGATCGAGGGGATCGACGTAGTGGACAAGTTGCTCACGTTAAAGGGCTTGAAATATTTGTACGATTTAAACACCGTCAAGGCGTAACCCTAAAAAGGGCGGGGGACGGTACGCGACGAACGGCTTTTTTCGTCCGTACAAACGGCAATACACAAAAAAGGAAAAATGTCAAACGGCAGGAGGTTTAGGATATGAAAAAGAGAGTAGGCGTTGCAATTCTCGGTTTGGGCGTAGTCGGCGGCGGCACGTATAAAACGCTGGTCGATCACAGAGAATTTTATTTAAAAACGCAAAACGTCGATATCGTGGTCGAGAGCGTTTTGGATAAAAACACGGCGCGCTTGAAAGAGCTCGGCGTGCCCGAAGAATGTATCGCAGGCAGCATTGCGGAAGTGGTGGCAAATCCCGCGATCGATATCGTCATCGAAACGATCGGCGGCGTCGGCGTAGCGAAAGAATTCGTTATGATGGCGCTCAAAGAGGGCAAGACCGTCGTTACCGCAAACAAGGAAATGATCAGCAAATGCTCGCACGAATTAGAGCGTATCGCAAAACGCAACTGCTGCGGTTTGTATTACGAGGCAAGCTGCGTAGGCGGCGTGCCCATTATCCGTACTCTTTTGGACGGCGTGCAGGCGAACCATATTACCGAAATGATGGGTATCGTCAACGGCACGACCAACTATATCCTGACGAAAATGGCGCAGGACGGCGCGGATTATCAAACGGCGCTCAAAGAGGCGCAGGCGCTCGGCTATGCGGAATTCGACCCCACCAACGACGTGGAGGGGTTCGACTCGACGTACAAGCTGTCCATTCTCTCGTCTATGGCGTTCCATACCAAAGTGCCTTATACCAAAGTGCACCGCGAGGGGATCACGTCCGTCAATGCAATGGATATTGCGATCGGTAAAGAATTTGGGTATGTGCTTAAATTGCTTGCGATCGGCAAAAACGGCGACAAGGGCGTGGAGGTACGCGTACATCCCACGTTTATTCCTGCGGCGCATCCTTTGGCGAGCGTAAACGACGCATACAACGCAGTATATCTTCGCGGCGACGCGCTCGACGATATCATGCTGTACGGCAAGGGCGCGGGGGCGTTCCCGACGGCAAGCGCGGTAGTCAGCGACGTTATCTATGCGGCGACCCATTCCGAAATCAAATATTCCACCTACAAAAACAACGCGACGGCGGACAGCGACGTAAAATTCGTTTCAGACTTTGAAAGCGCGTACTATATCCGCCTTTCTGTGGAGGACAAAGCGGGTACGCTGTCGAAGATCAGCAACATTTTCGGTAAGAACGGCGTATCGATCGTAGAGATCGCGCAAAAGGCAAAGGCGGCGGACCAAACGCGTGTTCCGCTTATCATCATCACGCACAAAACGCACGAACAGGCGATCAAGAACGCCGTTGCAAAGATCAACGCGTCCGAGGTCGGCTCGGTCGAGGCGGTTATTCGCGTAGAGGCATAAAAGCAGAGTGTAACGGGGGACGGAATACCGTCCTCTTTTTCATAACGAAAGGGCAAAGGGGCGAACAGAGTGCAAGGGCTTATTATTATAAACGGATATCCAAACGGTGAAAAATTTTATCGGCAAGCAGAGCGTATCGCAGAAGAGCTCCGTCTTTTGGATGTGGAAACGGACGTTCGCCGCAACGGTGAAATCACGGCGGCGATCCATTCGACGGGGGACGTGACCGCGTTCACGGGCAAAAAATACGATGTCGCCGTATATTTGGACAAGGATAAATATCTTGGCAAAATGCTGGAAAAAACGGGGTTGAGGCTCTTTAACAGCGCGGCGGCGGTGGAAACCTGCGACGATAAAATGACGACCTATCTCGCCTTGCTCGGCGCGGGCGTACGACTTGCGAAAAGCATACCCGCCCCCCTTTGCTATACCCCGAACGCAAAAGCGGACGAAATCTTTTTACAAATGCTCGCAAAGGAGCTTGGTTTTCCGCTCGTAATGAAACATAGCTACGGCTCGTTCGGCGCGGGCGTTCGGCTCGTTCGCGATATGTCCGAGCTTATCCAAACGGAGCAGGAAAATCTTTACCGCCCGCACTTTTATCAAGCGTTTATTGCCGAGGCGAGCGGCAGGGATATCCGCGTGATCGTGATCGGCGGAAAAGCGGCGGCGGCTATGGAACGCGTCGCGATGAACGGCGAATTCCGCTCGAATATCGAGCTTGGCGGCAGGGGTAAAAAAATCGAGCTTGCTCCCGAAATTGCCACTCTTGCGGAAAAAGCGGCGCAAACGCTGGGCTTGGACTATTGCGGCGTGGACGTATTGCAAACGTCGGACGGCGGCGTGATCTGCGAGGTCAACTCCAACGCATTTTTCGAGGGCTTGGAAAGTACGACGGGGGTAAACGTGGCGAAGAAATATGCCGAATATATTACGGAGCAGGTAAAGAAGGGGTAAAAACCGCGAAAAAACCTTGACAATGTGATCGTTCTGTGATATAATAAACTTTGTGCGTATCCACTCTGTGGATAGTTTGACGGGCGTTTGGAGGAAATATGGCAAAAACAAATGCAAAATTGAGAAATAAGATCATAGCCGTCGGATTATGCGGTTGCGACGTATTGTTGACGGCGTTGGCGGCGTTCGGCGCGTACTGGCTGTTGGCTTGGAAACAGTTCAACCTCACTTGGATGAGCACGACGCTTGCCTTTTGGGCGCTCAGCAACGCCTTTGCGGTAATCGCGCTTTGCGTGGCGTTGGGCTTATATTCCATGCTCTTTTCTTCCGTAGGCTTTCCCGAGGCGTTCCGCTTGTTGATCGTTTCGTCGGTGATCGGCGTAGGCAACCTCGCGTTTGTACTGATTACCCGTTTGGCTGGCGTAAACCTCGGTATCGGGTATTCCGTCGTTATTTTCTACACAATGCTGCTCTTTATCGGCTTGTCCGCTCTGCGCTTTTCAAAGCGTTTGTACCGCGCCGTCAAGACGCAAGTCGTCAATCTTTTCAGTAAGCAAAAACGGGTAATGCTCGTCGGGTGCAACAACGACTCGCTTACGCTGATCAAAAATATAAACATGAACAAAAAGAGCCTTTACAAAGCGGTTTGTATTATCGATCCCAACGAAGAATATTTGGGCAAACGCTTGGTGGATACCCGCGTAGTAGGGGCGCTGGAAGATATCAAAGAGGTTGCGAAAAAATACCGCATACAGGAAATTTTCGTGGCGATCCCCTCGCAGAAAAAGGGCTTGCTTGCGGAAATTTTAAGCTACTGTAAGGATTGCGGCTGTCCCATTCGCTTGCTCCCCGAGCTTTCCAAAATGACGAACGGCGAAATCACCGTATCCAAGCTCCGTCCCGTCAAGATCGAAGATCTGCTGGGCAGAGAACAGGTCAGTGTGAATTTGCACGAGGTCATGGGGTATATCGAGGGTAAGGTCGTGCTCGTCACGGGTGGCGGCGGCTCGATCGGCAGCGAGCTCTGCCGTCAGATCGCCTCGCACAACCCCGCGCAGCTCATCATTTTGGATATTTACGAAAACAACGCGTACGAGATCGAACAGGAGCTCAAACGGCATTGTCCCAACCTCAATCTTTTGACCTTGATCGCAAGTATCCGCGATAAGGTAAAGGTACGCGACGTATTTGAAAAATACCGTCCGCAGATCGTCTTTAACGCGGCGGCGCACAAGCACGTGCCCCTGATGGAAACCAGCCCCAACGAGGCGGTGAAAAACAACGTATTCGGTACGCTGAACCTTGCCAAAGCGGCAGAAGAGTTTCACGTGGAAACGTTTGTGCAGATCTCTACCGACAAGGCGGTCAACCCCACCAACATTATGGGCGCGACCAAGCGTATTTGCGAGATGATCATTCAAAATATCGGCAAAAACAGCAAGTATACCAACTTCGTGGCGGTGCGCTTTGGTAACGTGCTCGGCTCGAACGGCTCGGTTATTCCGCTCTTTAACAAGCAGAACGAAGAGGTCGGGCCCGATACGGTCACGCACAA
>JAFTQY010000053.1 GCA_017462505.1 Clostridia bacterium
CAATGACAATTTGGTCGATTGCCGCGCTTGTAAACTCGCTCGCAATGACAATTTGGTCGATTGCCGCGCTTGTAAACTCGCTCGCAATGACAATTTGGTCGATTGCGCGCTTGTAAACTCGCTCGCAATGACAATTTGGTCGATTGCGCGCTCAAACCAACGTGGGGTATTTACACACGCGATGGGAAAGATAGTAAGACTGATTGCAAGATCATCTTGCTCGCAATGACAATAACGAAAAAGACATATAAAAAGCAGGGTGTAAAAGCCTTGCTTTTTTTGTCGTGATTTGTTATAATATAACAAAATATGAGTTCTGCACGAGAGAAACGTGCGGAAAATTGGAGAAAATTATGCCTGTTATCAACGTGAAAAAATTGGACGAAAACGCCGTTTTGCCTACCTATGGGTCGGAATTTTCCGCAGGGGCGGATCTGTATGCGCTCTGCGACGAGGAGATCGTGTTTGCGCCCAACGAAACGAAGTTTGTGCGTACGGGGCTGGCAATGGAAAGTCCCGAGGGGTATGCGGGCTTGATCTATGCGCGCAGCGGGTTGGCTTGCAAGCGCGGGCTTGCGCCTGCTAATAAGGTCGGTGTGGTCGATTCCGATTATCGCGGCGAGGTCATGGTGGCTTTGCATAACCATTCTGCGGTGGAACAAAAAATTGCGCCGAAAGAGCGTATTGCGCAGCTGGTTGTCGCGCCGTTTTTGAAAGCGAGCTTTTTAGAGGCGGACGAGCTGAGCGATACCGTGCGCGGCGAAGGCGGCTTTGGCAGTACGGGCAGAAAGTAAGCGATACATGGCGCGGGATAGGCGCGGAAGATACGGAAAAACGGACGAGGAAGAACGGCTATGTCGATGAGAATGCGGAAAAAGAGGAATTTCGAGGCACGCATGGAGGCTTGCGGCGATTTGCTGTTGGCGCACGGCGCAAACGGAATTTTGAATATGAAAGAGGCGGCGGAAAATTATCGCGCGTTGTTGGATTTTAGCGCGGTTTTCGGCGCGGAACGCGCAAATTTGCCCGTGGCTTTGGAGATCGGGTGCGGTAAGGGCGGCTTTGTGATCGCTTTGGCTGAGCGGGAAAAGGACGTCAATTATTTGGCGTTGGAAAAGATGAGCAACGTGATCTTGACCCCGATGGAAGAGGTGAAACGGTTGGGCTTGGAGAATGTGCGGTTTTTGAATATTCGCGCCGAGTGTCTGCCGTGCTATATTCCCGAAAACAGCTTGGACGTGATCTATCTGAATTTTTCTACGCCGCTGCCGAAGCTTGGGTATGCGACGCAGCGTTTGACTCATCGGAATTTTTTGGAAGTTTATAAGCGTTTGCTGAAAAAGGGCGGTAAAATTGTGCAAAAGACGGACGATCGGGATTTTTTTGAGTTTTCGTTGGAAGAGTATAAGGCGTGCGGGTTTGATTTATCCGAGGTGACCTATGATCTGCACGAAAACGGCAATCCCGAATGGAATATCGTGACGGAATACGAGCAAAAATGGGTGGAGCGCGGGTTGCCGATTCATCGGGTTGTGGCAACCGTTTAACGTAAGATATGCCCCGCCGCACAAACGACGGAATATCGGAAAAAGGACGATAATTCGACGGTGCGAAATCTGTCGTATGCGGTTGACCGCACTTGCGGGCAAGATGATCTTGCAGGCAGTCTTACTATCTTGCAATTCGTGTGTGTAAATATCCCGCATGGGTATGGGTGATATATCGACCGAATAGAAAAATGGAAAAACAGAAATTGAGCCGAAAGAAATTCTGACGGTGAAATGAGTAGAAAAAGCAAAACGAAAGGGTGGGGCTTGCCTGCTCTGACGCGGAGCGTTAAAGCCGAAACGGCGGTTTGTCGTTGGGGTTTGTTTGGGTTGTACTCTTTCGCGCGTTGGGCGGCGAAGGAGTATTTTTTATGGAAAACAAAGAGGAAAAGCGTATTGCGGTGGTGAGTATTTTGGTGACGGATAGGGGCGTGAGCGAGCGGGTAAACGCGCTTTTGTCTGAGTACGGGGATTGGATTTTGGGTAGAATGGGCATACCGTATAAAGAAAAACAGGTGTCCGTTTTGTCCGTGGTTTTGGACGCGCCCGTGGAGCTCACGAATGCTTTGACGGGAAAGCTGGGACGGATAAACGGCGTGTCCGTAAAGGCTCTGTTTGGAAAAATTTAAAGGAGAATATATAATGAAAAAAGCAAAAAGTTTTGTGTGTTTTTTGGTTTGTTTGAGTACGGTCGCGGGGCTTTCGCTGGCTGGGTGTAAAAAGGACGGTATTCCTGCGGAGGAAATTACGGTGTATATGCCCGACGGTGCGCCTGCGTTGGCGCTCGCTGGGGTGATGCACGAGGATAAGGCGGACGACGGGGTGACGTACCGCGTGGTGGACGCGGCGCAGATCGCCGCAACGACGATGAACAAGGACAAGGAACAAAACGCTGATCTTTGCGTGATGCCCGTCAATGCGGCGGCGAAATTGCACGGCGAGGGCGGGGCGTATACCATGCTCGGCGGGGTCACGCACGGGAATTTGTATATGATCGCGAAGTCGGGCGGCGAAAGTGAGGGGTTTGCGTATACTGCGGAAAATCTGTCCTTGCTTGTCGGGAAAACGGTGGGCGTGTTGCAGATCAACAACGTGCCCGGGCTGACCTTTAAGGCGGTTTTGAACAAGTACGGTGTGGCTTGGCAGGAATTGACGAATACGGGCAGCGCGGCGGCGGATAAGGTCAATTTGGTGGCGTTGCCTGACGCGAGCGCGGTGACGAGCATGAGCGCGGACTGTTTCGTGATTGCCGAGCCTGCGGCTACGGCGCAAGCCAGAAACGGGTTTTCGATCGTCGGGGATCTGCAATCGCTGTACGGCGGCGAAAACGGGTATCCGCAGGCGGTCTTGATCGCTAAGACGGAGCTTGTGGAAACGCGCGGGGCGTGGTTGCGGGAATTTACGCAAAAGGTGAGTGTTTCGGCGGCTTGGCTTACGACGGCAAGCGGGAACGAGATCGTGACGGCGGTAAACGCGCACATGAACGATAGCGATATGGTCAGCAGTTTAAAAGCGCCCCTTTTGACGGCGGACGTGTTGGGGCGTTGCGGGGTTCGGTTTGCGTATGCGGCGGATATTGCGGACCAAACGCAGGCGTTTTTGGGGGATCTCATCACCGTCAACGCGCAGGCGACAAAGCTGCCGACGGCGGCGTTTTTCTGGGCGTACACGCCGTAAATTGCTTGTATAAATAGGAGTGATACTTTTGAAAAAATTGATACTGAAAAATTGCATAAGCGCGTTGGTGGCGGTGGCGTTTTTGTTTGGCGCGTGGGTGGTTGCTTGGGCGGCGATCGGGAATGAATTGCTTGTGCCTGCGCCTTGGGATTGTCTGAACGTTTTGGGTGGACTTATCAAAACGCGCGAGTTTTGGTCGGCGTTTTGGGCGACTTTGTCGCGCACGCTGACGGCGTTTGGGATATCCTTTGTTTTTGCGGCGGTTTTTGCGCTCGTCGCGTACACGGTGCCTACCTTTGCACGGATTTTTTCGCCGATCGTGACCGCGCTAAGAGCTTTACCCGTGCTTGCCGTATTGCTGATCTTATGGCTGATTTTGGGCGCGGGGGACGCGCCGATCGCGGTGGCGTTTTTGTCCCTGTTCCCCATGCTGTACGTGGCGGTGCTGGCGGCGCTGTCGGGGGTGGACGAGGATTTGATCGTGATGAGTCGCGTGTATAACGTGCCTTTGAAAAAGCGGATAGTTTCGTTGTATTTGCCCTCTGCCGCGCCCTACGTTTTAAAGGAATCGGGGGCGGCGCTCGCCTTTTCGTTAAAGCTCGTCGTGTCGGCGGAGGTGGTGGCGCGGACGGCGAAGAGCCTCGGCGGCATGATGTCGGACGCGAAAGCGGACGTTTGGGGCGTGCCTACGCTGTTTGCTCTGGTCGTGGCGGCGTTTTTGACGGCGGTGGTTTTGGAAACGCTTACCGCATTGATCGCGCGCGCGGTCGAAAGGAGGGTGAAATGAGGCTCTGTATTTCAAAATCGTACGGAAAGCAGGTCGTTTTCGACGGCTTGGAGCTGGATATCGAAGAGGGGAAAATTTTGTGCGTGCTGGGGGAGTCGGGCGGCAGCAAGACGACGTTGCTCAATATCTTGGCGGGATTAACGGCGTATGACGGCGTGATCGACGGCGCGCCGAGCAAGGTCGGGTATATCTTTCAAGAGCCTAGGTTGTTGCCGAATTTGACAGTGGAAGAAAATTTGCGGTACGTGGGTGGCTCGGCGGAAAAGATCGACGAACTGCTGAAAAAAACGGAAATGACGGCGTGTAAAAACAAGAAACCGCGCGCCCTTTCGGGTGGCGAAAAACAGCGGGTCGCGTTTGCGCGGGCGTTTTTGAGCGACGGGGATATGCTGCTTTTGGACGAGCCCTTTTCGTCGTTGGATACCGCGCTGAAAATCCGTCAGGCGGAAGTGTTTGCCGCTCTTTGGAAATCGGCGCAAAAAACGGCGGTGTTCGTTACGCACGATATCGAGGACGCGTGCATGCTGGCGCACCGCGTCGTGGTACTTCGCGGCGGAAAAATCGCGCTTGATTTAGACATGGGTGAGGGGGAATTGCCTCGCCCGTACGGAAAAAGCTCTGCGCTGAAAGAAAAAATTTTGCTTTCGTTGCTTGGCGAGAAATAAAATTTTGCGTAAAATCGCTTGTTTTTATCGATAATCAATGGTATAATATAGAAAAAGCAAGCGGAGTAAAGTATGGAAAACGGAAAAGAGATTTCAAAAGCGACGTTGGCGCGTATGCCGTTGTATTTGCATTTTTTGCAGGAAGAGGATTCCAAGGGGGCGCAGTATATCTCGTCCACGGTGATCGCGCAGAATATTTCGGTGTCGTCGGTGCTGGTGCGCAAGGATCTGGCTTTGGTATCGTCCGAGGCGGGACGGCCGCGCTTGGGGTTTGCGATTTCGCGGCTGATCGTCGATATTGAAAAATTTTTGGGCTATGATAATCTGTCCGACGCGGTGATCGTCGGGGCGGGCGGCTTGGGGCGCGCGTTTTTGGGGTACGAGGGATGTAAGAGCAACGGTCTCAATATCGTTGCGGCGTTTGATATTTCCGAAAAGCTGATCGGTACGCAGGTGATGGGCAAGGAAATTTTGCCCCTTTCCGCCTTAAAAGATTTTGTAGAAGAGCATAAGATCCGTATCGGCATTATCACCGTGCCCAAGGTGGCGGCACAGGGGGTTTTGAACCAAATGGTGGACGCGGGGATTCAGGCGATTTGGAACTTTGCGCCCGCGCCCTTGCGCGTGCCGAAGGATATCATTTTAAAGACGGAGGATCTGGCAGCGTCCTTGGCGATGCTTGCGGGGAAACTGTATAAACGGCACGATTAAGGTTTGCTTTTATTGCGGGCGTTTTATCGTTCATCGCGATACGGTAGGCAGGATTTGAGGATTTTGGCATGGATTTAAAGGCGTTTTCGGGCAAGAGAATATACGTTGCGATCAGCGGCGGGGCGGACTCCGTCGCCTTATTGCATTATTTGAAAAGCCGTGAAAACGAGTGCGGGTACGTTTTGTTTGGGGTGCATTGCGAGCATGGTATTCGCGGGGAAGAGAGCCTTGCGGATATGCGGTTTGTGCAGGAATTTTGCCAAAAGCTGGGCGTGGCGTTGGAAATTTTTACGCAGGACTGCCCTGCGCGCGCTAGGCGCGAAAAAATCAGCTTGGAAACGGCGGCGCGGCTTTTCCGAAGAGAATGCTTTGCGGCGCTGATCGATAGCAAAAAAGCCGATTATATCGCGACGGCGCACCACCAAAACGACGAGGCGGAAACGGTGCTGTTCCGTATTGCGCGCGGCGCGTCTTTGACGGGCGCGAGCGGTATGAAAGAAGCGGACGGGTGGCTGTTGCGCCCGTTCTTGGGTTGGAAAAAGTCTGAAATTTTGGATTACGTTTCGGCGCACGGGTTGGCGTTTTGCACGGACAGCACGAATGCGGACGTGGCGTTTACGCGCAATCGCTTGCGCGCGGAAATTTTACCTACTCTGGAAAACGCGGTGGACGGAGCGATTGAAAATATCGCGCGGTTTGCCGAAAAAGCCGCGGAGGACGACGGGTTATTGTACGAATACGCGCGGGAGCTAATCAGCGAAGAGGACGGCGAGGTCGGCAGGGAATATACTGTGGCGTTTTGCGATAAAAAGCCGCTGTTTTATCGGGCGTGCCTAATGGCGATCAAGGGGCTGGGCTTGGATAAGGATTATACGTCCGCACATTTGGACGGCGTGTACGCTCTGCAAAAGAGCGAGCGGGGCGCGCGTTGCGATCTGCCTAAGGGGATCGAGGCTGTCAAGAGAGAAACGGGGATTGTGTTCCACGTGAAAACGCCCGTATCCGCATGCGAAAAGCCCGCGCCGAAAAAAATTGACTGTAACGGGTTTGACGGGGGACGGTACGAGGTTATCCTGTCTAAAACGCCGATGGAAGAGGACGGGGCTTGGCGGGTTTTGCGCGTGGACGGCGATAAAATTCCGCCGTCGGCGGTGTTCCGTTTTCGTCAAGACGGGGATTTTATTGTGCGGTTCGGCGGCGGCAGAAAGAGTTTGAAAAAGTTCTTCAACGAAGAAAAAACGCCCGTTGCCGAGCGGGAATATCTGCCTTTGATCGGAGAGCCAAGCGGCGAGGTGTACGCCGTTTGCGGGGTGGAGATTTCCGAGCGGGTCAAGGTGGACGAAAACACCGAAAATCAGTTGTATATCAAAATTGTAAAAAAATAAAAACGGCGGTCGAGAAGATCGCTGTTTTTTTTGAGATACGCTCCATGCGGCAGCGATGCTGCCTTAGTCGGTATGACAGTGGGGGAAGTGGTATGGGATTGCCACGAGCGGTTGGCACGCTCTCGCAATGACAGAGGGAAGATACGCTCCATGCGGCAGCGATGCTGCCTTAGTCGGTATGACAGGGAGGGGGCTTATGCTCGGTCTGTATGACAGGGAGAGGCGTACGCTCGGTTGGTATGACGTGAGGGGAGATTTGTATGGAATTGCCATGAGCGGTTGGCACGCTCTCGCAATGACAGAGGGAAGATACGCTCTATGCGGCAGTTATGCTGCCTTAGTCGGTATGACAATAGAGGAGAGGAAATAAAAAACTCGGCGGGGCAAATAGCTCCGCCGAGTTCGTTTCTTAGTCTGTTTACTGATAGTTTGCGCTGATCAGCTTGTATTCCAAAATCCCCATGTAGTTTGCCAAAGGCGCGCCGTAATAGAGCATGATATTGCGGTTGGTGTTATCCTTGCTGTCCTGCAAAGCGGCGATTTCCGCCTGCTGGGGCAGACCGGACGTCGTGCCGTCTACGGCGATGGACGCCGTGCAATATTTGATCGTGCGTTCGATATCCGTGCCGTTCAGGGTATAGCTATACGTTTTTTCCTTCGTATCGCTCGAAAGGGATACCGCATAGTTTTGCGAATGTCCGAGGAAAGGATTGAACATTTGCACTTTGGCGCTCGTGCCCGCGGGCATAGCGCGGAAGGCAACGGGGAATTGCTCGTTGTCCAAAACGCTGCGCTTGCTGCTGGTCGCGCTGAAAGAATAGGTTTCGGGTACGTCCACGTAATCCTGTCCGTCGTTGGTGAAAACTCTGCGCGTGCTGACACAAGAGCCCTGTCCGTCGGTATAGGTCGTCGTGAATTCGTAATGATAGGGGGTATAGCAATCCTTGGGCGACGACGCGCCGTTGGTGTAATTAGGGCTGTGGCTGACGATTTTTTTATACGAGGAAACGGGGCGCAAATTGTCCGTGCCGCCCGCCTTGTAGAACACGACCTGCGTGGTTACGCTGTCCTGTTTTTCTTCGGTCACGCCGTTCACCGTAAAGCTTGCCGTAACGTCCAAATCAGAGGTAAACAAATAGGTGTCGTTGGATTGCGAAACCAGACGGGTGGTATACGTGCCGTCGTAATCGAGCGTATAATTGATATTGCTGTTGTACGACGTATAGGAAACGTCGTAAACAAGGGTTTCGTCAATGAGTTGGTTGCTGGTGTATTCGGTGTCGTAGTTCCAGTAGTTTTTGAATACGATCTTGGAATCGCCCGAGGTGCAAGCGCTCAAAGAAAGGGTCGCGCCCGCAAGCGTTGCCGCCAAAACGGCAAAAAGTTTCTTTTTCATGGAAAAATCTCCGTGTAATGCCTTAATTGCTATTATTATAGCACATTATTTTGGATTTGTAAAAACAAAATTGAGATTTAATGAAAATTCTTGTGAAAAAATGATAAAAATTTGCCATAAGATGTGTTATAATAAAGATAGCCGACAGCCAAAAAGGCTCGGCTGCGCCAAAAAACGGGGAGGGATTGCCATGAACGCGGTGCTCAAAGCCTATACGCTGTCCGAATGTATGGAAGTGATGGCGGAGTACGCCCACGCCTACGAACGGCAGGGCGGAAAAAATTTGATATTCTGCGAGGACCGTTTGACGTTGATCGCCGAGCGGGCGCTTTTGCGTGCGACGGGCGGTACGTTTTTGTCTACCGTGTCTACGTTTGCGCGGTTTTTGCATGCGGAAGAGCGGACGATCAGCAAGCAGGGCTCGGTGATGGCGGTGGGTGAGGTGATGACCCGCCTGCAACGGGAAGAGAAATTGCAATGCTTTACCTCTTTGGCGGGGATCGGCAATAACGCGCGGTGTATCTACGAAACGCTGGCGCAGTTTTCTGCGTCCGAAATCACTCCCGAAACCCTGCGCGAGAGCATGGCGCAATTGCCCGACGATATGTTAAAAAGAAAACTGTCCGATTTGGCGCTTATCTACGAGGGGTACACCGACTTTTTGCAGGAAAAAGCCTTTTTGGACGAAAGTAAATATCTGTCCTTGCTCCCCAAGCGTATCCGCGAAGAGGGGATTTTAAAGGGGTATAACGTATTCTTTTTGGGGTACGGGTCTTTTACCGCACAGGCGCGCGAAACGGTGCGTGCGGCGTTGGAAACGGCGGATAACGTGATCGGCGTGTTTTGTTGCGGGGATGAGGACATGTATGCGAACAAGGGCGCGGACGCGTTCGAGCGGGTTTGCCGCGAGTACGGAAACGTGCAGGTGCGTTCCTTGGGTACGCCCCTTTACGGCGACGCGGAAAAGCTCCGCAAGGGCTTGTTCAATCCCGTCCGTGCAAAGGCTAAGACGGAAACGGACAGTATCGCGATTTTCGAGGGGGAGGACAAAAACGCCGAATGTGAGTTTGTCGCCATGAAAATTCGCCGCTTTATGCAGGAAAACGAGGGGGTACGGTATCGGGATATCGCCGTTTTGCTCCCCACGGTGGACGGGTATGCGTTGCCGTTGAAAAAGGCGCTCGGCGAATATGGGATACCCTATTTTATCGACGAGAAACGCTCGCTGAAAAGTCACCCGCTGTCGCGGTTTATCTTGGATTGTTTCCGCGTGGTACGGGAGCGGTTTTCTCCCCTTGCCGTGCAATCTTTGGCGGGGAATTTGTTCTTCGGCGAAAGCGACGAATACCGCAATTATCTGTTGAAGTTTGCAAATTATCGCGGGGGCGCGAAACGGGAGATCAAGACGGGCGAGGCGGTGCAGGCGTTCGATAAGGAAAAGCTGGAAAGGGGCAGAGCGCGATTGCTTGCCGCTACCAAAAATATTCCCGCAAAGGGCAAGGGCAGGGCGTATTGCAACGCCGTTTGGAAGCTGCTTAGCGATTTTAACGCCTATGAACGATTAGAAAATTTTGAAAAGCAAGTGGACGACGTGGCGCAAAAGGGGTACTTGGCACAGATACGTCGATCGCTGGAAAGCGTGCTTGCCGAGGCGGAGCTGTTGACCGCGGACAAGGATATGACGGCGGCGGAATTCGAGGCGGTGTTAAAGGACGGCTTGGACGCGACCGAGCTTTCGCTTATTCCATTAAAGGCGGACGCGGTGTTCGTCGGGGGGATCACGGACAGCCGTATCGAACGGGTGTGCGTGCTTTTTGCGATGGGCATGACGGACGAAGTGCCCCGTTGCGGCAACGATACCGCAATCATTTCGGACAAGGATATCAAGCGTTTGGCGGACGTGCAGGCGGCGTTAGAACCGACGGTCGCCGAGGTCAATCTGCGCACGCGCGAATGTGTGTGCTTGAACCTTTGCACGTTCTCGGACAAGCTGTATTTGACTTATCCCCTGGCGGCAGACGGGAGTGACCCGTCTTTGAGCGAGATATTCCGCTATGTACACGGTACGTTCGGGGCGGTCGGCGGCGGGAAGATACAGCCGATCAAAAAGCTTTCGCCCGCCGATTTCCGTTACCGTTGCAGCGCGTTAGCCCCTGCGTTCCGCCAGTATCTGATCGAGCGAAACGAGTTTGAGCTTTGTCGCCGCGATACGCGCAAGGAATATGCGTCCTTGCACGAGGCGCTCGATAAGCTTGGGGTGCAGGCGGACGAGGATTATTTGCAAAAGCGTGCGGGACATGTCGCGGTGAAACGGGGAGAAGAGCTGTTTTTCAACGGCGGGAAGATCTCGCCCACGTCGCTGGAAGGGTATTTTGCGTGCCCGTTCCGACATTTTGCCGAGCGCGGTTTGCACCTGAAAGAGCGGGAAGAGGCGGCGGTTCTGGCGGTGGATACGGGTAATTTTATCCACGAGATCTTGGAAAAGACGGCGGTGAAAGCTGCGGAGATAGAAACGGCGGACGAGATGCGCGCGTACGCGACGGAAGTGGCGAACGAGCTGCTGAAAGGCTCGCTGTATGCGATGCAACAGGATACGGGGTCGGGACTTTACTTTTCGGAAAAGCTGGTGAAAGAGGGCGCGGACGTGGCGGTGGCGGCGTACGAGCAGATCAGAAATTCCGCGTTTGCCGTAGAGCAAACGGAAATGAAGGTGGACGGCGAGGATTTTTACGGCCGCGTGGACAGAGTGGACGGCACGGACAAATACGTGCGCGTGATCGATTATAAAACGGGGCATATCGACGATAGCGCGGGGGCGTATTATACGGGCAGAAAATTGCAAATGCAGCTATACATGTCTAAAATAACAGGGGAACGTATCCCTGCGGGCGTGTTTTATTTTCCTGCCTCGATCGAGTATGCAAGCGAGGACGAGGGGCGTTTCCGCATGAAAGGGTTTTTAAACGGGGATCGGGACGCGCTCCTTTGCGGCGACGTCAATTTGACGGAGGAAAAAAAGAGCGAGTATTTTTCGGCGGCGCTTAAAAACAGTCCGCTCTCGACCAAGGTCATGGACGAACAGACCTTCCGTGATTTCTTGGATTATTCGTTGCTGGTGGCGCGCCGCGGCAGTGCGGAGCTGAAAGAGGGGTATATCGCGCCTACGCCTTATGAGGACGAGTGTAAATTCTGCAAATACGGGGGCATGTGCGGATTTGACTGCGATACCCGCAAGCCCAGAAAGGAAAGCAAGATCGATCCGAAGACGATCGCGGCGATCGCAAAAAAGGAAAAGGAGGGGGACGGTCGTGAATGAACGGTTTACAAAGGAACAGCGCGCGGCGCTTGACGCAAACGGCAGAGTGATCGTTTCCGCCTCGGCAGGCAGCGGCAAAACGACGGTGATGATCGAAAAGATCATTCGGCTGATACAGGCAGGTGAGCTGGGCGTGGACGAGCTGTTGGCGGTGACCTTTACCAAAAAGGCGGCGGCGCAGATGAAAGAAAAGCTCGCGGAGGCGTTGATTTCGGCGATCAACGGCGAGGACGCGGACGAGGCGCGGCGCAAGGCGCTCAAAGACCAGCTTGCAGAAGTGGCAAACGCCGATATTTCCACGATACATTCCTTTTGCGCGAAGCTGATCCGCACCCATTTCTTTGCGGCGGACGTGGAAAATACATTCCGTGTGATCGGCGGCGACGACGCGGAGGGGGTTGCGCTCAAAAACGAGGCGCTTTGCGAGCTGTTGGACGAGGGGTATGAGAACAAGGACGGGGATTTTGCGTTGCTGTTGTCCCTGTACTGGCGCAAAAAGAGCGACAATGCTCTGCGGAAAATCATCACCGAAACGTACGAAAAGCTCCGCAACCGTGCCGATTATAAGGAATATTTGACGGCGACGGTGGGCTGTGACGAGAAAAAATTCGACGGCGTTTGCGCCGATCTATACGCGCTTTTTACGCAAAAATGCCGTTATTATTTGGACGGCTTGGAAACGGAGCGTATTTTCTTTGGCGAGGGGCAATCGGCGCAAAATAAGTTGGTCGGAGAATTGATCGCATGGGTGGAAGCGTTGCTTTCCGCGCCCGATTATTTTGCTTTGGCAAGGGTGGAAAAGCCCAAATTTACCGCCAACCGAAAGAACAAGAATATGTCGTCGGAGGCTTTGTTGCACGTCGAGCGGCTGTCCTTTTTGAAAGATCGTTTAATCAAGGCGTTCGAGGGCGAGTTTGACAAGACGTTATCGCGCGAGGAAGAGCTAGCGGCGTTTATCCGCGCGGGGGAAACGGCGGCGGCGCTTGCAAAATACCTTTTGAAATTCGACGAAAAATACGAGGAATTGAAGAAAGAGCGTGGCGTTTTGGATTATAACGATCTGGAACACAAGGCGTTGGCGCTTTTGAAAGACGAAAGCGTGGCGGCGGAGGTGCGCGAAAAATACAAGCGCGTGTTCGTGGACGAGTATCAGGACGTGAACCCCGTGCAGGAAGAGATCATCACCCGCCTTAGCGACGAGCAGTTGTTTTTGGTGGGGGACGTAAAGCAATCCATTTACGGTTTCCGCGGCAGTAAATCCCGATTTTTCGTGGAAAAACAGCGCGCCTTTGAGGGCGGCGACGGGCTGAGCTTAAAGATGACGAGGAATTTCCGCAGCAGCGACAAGGTTTTGGACGCGGTGAATAAGCAGTTTTCGCTTGCCATGACCCCGCAGGTATGCGACGTGGATTATGCGCAGGGCTCGTTTATGGAGCGAGGCGGGCTGTATCCGCTTGGCGACGGGCGGGTGCAGGTGCATTTCTTCGGCGAGGAAGAAAAGGAAACGGCGGCTATGCGCGGGGTGTATTCCGTCCGCGATCGAGCGGAGAAAAATACCGTTGCGGAAACGGGCGTTGCCAAGATGATCCGCCATATTATCGAAGAGGAAAAGCGGCTAAAAATTTACGATATCAAGCGCGGGGAATACCGCCCCGTGGAATATTCGGACATTGCCATTTTGTCCCGAAAGAAAAAGGGGCAGATCGCCAAGACGGTGGCGGCGCTTGCCGCAGAGGATATCCCCGTTACCACGGCGACGGCGGTGAATATTTGCGACTATGCCGAGGTGAAAACGCTGATCGATATTCTCTCGCTGATCGACAATGCGGAGCAGGACGTGCCCCTTTGCAGCGCGTTGTTGTCCGCGATGGGCGGCTTGACGGCAGACGAGCTGACGGAGATACGTTTGGCGTACAAAGCCGAGCCCTTTTTCCGCAGAGCGTGCGCGAAATACGCGGCGGAAAAGGTGGATCGCCTTGCGGGCAAGCTGAAAAAGTTCTACGCTTATTTCGAGGGCTTATGTACCCGTGCCCGTCTTTTGTCGGCGGGGGAGATTTTGACTTTGCTGATCGGCGAAACGGGTATGGAACGGGAGGTGTTGACCCGCGAAAACGGGACGTCGTGTATGCGGCGTATCCACCGTTTTATCGAGGAAACGGCGGCGGAAGAGCCGCTTTGCGTACACGATTTTTTGGATCGGTTGCGGGATTTGGATTACGAAATCGAGTTTTGCGAGGGGGGCGGCGACGATTCGGTCAAGGTGCTGACGATGCACTCGTCCAAGGGGTTGGAATACCCCGTGGTGATCTTGGATAATCTCAGCGCGGATTTCCGAGGCGGCGATCACGAAGAGGTGTACGTCGAGGAAAAATACGGGCTTGCGCCCCGCGCCTTTGACGAGAGGAAAATGGTGAAATCCACCACCCGTTTGCGCCGTTTGCATGAAGTGAAAGAAACGGAAAGCTCGGTTTTGGACGAGCTGAATTTGTATTACGTTGCGCTTACGCGGGCGAAGTATGCTTTGCACATGCTGTTTGAAAAGCCGACGGCAATGTCGGACGTGAAATACGCCCGTTCGTTTGCTGAATTTACTGATTTTTCCGTGTGGGAAGAGTATTTTGCGCACGACGAGATTTTCGACGTGCCTTTGGCGGAGCGGCAGGCGTTGGAATATCATCCCGACCCGACGTTGGTGCGTTCGATCATGGACGCGTATCAATGGCAGTACCCGCACACGGGGTGCGAGAATTTGCCCGTGAAGAGCTCGGCTACGCAGTTGATCGCGGATAGTACAGACGGGTTTGTCGAGGGACAGGACGTCGGGTTTGGTAAATTGCTGGTGACGGACGAGGAATTTGAGGATTTGGAAAATGCGGACGGCGGGGAAACGGACGGCGGTTCGGGCGCGAGTTCGTCGGTTTCGGCGCGTTCCTCGCGCGAAAAAGCAAAGGCGGTCGGGGTTGCATACCATGCCTTTTTGGAGCGGTTTGATTTCGGTTTGCTGTTTGATGAAAACGGCGAGCGGATCGGCAAAGAGCGCCTGACGTGTCTTGTTGAAGAGGGTTTGGAGGCGTTTTCGCAGGAAGATGAAGAGGGGGGCTCGTTGCTGGATAAAGGGCAGCTGGTAGAGATTTTGTCTAATCCCGTGTTTTATGAATTGCGGGGCATGCGCATGTACAAGGAACAGCAGTTTTTGGCGGCGTTGCCGATCAAGGACACATATGCCAAGCGGGCGGGGGCTGACCCCATTTTGTCGGCGTGCGAGGCTTGTGAAGAGATGATCTTCCAAGGCGCGATCGACCTGCTGGCGGTGGACGAAACGTCGGGACGGGTGCGGATCGTCGAGTATAAGTATTCGGCGCACGACGGGGCGTACTTGCGCGAGCGGTATGCCTTGCAGTTGGAGCTGTACCGTTTGGCGACGGCGAAGGTGTTAAAAATTGAGCCGTCCAAGATCGAATGTGCGATTGTCAATATTCGTCGCGGGTTTCAGGTGGATATGGATTGATTTTTTGGCGTGATCGCGACACGGTATGGGGGGGATTGCGACAAAACGCGGCAAAAATCGGCAAAATAGCAAAAAAAGAACACCGTCTGTAAGGGCATAGTTTATATGCTTTTACAGGGGGTGTTTTTTATGTGGTTTTCAAATATGCTCGAACGGTTGGACGCGTGGACGGACGGCAACGGGATTTTGTTTGCGGCGGCGATCATCGGCGGCGTTTTGTTGCTCGTTGCCGTTTTGGCGGCGTATCTTTGCAAAAACGGCGGTGTGTACGCAGGGTGCGCGGCGGCGATCATCGGCGGGCTTGAATGGGTGATTTTTGCGACGGAAACGGCGGTAAGGGCGGCGGCTTTTTTTCGCGCGGTCGCGTGGCTTGCGGTGGGGGCGTTAGGGCTTTTAACCCTTTCGATACTCGCTTTGGCGCGCCGCTTAGCGCGCAGAAAACGGTGGTTGATCACAGCGGCGAAAAATAGAGGGGATTTGTTGCCCGAAAGGGACAATACGTACGTGCGCGCCCGCTTGCATACGGCGTTGCGTGTAGAAGAGGACGGGGCGGTTTCCAACGTGAGAAAAAGCGTTCCGTATGAAAACCGCGGGGCGGTGCGCTTGGGGTATGCGCGGCGGTTGCTTGCGGGGGTGCAGGACGCGCCGCTCACGCCTGCGGAGAGGCTGGAAACGGATACCTTGGCGCGTGCTTTTGCCGAGTATTCGGTTTGCGAAAAATGGGATACGGAGCAGCTACGCGCCGTCAACGAGCTGTTTGCGCGCCTTTTAAAGCTTGCCGCGAAATATTCCGTGGAGGGGTGATTTTTAACCGTCTGAAAGGAGGGCGAACGGGGGTAAAGACAGAGTAAGTTTTACCAGCGTGCCTTGTTGTACGGCGCGGCGCAAGAGGGGTTTAGTAACGGACGTTTCGTCGCTCTGTAATTGCGAAAGCAGGGGGGACGGTACGCGTTGACCGAGGGGATAGGGCTGTTCTTTGCGCAAAAATATTGCGTCGCGGCAGACGGCGATAGAGGACGGGGAAAAGGCGTTGCCGCGGTCGGTGAAAAGGCGAGTCAGGACGAAGTTGTGGATTTCGCCGTCGGTGAGCTTGCCCAAAAATACGCCGTCGTGAGAATAGACGGGAAGATAGAGGAAAAGTTTTGTTTGGGCTTTTGGGAGCACGGGGCGGATTCGGGTAAGGGAAATTCCGTCGGCGACAGCCGAGATCGAGGATACGTTCACTGCGAAATCGGGGTTTTGCGGTTGGGCTGTCGGGGGCTCTTGCAGGGCGCAGAGAAGGTGCTTGATTGCGTGCGTTTTTAAGGAAAAGCCGATACTTACGGTCACGCCGCGGGGCGTTTCGCCTGTGTAGAGCGTTTTTTGCAGTAGTTGGGAAAGGAGCATAATTTACCTCGTTTTTTATTTTATGATAACGCACGGCGCGCCCGCGTGAAAGAGTAGAAAAAGCGGAGAAAAAACTTTTTTTGGCGAAAAAAAGAAAAAACTTTTGAAAAGGGTATGAAAACGCTTGCAAAATGAAAAAAAGTTTGATAAAATAACGCAAGTAAACGGAACGCAAGTTCTTATATATTGGGGCGTCGCCAAGCGGTAAGGCAACGGACTCTGACTCCGTCATTCGGGTGTTCGAATCACTTCGCCCCAGCCATTATACACGATTTATTGTATAAAATGCAGTAAATCGTGTATTTTTGTATATTTTTTGTTGCTGCGGAGTAAATTGCGGGGAAGATTGTGGGGTAAAATGTGGGGTAATTGTGGGGTAAAAAAATCCCCGTTTTACGATGTTTAGAAATTGAAAACCCTAAATATTTTTAGATATAAAAGCAGGAATATTAAAAATAAAAAAATGCGCCCGATTTTTTGTTCGAGCGCATTAGTATTTTTGCTTGCTTTAGATTAAATTTGGTAATCGACCTTTAAGGCTTCTTTGCGCAAATATTCTTGCGAATAGTCTGTATAACCTCGATCTACTTCCGTCGTTTTTACGTCTTTATCGAACGAATGTCCGTCCCAAAGCATAACAACTTCGGGGTTTACTCCGCATTCTTTACAACGGGTAATAAACGTGTAGCGAAGTTCGTGCGGGTGGTGTTTAGGGAGCAGACGTTTCATTGCAGAGGCGATTGTACGTTGCTTCGTTTCCTTCGCTTTTTCAAAATCAATATAGGGTAAAACTCTCTTTACCATAGGCGTAAACGGGATAGAGCGAGTTACTTCTACTCGTCCTTTCAGTTGTTTACTTGTGGTGCACGTAAGCGTTTCATTTTCAATGGAAATACTAGCTAATTCCGATTGACGTAGTCCAAAATATAAAAGAACAAGAAGAGCAGAAGAAGCGGTTGCGTTAGAATTCTTAATACAATAATCCACTAAGGTACGTTCTTCCTGTTTTGTGAAGGCAGAGCCTTTTTTGCTTTCGTGATAGGGTAATTCTATTTTTTTCATAGGGTTTTTGATATCGAGATCTTCTACGGCTAAATCGAAAATTGAACGAGTTTCCAAAAGTCAATGAAAAGGGGAACGCAGACAAAAAGTTTTGTAAAGAGCATAAAAAAATAGCCGAGCAGGAGAATGCTCGGCTATTATCATATAAGTCAAAAAGTTTTTGTCCGCAGGGATTGGTTTGGGCTATGCGAGAATAGCCACAACGCCAAGGCAAAACTTAGTAGGGGGGGGATAAAAAAATTACGGAAAAGTGCAA
>JAFTQY010000054.1 GCA_017462505.1 Clostridia bacterium
AAAAAGGTTTCTCCGCGTTTGGCACGCTTGGCTAAAAACAGTTATGCCACCGCATTGACAAGTAAACTTGCCCCTGCGGCAGCACAACCATTTTTCTTGCCTTGCAAGCAAGGCGGAAAGCTTTTCCGCCCATTCCCGATATGGGATTTATCGCCTTACCGCTTGGAACGTAATTGTGGATAGATTTTTCTTTTTATTCGGAAAATACGTGCAAGGTATTGTATATTTTTTCTAAATATGCTATAATATTGATAAATAAAGAGATGCAGGTGCAAGATGAAATATTGTATCGGATTTGATATCGGCGGGACAAAATGCGCGGTATCTTTGGGCGAAATCGCTGACGGGAATATCCGTATAATCGCGCGGGAAGAAACGCCGACGGTCGATTGTCCGCAGAAAACTTTGGGCACGTTAGCGCCCTTTGTCAAGGCTTGGATAGCCGAAACGGGCGTAACGACAGCGGGGATCAGCTGTGGCGGACCGTTGAACAGCCAAACGGGCGTGATCGTTTGCCCTCCCAACCTTGCCAAAGGCTGGCACGGGTTTGCCATTGTGGATTACGTAAAAAACGAATTCGGTTTATCCGCGAAATTGCAAAATGACGCCAACGCATGCGCGGTTGCAGAGTGGAAATTCGGCGCGGGCAAAGGCACGCGCAATGTGATATTTTTTACGTTCGGCACGGGGCTTGGCGCGGGCTTGATTTTAGACGGTAAACTGTACAGCGGCACGAACGACAACGCGGGCGAGGCAGGGCATATCCGTCTTGCGAAAAACGGCCCGATTGGGTTTGGAAAACACGGCTCGTTTGAGGGTTTTTGCAGCGGCGGTGGGATCGCACGGCTGGCGCAAGAAATGGCTTTGCGTTGTAAAAAAATGCCGTCCTGTATTGAAAAGATGGGGGGTGTGTCCGCGATCACGACCAAAAAGTTAAGCGAAGCGGCGAAAGCGGGCGACCCGTTTGCCAAACGTGTTTTTGCAAAAAGCGGCGAAATGCTCGGCAAGGGTTTGGCTATTATGATCGACGTTTTGAACCCCGAAAAAATCGTTTTGGGCGGCGTGTTTATGCGCTCTTCCAAGTTGTTAATTCCGTCCATGAAAAAGGTTTTGGCGCGTGAGGCGTTGCAGGAAAGCTTGGCTGTGTGCGAGATCGTACCTGCAAAGTTGAGTGAAAATATCGGCGACGTGGCGGCGATTGCCGTGGCGGACGTGTAAAGGAGAAGAAGATGAAAGAAAGTACGAAAACGGTTTTGACGGAGCTTTGTCAGCGGTATCCCGCACTTTGCGGTGTGGCGGCTGACGTGGAAAACGCGTTTGGCATTTTGAAAACTTGTTTTGAAAATGGCGGCAGGCTGTACCTTTGCGGGAACGGCGGCTCGGCGAGCGACTGCGAGCATATCGTAGGGGAGCTGATGAAAAGATTTAAAAAATGCCGTCCTTTGCCTGCGGAGTACGTGGCGGCAATCAAGGCGTGCGGCGATTTGGGCGAAACGATCTGCGCGAATTTGGAAAGCGGCTTGCCCGCGGTGTCTTTGTGCGGTCATCCGTCCCTTACGACGGCGTATATGAACGACAAAAATCCCGATTTTACCTTTGCGCAACAGGTCAGCGTTTGGGGCAAGGCAGGGGACGTTCTGCTGACGTTATCCACGTCTGGGAACTCTAAAAACTGCGTATATGCGGCACACGTGGCGAAAGCAAAGGGCATGAACGTCGTATTTTTGGGCGGTGGAACGGGCGGCGCATTGAAAGAGATCGCCGACGCGTCGATCGTCGTGCCCGAAAAGGAAACCTTTAAGGTGCAGGAATTGCACTTGCCCGTATACCATTGTCTTTGCGCAATGCTGGAAGAAGAATTCTTCTAAAAATCAAAAATGGGCATACCATGTCCGCGATGAACGCGGTTTTGTGTATAAAATAAAAAGCAAAAAGCACGGTGATCAGCCGTGCTTTTCCGTCTTTTTACGTATATTATAGCTGTGTGGGCTTTATACATTCGCCGCCCGTCGCGCTCTGGAAGATAACGAAAAACCCGATATTTTCCGAAAGGGCGGATACGGGCACGAACGAACACACGTTTTTGATTTCATCAGGCGGATTGTCTTTGTCCTGCGCCGCAAGCGCATAACAGATATATTTTGCCCAACCGTCCTCGTAGAGAACGCCGACGAGATATTGCGGCTCTTTCGCCGTGCCCTTGACCCGTACCCACTCGCTACACGAAAACGCCCCTGAAAGGGTATCGTCCTTGGGATACGTGCGGAAAAGTTCGTCCAGCTCGGCTTTTACGGACAGATAATATCCGTCGCCGTCCGTCTTAAACGGGTGGAGAACGCTTTCAGCATCGTCATTTTCCGCAGGCGTTGCCCCGGTCGGCGCGTTCGTTTCCATTGTGCTTTCAGGGTGTGCATTTTGGCTATTTTTTGAAAGGACGTCTTGTTCATTTTCGCGCTCCTTATAATAATTTTCCGTGACGATTTTTTCGTCATCATACTCTGTTTTATGGTTGGCAACTGCGTTTTCGTCGGAACAATTATCCGCCGCAAGTGGCGCGGAATTGTCGTTCATCGCGACCCGTCCCCCACCCTTTTGCGCGTTTTGTTCAAATTTCGGCGGCGCAGCCGCGATAAAATCGGCGGCGGTTTGCTTGGGCGTATCAGTGGGCTTATTGATAAATTCGCCCTTGTTGTTTGGAAAGACGGGGGGAAGGGTGGCGTTTAAAATCGTCCGCCAGTCGTACGAGCCGTTTCCGTTGATGCCGTACGCGATAGGCACGACGTCGTTTTTGACGTAGCAAATAATCGCGCAAAACCCGCCCGTGATATCGATATCCGACAGGATATTAAACATGCTTTTTCCGCGCAAGGACAGCATTTCCGTCCTGCCCTTTCCGTCGGAGAGTAGGCAATAATATTCCCCCGCGGCAAGGGGAGCAAAATTGATAATGGACACTTCGACGGCGAGATTTTTGCCGTACTGTTCGATTTTGACAAGCCCCGAAAGCGTTTTGCCGTCCCCCGAAAAGCCCTGCTTGATCTGGCGCAGAATACACATTTTTTTGACGTAATTCATAATTTCACCCATAAAATAAATTTTATAAGGCTATTATATAGCCGACTTTGGCACGGATCTTGGCAGAAAACGTCGTTTTATGGGACGTTGGGAAGAAAAAACGTTGAAAATCCTTGCAAAAATCCGAGAAAATGAATTGACCGACGCATATTTTTAGCGTATAATATAAACATGAGTTTAAAAAGCGTTACAAAAGGAATGGCTTTGCAATGGGCGTTGCGGATCGTATTGACCGCGGCGTGTATCGGTATGCTCATTTTTATTTTTTCCAACTCGTTAAAGACGGGGGAGCAATCGGCGCAGCAGAGCTCTACCATGGTGGAAGTGGTGCAAAGCGTAGCGGCGGTGGTTGCGCCTAATTCGGGCATCGCAAAGGCGACGGGGGAGGCGTACGATCGCCTGCACGTGTGGGTGCGCGTGTTTGCGCATTTTGCCGAGTTCGCCCTGTTTGGCGCGTTGCTGGTTTGGTGTATCGCCTCGTATACGTGGAAAAAGGAAGGGCTGTGGCTTTCGCTGGTTGGCGTTTGTTGCGTGCCGATGATCGACGAATCGTTGCAGTATTTCGTCGCGGATCGCGGCGCGGAATTTTGTGACGTTTGCGTGGACGTTGCGGGCGGGATCTGCGGTATCTTATTCGCCCTTGTCGTCTTGCTCTTTATCGTTTTGGCGATCGACAAAAGACAACGCAAAAAAGCGGCGTTACATAACGAAAAAGCGTAAAACCCCCTATACGTATCGCAACGAACGAAAAATGCTTTGAAAATAATTGCACGGAGAGAAATATATGGCGCAAGTAGATTTGCAAATGGAGCTTATCAAATACAACAAAAAGACGTGGTGTAAAAGCGGACTTTTGGGTTTTATCATCGGGCTTGCCGTGATCATTCCCGGGATTAGCGGCTCGACGGTCGCGATCATCTTTAAGCTGTACGATCAATTTTTGTATGCGATCGGCAATTTGTTTAAAAAATTCAAAAAATGCGTAGTTTTCCTTTTGCCGATTGCGTTGGGCGCGGTGCTTGGGTTCGGCGTAGGCTTTTTGGGCGTACAAAAACTGCTTGAAATCAATACGTTTGCGGTCGTTTGTCTGTTTGCGGGCTTAATGTGCGGCGCATTTCCCGCGGTAAAAGACGAGGTGAAGGGCGCGAAGATCACCCCCAAACGGGTGGCGTTGTTCGCGATCGGGCTGTGTATTCCCGTGGCGCTGGGCTGTGTGTCGGCGATTTTGAAAGCCAACGACCTTTCGGCGGTGGAAACCGTCGCGATCGAGGGCGACCGCTTTGCGGGTAATATTTTTCTGAAATTTAAAATTTGGCACGTCTTTTTGGCGGTGGCGATCGGGTTTGTTATCGGCATTACGCAAATCGTTCCAGGATTGAACGCAAGTGCGTTTTTGATGTCCGTGGGCTGGTATAAGAGCCTGACGCAGAGCGTCAGCATGACCTTTTGGAAAGAAGAAAATCCCCTTGTCATGCTGGTATACGGCGGGTTGGCGATCGGCTTTTTGTTGGGGCTGTTCTCGTTCTCGAAGCTGCTCACGTACGTATTTGCAAGGGCGCGGCACACGTCCTATTGCATGATCGTGGGCATGTCGCTGGGGTCGCTGCTTTCCATGTTCTGCAACGGAGATATTATGGCGGTGTATTACGACTGGGCGCACGGCAACGTCAGCAATACGGAGATCGCCCTTTCGGTGGGGATCGGTGCGGTATTGTTTGCGGTGGGCGTTGTCATCGCGTATCTGCTCGTGCGGTACGAGCGTAAAAAATCGGTGGAAAACGCCGCAAAAGACGTATCGGGCGAGCGTGAAAACGGCGCAAAAATCGCCGCGGAAAATTCGGTTGAAAATTAAAAAGGCGGCGTACGGGTCGAAACGAACGACCTGTACGCCATTATTTTATACAAAAGACAAGGGGGTGGAACGGGTGAATATCTTTGCCAAGCTTGCGGAAAAGCTCCGCGCGGCAACGGAGGATTACGGCTACGCTTGCGATCACTGCGGCGCGGAAATTTTTTGCTATCCCGTCCATAGACTTTGTCAAAAATGCGAAGACAAAATGCCCCGTATCGGCGATAAATTCTGCGAAAAATGCGGCAGAGAAAGTGTGACCGACGGGATATGTCTGGATTGTAAAGCGCGCACGCCAAAGTTCACCAAGGGGGTTATGCCCTTCGTGTATCGCGGCGAGGCGGCGGCTATGGTCAACCGCATGAAGATCGACACGCCCACGCTCGCCCTGTTTTTCGGCGAGGAAATGGCGCGGACGTTTGCCGCGCGTTATGACGGCGAAAAGGACGAGCCGCTCTTGATCGTGCCCGTCCCCATGACCGTCGCCGCGAAACGGCAAAGGGGATATAATCAGGCGGAACGCCTTGCCAAAGCGGTGTGTAAGGAATTGACCCGTCTTGGGTTTACTGCGGAAACGGACTGCGAGATTTTGCAAAAACGCCGCGAAACCGCCCAACAAAAACACATGTCCTTTCAACAGCGAGCGGACAACGTCGCAGGGGCGTATCACGTCCACAAACGCAAGGCTTGTAAGGACAAACATATCCTGCTTGTGGACGATATCATGACGACGGGCTCGACGGGCAGCGAGTGCGCGCGGCGGTTGTTGGGCGCAGGCGCAGCCAAGGTATATTTTCTTGCCGCAACCGCGTTATCGGAGCGGAAATAGCCCGTTCATCGCGACCCGTCCCCCGATCTTTTATCTTGGCGGCTTTGCCGCTATCCAAAAGAAAGCTTACAAAAACCGCCGCGCTTCGACGTAAAAGGACCAGCGCTTGGCGGTCATTTTTTCAATACGCGCGTAATCGGACGCGGTGTGCAGAATGTAATCGTTGCCAAGGTAAATGGCGACGTGCCCGATGCGCTCCACGCCCGTTTTATTTTGCCGTTCTTCGTTGGTAAAATAGATGCAATCCCCCCGTTGCAGCTTGCTACGGGATACGTACGTGCCCTGCTTGACCTGCGTGCGGGTGGTCACGTCCAGCAGCTTTCCCGCTCCTTGGTAGAACACGTATTGCACCAAAGACGAGCAATCAAATTTTTGAGCGGTAAAGCCTTTTAAAAAGTTGCCTTTACCGTCGTGCAGACGCACCGCTCCGTACACGTACGGTACGCCGATAAGCTTATAGCCTTGTTCCAAAACGTCCTCCGTCTGTTCGTCCGCCTTTTCCAGCGTGAAAACGGAAGCGTAGGACGCGGAAATATAGGCGACCTTGCCCCGATAGTAGGTCTTGTACCAGCCGCCCGATTTACCCAAAACGACGTACGCCGTGTTCTTTTCTGCCGTGCCGAGGACGGCATACCCCGTGCCCGCGCCAGAGCGTAAATTCACGCTGTCGCCCGTGCAACGTATGTATTGTGCGTTTTGCGGAACGGGAGGGGTTTCGGGTGTGCTTTCCGATGAAATTACAGACGAGATATCCGAGGAAATTTCGCTATCCGTCGGCGCGTCTGCGTCGGGTAAAATAGCGGAAATTTGGCTGTCGCTTTCCCAAAGGGTGGGGGACGTGTCGCTTTTACAGGCGGCAAGGCCAGTGAGTGGGGTTAAAACTGCCGCCAACGTGGCGGTCAATAACAATATTCTTTTTTTCATATTTCTATCCTCCTAATTGCTTGTGCTTTTTTGAGCGGCAAAGAGCAAAAAAAGCGCTGACGGTATTGTAACGCACAGGCGGCGCGCCGTCAATAGTCAATGATAGGCAGAACAGGAAAATAGAGGCAACGAGGGGCAAAAAAGATAAGATTTTTTCCAAAAAGCGGTTAAGGTGGAAAAATTTTATGCCGCGCAAGGGCTCGTGCGCTTGAAAAAAGTAATTCCGTGTGCTATAATAGCGGTGAACGAGATTTTGAAATTTTGCGAGGCAAGATCATGCAAAAATTTTTGACGGATATGCATACGCACACTACCTTTTCGCACGACGGGCGGGACAAGATCGAAACGATGCTGGAAACCGCGCGGGAAAAGGGGATCGCCTTTTACGGCGTGAGCGATCATTTTGATTTGGATTACGATTTGTTTCAGATGAGCGACGAAGAGATCGCGCAGATCAAAAACGCCGATCCCGCCGATTATTTTCACGGCGCAAGGCACGCGCAAGAGGATTACGAGGGGGTTTTGAACGTGTGCGTGGGCGCGGAGTTCGGATATTCGGACAAGGCGGGGGTGCAGCAAAAATATCTTGAAATATACGAAAAATTCCGCCCCGATTTTGTAATCAACAGCGTGCATTGCGGGGACGGAAAGGATTTTTGTCGGTATCATTTTACCGAGGATAAAGTGACGACGTACCGTATGTATTTGGGAATCATTCGCCGTAGCTTGGACGCGCCGTACCCCTACGATATCGTGGGGCATATCGGGTATATAGCCCGCTACGTGCCGTATGCGGATAGGAGTTTTTCGCTCGAAGAATTCGGCGCGGAAATCGACGATATTTTAAAGACGGTTATCGCCAAGAATAAGATTTTAGAGGTCAATTCGTCCAGTAAAATGAAAGAGACGATGACCTTGCCCAGCGAGAATATTTTGCGGAGATATTACGAGCTTGGCGGTCGGAAAATTTCGTTCGGTTCGGACGCGCATTTTAAAGAAAGGGTAGCCGATAAACGGGAAGAGGTGGCAGACATGCTCAAACGAATCGGGTTTACGCATATCACCGTGCCCTTCCGCGGCGAGCATATCAAGCTGGAATTATAAAACGGAAAAAGGGGAAAAACCGTGTCGGAATTAGATCTTTTAAAACTGTTACAGCAATACGGCGAAGAAACGGACTTAGCGGATTTCACGCCCGACGAATTGCAAGATTTATTAGAGCGCATGCGCGCAGACGGGGCGGATATGCCCTTGACTCCTGCGGCGTTTAAGGAAAAATACTTCGCCTATTACGATGACGTAAAGGATAAGTCATTAAAAAAACAGGACTGGTGAAAAACGACGTATATACGTCGCAATACGTCGTCGGGCTTACGTTTTCCCTCGCTCACGTACGTCTATGTACGCTCCCGTCGGGAAAGCCGCGCCCTTCTTGTCTTGCTCGCATCTCCGCCGTTTTTGGCGTGTAAGATGGCGGCAATTTCGCAAAAATATAACGCAGAAAACAAAGCGCCCCCGAAACCACGGTTTCGGGGGCATATTTTGCGCCAAATTACGTTTAGATAACGACGATATCCATGCTCTTAAACTGGTCTTTGAGAGCGTCGGGGAATTCGTCATCGGTGATCAATACGTTGATATCCTCCGCGCGTGCAAAGGTATACGGTTTGATCTTACCGATCTTCGAGCTGTCCAGCATCATATACAAAAATTTCGCCTTTTTGCAGATTACGCGCAGGAGCTCCGATTCCATTTGCGAGCTGCACGAAAACCCGTTTTCGGGGGTGAACGCCGCCGCCGAAATGATCGCGATCTCAAAATTCGTGTCCGTGAAATACAAAGACGAGAAAGAGGACGCCGTGGCAAGGTTTTCCTTGATCAGCTGTCCGCCGAGCAGGCTTACGACCACGTTTTTCTTTTTAGCAAGCTCGGTTGCCACCGCCAAACCGTTGGTGAACACGCTGCAATACCGATCGGGCATTTCCTTGGCAAGGTACAGCGCGGTCGTGCCGCCGTCCAAAAACAGGGACGCGCCCTCGTCGATCAGCCCCGCCGCCTTTTGCGCGATCACGATTTTTTCGTCGGTGTGGATCGTCGTTTTTTTGGTGTACGGCTCGCCCGAGGTCTTTTGCACCTCGCGCACGGACATAGCCCCGCCGCGCACGCGGATAATTTTGCCCTCTTCTTCCAGTTGGAAAAGATCTCTGCGCAGGGTCATTTGCGACACGCGCGGAAAATGCTCTTCCAGCTGTTCCAAGGTCAGCTTGCCCCGTTTGTCCAAAAGCTCGGCAATTTCTTGTATGCGATCCCGTTTCATCTTCGTATCTCCCGTTTGATTTTGTTAGTACATATCAAATTTATCATAAAATTGATAAAATAGCAAGCGAATTGCGGAAAAAACCCTGCTTTTCACAAAATTTTTGAGAACTTTTCAGCCAAAAAGAACGGACTTTACATTTTTTCGGGCGAAAAAATCACAAAAAACAGTAGAATTGTGACGGACGCGTGATGATAATTTTCACCCGTTTTTGCTTGCGATTTTGCATAAGGTTGTGCTATAATACAATATAGAAACTTGGAGATAAAGAAAACGATGGACGAATTTATTTTGCAGTTGGACGAATATTTTTGCGAAAAATATGCAAATTACGATAAACTGTGCCTGTTGCCCGGCTATAAAATGCCGCTGATGCAAGCCTCGGAAATCCGCGCGGACGGCAGAACGTACGCCTACACCCTGCCCCCCGAAACGATGAGCCTTTCCCGTCAAGAAAAAAAGGCGGAAATTTTGGCGGCGCTCAAAGCGCGCATGGTGGACGTGACCTTTTCCTTTTCGTTCCGCCCCGTTGGGGTGTTTGCGCGGATTAGAAACGTGTTTTCCAAATACGCGCCCCATAAAAGCCTGAAAAATATTCTGCAAAAATACAAGCTGACGGACGAGGACGTGTTGCAAAACGTAAACGTGTCGGCGGCGGTGTGGAAAGGAATTTGCAAAGGCAAATATTTGCCCTCGAAAAATTTGATTTTCTCGTTGGGGCTGGCGGGGCATTTTGCCTACGAGGACGTACAGGCGTTGCTCCGCTTGTGCGAGTACGAGTTTGATTATACCTACGTCAAAGACGTCGTGGTGTCCTCTCTGTTTAAAGAAAAGGTGTTCAATCCGACCATGCTGGCGCATGCCTTTGCGGAGTATAAGGTGGCAAACCTCTTCTTGAAATAAAATGCGTTGAAACGCTTGCGTTTTTGCGCGGTGTGTGCTATAATAACTGAAAATTGAATATCCGAGCAGAAAAAGAGTACCCGTAGATAAGGGACGAAACAGAGAGCAACGCCGTAGGCTGAAAGCGTTGCGCGGTTCTTTTAAGCGGCGAAAGTGCGTTTCTGCGGTATCAGGACAGACTAATCCTCTGCGGCAGCCCCCGTTATCGGGCAGAAAAGGAAAAATCTTTTAGATTTTTTAAAGTAAAGTGGAACAGCGTTGGAATGCGCCTTTATACTATGGTAATATAGTGTAAAGGCGCTTTTTTTGATAGAAAGCAGACGGAAAAGGAAAGGAGTGCAGGCATGTGGTTCAAAAATTTAAGAGCGGATATAAAAGCCGCAAAACAAAACGACCCCGCGGCGCGGAACTGGTTTGAAATTTGGCTCACCTATTCGGGTGTGCACGCCTTATCTTGGCACAGAGTAGCGCACTTTTTCCACAAAATCAAGCTGAAATTGATCGCGCGTATCCTCAGCCAAATGGCTCGGTTTTTCACGGGGATCGAGATACACCCTGCGGCGAAGATCGAGGGGGGCGTGTTTATCGACCACGGCTCGGGCGTGGTGATCGGCGAAACGGCGGAGGTGCACAAGGGCACGGTGATTTATCAAGGCGTGACCCTCGGCGGTACGGGTAAGGAGCGCGGCAAACGCCACCCGACGATCATGGAAAACGTGACCCTTTCGGCGGGAGCAAAGGTCTTGGGCGGCTTTACCGTCGGCGAAGGGGCGAAGATCGGCGCGGGCGCGGTGGTGTTAAAGGAAGTCCCGCCGTATGCGACGGTGGTGGGCGTGCCCGGGCGTATCGTGCGCATTAGACCCCCCGAAACGCAAGACCCGACCCATGCGGGTATGGTGGCGGCGGTGGCGCTTTCGCACGAGGCAAAGGAAGAAATGGCGAAAGAGGCGGCGCGGAAAGCCGAAGAGGAACGGAGCAAGAAAAAGTAAAACGGGCATACACGGTATGCGATGAATAGGAGATATGGTTATGAAAATTTACAATTCGTTATCCAAGAGAAAGGAAGAATTTATCCCTTTGGACGGGAACAAGGTCAAAATGTACGCCTGCGGTATCACGGTATCGGGCGAGGCGCATATCGGGCACGGGTATCAGGCTCTGATTTACGATATTATGCGTAAATATCTGAAAAAGCTGGGCTATGACGTGACGTACGCGCGCAACTATACGGACGTGGACGATAAGATTATTGCAAAATCCCACGAAACGGGTATTCCCGCGGACGAATATGCGGCGAACATGATCGAAAACATCAACAAGATCATGGCGAATTTCCACGTGGACGATCCCGACGTGTGGCTGAAAGCTACGCAAAATATCGACAATATTATCGATTTTGTGTCCGCGTTGATCGAAAAGGGGCACGCATACCCCACGAAAAACGGCGACGTGTACTTTGACGTGGAAAGCTTTCCTGCCTACGGCAGACTGTCCAACCGCAATATCGAGGACGCGCTGGACGGCGTGCGCGTGGACAACGACGACGAAAAGAAAAACGCGTACGATTTCGCCCTTTGGAAGAGCGCGAAGCCGGGGGAAATTTTCTGGGAATCCCCTTGGGGAAAGGGCAGACCGGGCTGGCATATCGAATGTTCGGCAATGAACCGCGCGGCGTTCGGCGAACAGATCGATATCCACGGCGGCGGCAGAGATTTGATCTTCCCCCACCACGAAAACGAGATCGCGCAGACCGAGGCGCTGACGGGCAAGCCGTTCGTAAAATACTGGACGCATAACGGCTTGATTAAGGTCAACGGGCAAAAAATGAGCAAATCCTTGGGTAACAGCCTGCTCCTTGCCGACCTGCTCGAAAAATATTCGGACGAGGCGGTGAAGTTTGCGCTGTTGCAGACCAACTACCGCAACGATATCAACGTCACCGACGATCTTTTCCCCGAGGCGGAAAAGCATATTCTCGATTTTTATACGGCTTTGGCGGCGGCGGACGAGCTCGGTTTTACGGCAAACGAGGGGGGCATGTCCGCGGCGAAACACATTGACGACGAATTTAATACCTGCATGAGCGACGATTTTAACACCGCGTTGGCGCTGTCGAATTTGTTCGGCTATTTCAAGGAACTGAAAAAGCTGACGGCGGCAAAGGACGAAAAAGCGGCGGCGTATGCGGCGCAGCTGCGCGAAACGTACGGGTTGCTCGGCTTGTTTAAAAAGGACGCAAAGGAATACGTCGCATGGTTCGGCGCAAAGAATGCGGAAGAAATCCCCGCGGACGTGAAAGCGGTGGCAGAAGAACGCTGGGCGGCGCGTACCGCGCGCGACTGGGCGAAGAGCGACGAACTGCGAGCCAAGCTTGCGGAAATGGGTTATGCGGTCAAGGACAGCAAGACGGGCTATGAATTGACGAAAAATTAAAGTAGAGATATAGGAGAAAAGAAAGTGAGAAGTAAAAAACTGGCGCTTTTGGTTTTGGCTTTGGGTTTGGTCGGCTCTCTTGGTTTGGCGGCTTGCGGTGGCGGTGATAACGGCGGTGGCGGCGTTAGCGGTTCTGTAAGCGAAAGTAACAGTAGCGAAAACGGCGGGGCTGAAAGCGAAAGCGACGAAAGCTCCGCGCCCGTAGGCGGCGAAGAGGTGCAAGGCGAAACGTTGGCGGACGAGACAGCTTGGGTGGCGGCGATCAATAACACCTTAGCACAAGGGAACGCAACCGTGAATTATACGATGACGATGGACGAGCGCACGGGCGAATATTTCATGGCGACAACTGGAAGCGCAACGGCGAAAGTAGCCGACAGAAAGATATATCAGAGCGCAACGGGCAGGGAGTCCTGCTACTATCCGAGCGAAGACGGAACGTTTATTGAGGAAGACGACGATTTTTCCAGCGAGATGTATATTGCCATGGTAGACAGTATGGCGATGGAATGGTCGCGTTATAACACGGAAACGTGGGATTGTTACCCCTACGAAGGGTATGAAGGCGGATTTACCCCCACGGTCGGCGGGCTTTTGCACAGCACAGTAGGCGTATACCTTGACTATTTCGCGGACATGTATGAGGCGTTTGAAAACGTAGACGGCACGTACGTTGTGGAAATGACGGAAAACGGAGCAAGCGGCAGGGCGGAACTCAAATTTGTGAACGGATTGCTCTATTCGTACGTGATGAACAGCGTTTTCACCCAGAACGTTGACGGGCAGGTATTAACGGAAACCACGGAAATTTCCATGACGATTACATACGGCAAGGCGGCGGTGGGCGAATTGCCCCCGATGACGTGGGACGGCGGCGGAGACGAACCGTCTAAGCCCGATAGCCCCGACGAATCCGAGCCTGATGAGGAATGTCCGCATAGCTTTACCGAATATTACCCCAACGGCGACGCAACGTGTACGGAAGACGGCACAAAGACGGCGTGGTGCGATTATGGTTGCGGGGAAACGGACACGGTGACGGACGAGGGCTCGGGCGGGCATTCGTTTACGGACTACGTATCGGATAATAACGCAACGTGCAGTGAGGACGGCACGAAAACGGCGACCTGCGATAACGGTTGTGGGGAAACGGATACGGTGACGGACGAGGGTTCGGCGACGGGTTGTAGCTATACCGATTACAAATCGAACGGCAACGCAACGTGCGGTGAGGACGGCACGAAAACGGCGACCTGTGATAACGGTTGCGGGGCAACGGACGAAATCATCGACGAGGGTTCGGCTGGGCATTCGTTTACGGACTACGTATCGAATAATAACGCAACGTGCAGTAAGGACGGCACAAAGACGGCGACCTGTGACAAGGGCTGTGGCGAAACGGACGAGATCGCGGACGAATATACAATGCGCCACAATTACGTAGACGGATTTTGCGACGACTGCGGCGAGGAAGAAGGCACGGCGGGCTTGATATTTGGACTCGATTATAATAACACTCGCGCGTACGTTAAAGGCTATGAGGGCACGGATACGAGAGTGGTAATCCCGTCCGTTTACGAAGGACGTCCCGTGACAGATATCATGGGGGGCGGGTCAAACGTAGGCAATTATGGGTTTCAAACGAATACGATTATAAAAGAACTCGTATTGCCCAGCAGTATAATACAAATCGGGGAGTATGCGTTTTACGGTTGCAGTAATTTGGAAAGAATGAATATTCCTGAAAGCGTAACCGAAATTCCCGCGTGTATTTTTTACGATTGCACCAGTTTGCAGGAAATCATTATTCCCGATACGGTGACCAGCATCGGTCGTGAAGCGTTTTACGGCTGTTGCAATCTGTGGGGGGTAATGATCGGCGACGGGGTAGAGAGTATTGCGGAGCGTGCATTTTTCGGTTGCAGTAGCTTAACGAGCATTGTAATCCCTGAAAGCGTAACCAAAATAACAGGGATTGTATTTGAGTTAGGGTTACCCTTGACGATTTATTGCGAGGCGAACAGCAAACCCAGCGGGTGGAATAACAGTTGGAACGAGCTTAACCCCGTAGTATGGAATTGCATCCTTAATAACGTAGCGGATGATGGATATATTTATCGATATATTGACAATATTCGTTATGCCGTGAAAGGTAGAGCGGCGACGGTGGTCAAGCAAGCGAAAAATATAAAGACGGCAAAGTTTCCCGCAGAAATCAAGTGGTTTGATGAAGAATATATAGTATGGGGTATTAAAGAAAGCGCTTTTTATAATTGTGAGCAATTGACGGAAGTTGAAATTCCCGATACCGTAAAGAGTATAGGCAATAGCGCTTTTTATAATTGCACAAGCTTAACGAAAGTTACCATTGCCGATGGGGTAGAGAGTATTGGAGACTGCGTGTTTGCTTATTGCAAAGCGTTGGCAGAAGTCGTAATTCCTGATTCTGTTAACAGCATAGGCGGCAATATTTTTATGTCAAGTAGCGTGACAAGCGTGACGGTAGGAAACGTAGAGGACGTTGATAATTATGCGTTTGAACTCTGTGAAACGTTGACGAATATCAATTGCCCCACCTCTATAATTCCGTTTATACGAGAATTACAGACCTTGAAAACAGTAACGATTACAAGTGGCGAAACCATCGATGCCGGCGCTTTTTTGGGTAGCAGTAGCTTGACGGAGATTGTACTCTCCGACACCATAAAGAGTATAGGGGAGGCTGCCTTTGATTGTTGTAGTAGCTTGACAAAAATCATCATCCCCGACAGCGTAGAGAGTATTGGTAATTACGCCTTTGCCGCTTGTAGTAGCTTAACGGAAATTGTGATCCCTGACAACGTAGAGAGTATCGGTGAATATGCGTTCTACGGGTGTACGAATTTAACGATTTACTGTGCGATGGAAAGTCAGCCGACTACGTGGGCTGCGGATTGGAATCCAGACGGCTGTCCCGTGTATTGGTACAGAGAAACCGAGCCTATGTTAAATGAGGACGGCACGGCGTACGACGGCGATTTTTGGAAATACGGTGAAAACGGCGAAATCGTCATTTGGACGTATACGAAAGAAGAATAAAACCAAAAAGGGCTGACGGCGTAAAAACCGTCGGTTCTTTTTGCCGTTGTGAGATTGCCGCGGCGCATAGATACGCCTCGCAATGACGGCGTTGTGTCATTACGAGGAGCAACGCGACGAAGTAATCTCGTAAAAAACGCGCGATGACAAACTTGCAAAAAATTTTCAGCGATACCGCGCCTATCGCTTGACAAAAGCTCCGTTTTACATTTATAATGTAAAAGAATTAAAATAGGCTCTGTCCCAACATTCGGTTGATTTCTGCCTACAAAACGCTACGCAATACAGCGCATAACGCGCGGTTTCGTACCACAGCGGGTACGCGCCTTTGCATTCTGCTTGTCTTGCCTTGCGTTTTCCTACGGCAGACCGCAAAAGCTAATCAACCGCTTGTTGCGCCATCGCCTTAAAATAAATCCGAAAACGGACAAGGAAAAATTATGAAAAACTATACTGGACAATCCTTACGTGAAATGTATCTGAACTTCTTCAAGGACCGTGGGCACAAAGTTATCCCCTCGGCGTCTTTGATCCCCGAAAACGACCCTACCGTGCTGTTCACGACGGCGGGTATGCACCCCCTCGTGCCCTATCTTTTGGGCGAAAAGCACCCTGCGGGTACTCGCCTTACCGACGTGCAAAAATGCGTGCGTACGGGCGATATCGACGACGTGGGCGACGAACGCCATTGTACGTTCTTTGAAATGCTCGGCAACTGGTCGCTCGGCGATTATTTCAAGGAAGAAATGATCCCTTGGAGCTACGAATTTTTGACGGGCGAAAAATACCTCGGTATCCCCTCGGATAAAATTGCGGTGACCGTATTCGGCGGCGACGATACGATCCCTCGCGACGACGAGGCGGCGGCTCTGTGGGAAAAGGCAGGCATCAAAAAGGAAAATATCTATTACATGCCCCGCGAAAACAACTGGTGGGGACCTGCGGGCTTGACAGGCCCTTGCGGTACGGATACCGAAATGTTCGTCATTCGCAAGCCCAAGTGCTCGCCGACCTGCAACCCCGATTGCAACTGCGGCGCGTTCCTTGAAATTTGGAACGACGTTTTCATGCGCTTTAACAAGCAAGCGGACGGCAGCTTTGTCGAGCTTTCGCAAAAGAACGTGGATACGGGTATGGGCTTAGAGCGCGCTTTGTGCGTTCTCAACGGCAAATCCAGTGTATACGAAACGGACATTTTTGAAAACGCGATTAAGACGATTGAAGAGCTGACGGGCAAGACCTACGGCGAGGACGAGGAAACGACCAAATCGTTCCACGTTCTTCTCGATCATTGCCGTACGGCGACCTTTATACTCGGCGACGAAAAGGGCATTGTGCCCTCGAACACCGACCAGGGGTATATCCTGCGCAGAATTATCCGTCGCGCGGTGCGCTACGGCAGAAAGATCAACCTGCCCGAGGGCAGTCTTGCGAAGATCTCCGCGGCGTTTATCGAATATTACAAGGACGTTTATCCCGAACTGAATATCAACCGCGAAAAGATCGCAGAAGAGCTTATCAAGGAAGAAACGAAATTCACCAAGACCTTGCAACAGGGCTTGAAAGAATTTGAAAAGTGCATAAACGGTATCGAAAGAAAGAACGCGTTTATGTCCCAAAAAGACCCCGCGTACGTGCCCGAAAAGGTTATCGGCGGCAAGCAGGCGTTCCATTTGTACGACACCTACGGTTTCCCCGTAGAGATCACGGACGAAATGGCGAAAGAGCGCGGCTTTGCCGTGGATATCGACGGCTACAAGGCGGCGTTTGAGGAACACCAAAACAAGAGCAAGGCGGGCAGCGAACAGAAATTTGCCTGCGGTCTTGCCGATCATAAAGAGGCGACGACGGCTCTGCACACGGCGACCCATTTGTTGCACGCGGCGCTTAAAAAGGTATGCTCGCCCGAGGTCAACCAAAAGGGCTCGAACATTACCGAGGAAAGATTGCGTTTCGACTTTAACCTGCCCCAGCCCATGACGGCGGAGCAGATCAAGGCGGTGGAAGATCTCGTCAACG
>JAFTQY010000004.1 GCA_017462505.1 Clostridia bacterium
AAAGATCGTGTATAATCCTTTTGAAATCAAACAAGACAATAACGGCGCGATCAACCAACCCTGCGCGCTTGCGCAAAAGACGTGGGGAGCGGATCTGGCGGCGTATATTCGCACGTTGGATATCTAAACGAGCAAGATAGGGAAAGGAAAATATGAGAAAATTTCTGTGTTGTTTGCTGGCGCTTTTGACCTTGGGTGTTGGAACGGTTACGGCGGTTTCCTGCGGCGGGTCGTCGGGCGGGAGCGGTTCTTCCGTGGAAACGTCGATCGACGAAAGCAAGGTCACTTTGCGGTTGACCAAAAAGGTATACAATATCGAAAACGGGCAAACCGCGGCGTTGGAGCTTGATTTTAAAGTGGACGGCGAGGCGGAGGACGTGTCGTTGTTGTCCTTTACGTCGAGCGACCCCGCAATCGCGGCGGTGAGCGCGGACGGCGTGGTGACGGGCGTATCGGGCGGCAGAGCCTATATCACCGTTGCCTGCGGCACGAAAACCGTCAAGGCGACGATCAACGTGACGATGCGCGAAAACCGTTTGACCCTTTCGGACGAAAGCGTAAGCTTGCTTGTCGGCGATACGAAACAGGTATCGGCTACGGTCTATTTCGGTTTGAGCGAGGTTACGGACGCGGCGGTTTTGTGGCAATCGTCTGACCCTGCGGTGGCGACGGTGGAAAACGGCGTGATCACGGGGGTAGGAAACGGCAAAACGACGGTTACGGCGACCTATGAGGACGTGTCGGCGGCGGTGGAAGTAACGGTGTTTGCGGAAACGGCGGCGGAAAACGTCAATTCGTTTGGCGAAGAGTATATCAATATTTACGGACGGAGCTACGTTACAGCCGACGGGTTGAATTTGGATCACGCGGCAAACGGTGTGGAGGTCGGGATCGTCGGCGGTTCGTTGAAAGTGACGATCTGTTCAAGCGGGAAGAGTAAAATGCGCGTATTCGTGGACGGCGATGCATCGGGCGAAAAAATGGACGTTGACGTCGGCACGAAAGAATACACGGTAGCCAGCGGCTTGACGGAAGGCTGTCACGTCGTGCGTATCGTCAAGGCGACGGAAGAACAGACGGCGCAATGGGACGTCCTTTCCTTTGCAGCGGATAAATTCTTCGTTGCGCCCGAAAAATCCGATTTAAAGATAGAATTTATCGGCGATTCGATCACCGCAGGTTACGGCTTGTACGGCTCGTCCGGCGATGGGTACACCGTGGAAAATTCCGACTGTTCCAAGACCTATGCCTATCTTGCGGCACGCGAGCTGAACGCCGATTATTCGATTGTGGCGTGGAGCGGTATTTGCGCTAAGGCGTATTACTGGTGCTCCAACCTCAATATGACGACGTTGTACAACCAGATCTCGAATACGAACAAAACTGCGTACGCATTTGATTTTGACGCGGACGTGGTCGTGGTGAATTTGGGCACAAACGAGGCGTCTTATATTACGGACGCGGGCGGCAATTCTTCGTATGAGTTCTTATTCCCGATCGATTATATGGATTTTTTGAGCGATATTCGCGAGAAACATCCCGAGGCATATATTATTTGTCTGTATGGCATGATGGGGAAAAACGTAGTCGTCAATAACGGCATTCAATCGGCGGTGGACGCGCTGGACGACGAAAAGATCGTGTATAATCCCTTTGCATTTGAGGCAAACCAATACGGAGCGAACGGTCACCCCAACAACTTGGCGCAAAAGACGTGGGGCGAGGCGTTAGCGGCGTATATCCAAACGCTGGATATTTAAACGAACAGGAGCAAATATGACGGAATTTGAAAAAATGAGCGTGGGAAAATTGTACGATACGTCCGAAAAGGAGCTTGCAAAAATGCGTTGTAAGGCGCATAAGCTGAGCAAGGATTACAACGATACCTACGAGGACGAAGTGGAAAAACGCGCGGCGATATTGAAAGAACTTTGTCCCAACCTTGGCAAGGGCACGTATTTGCAAGGACCTGTGCAATTTGACTACGGCGTTAATTTTTCCACGGGTGAAAACTGCTATGCAAACTTCAATTTGACGGTGCTGGATTGCGCGCCCGTAACGTTGGGCGACGAGGTGTTTATCGGACCGAACTGTCAGCTTGTGCCGCCCGTGCATCCGTTGCTTACCAAGGAGCGGAAAATTCGGTTTAAGCAGGACGGTACGCCGTACGATATCGAATACGCAAAACCGATCGTGATCGGCGATGGCGTGTGGCTTGCCTCGGGCGTGACGGTATGCGGCGGCGTGACGATCGGGGCAAATAGCGTGATCGGCGCAGGCAGCGTAGTGATAAAGGATATTCCCGCGGGCGTGTTTGCGGCGGGTAATCCCTGCCGTGTGATACGGGAAATCACCGAAAACGACAGCGTGTATTTAAAAGAAGAATTGCAATAAAAAAACGGCTCTGCGGGTAAAATCGCAGAGCCGTTTTTTATGTCAAAAAAATCTCCTAAAAAAATTTTTGTTTTTTTGTTTAACGTCGATTTTGTTTGGTTACATATAATTGTAAATAAAAAGGCAAGCCGCAAAACAGGCGGCGAAGGAGTGTAATTATGGCAGGTAAAGTTATTGGTATCGACCTTGGTACTACCAATTCGTGCGTGGCGGTTATGGAAGGCGGCGAGCCCGTCGTTATCGCAAACGCAGAAGGTTCTAGAACGACCCCGTCCGTCGTATCTTTCCAAAAAGACGGATCGCGCGTGGTCGGTCAGGCGGCAAAACGTCAGGCGGTTGCGAACCCCGACAAGACGATCATTTCGATCAAACGCCACATGGGTTCGGATTATAAAGTAAATATCGACGGCAAGGGCTATTCCCCGCAGGAAATCTCTGCAATGACCCTTGCGAAATTGAAAGCGGACGCAGAGGCGTACCTTGGGCAGACGGTAACCGAAGCGGTTATCACCTGCCCCGCGTACTTCTCGGATAGCCAGCGTCAGGCAACCAAAGACGCAGGTAAGATCGCAGGTCTTAACGTTCTTCGTATCATCAACGAGCCTACGGCGGCGGCGCTTGCGTACGGTTTGGATAAAGACAAGGGCGGCAAGGTCATGATCTACGACCTCGGCGGCGGTACGTTCGACGTTTCCATTCTTGAAATTTCCGACGGCGTGTTTGAAGTTCTTGCAACGAACGGCGACACCAGGCTCGGCGGCGACGACTGGGACGATAAAATCATCGAATACCTCGTTAGCGAGTTCAAGAAATCCCATGCAATCGACCTTTCCAAAGACAAGATGGCGATGCAGCGTTTGAAGGAAGCGGCAGAAAAGGCGAAGATCGAGCTTTCGGGTATGTCCTCGACGACGGTCAACCTTCCCTTCATTTCCATGAGTGCGGAAGGCCCTCAACACCTTGAAATCACCATCACGAAGCAAAAATTCGAGGCGATGACGGCAGACCTTCTTGAAAGAACGGTTGCGCCCATGAAAGCGGCTATGCGCGACGCAGGGCTTTCGTACAGCGATATCGACAAGGTTATTCTTGTCGGCGGTTCTACCCGTATGCCCGCAGTTGTTGCAAAGGTTAAGGAAGT
>JAFTQY010000055.1 GCA_017462505.1 Clostridia bacterium
TACGGATAGATTATCCAGATAGCCCGTTCAAGGAGTAATATGCAAATGGCAGACCTCAATACCCTTGTAGAGGGTGGCTGGTAGCATAGGGCTTCGCCCGCATATGAAATACCCCGCGTTTTCACGCGGGGATATTTATTACAGGAGGTTTATATGAAAGGCAAATGGTTAAAGGTATTGGCGACGTTGGTGTGCCTGAGTTTGACGGCAGGTTTTGCGGCGTGCGGTTTGTTGGGCGGTGGTAAGGGGAGCGAAAGCAGTAGTGCAAGTAATAGCTCGTCTAGTGAAGAAAGTTTGTCAAGAGAAAGTTCTTCCGTGGAAGAAGTTATTCCCACGGAAGGATTGGTATACGAAATATCGGAAGATGGTACGTATGCTACCGTGACGGATTATGAGGGGACGGAAACGAAAGTAATAATTGCGCCCGTTTATGAGAACTTGCCTGTAAAAAGTATTGGTATAGGTGCGTTCCATAGTTGTAGTAGTTTGACGGAAATCGTAATCCCCGACAGCGTGACGAGCATTGGTATAAGTGCGTTCCATAGTTGTAGTAGTTTGACAAGTGTGCTAATTGGCAACGGCGTGACAAGTATTGGTACGAGTGCGTTCCATGGTTGCAGTAGTTTGACAAGTTTGCTAATCGGCAACAGCGTGGCAAGTATTGGTAATTCTGCATTTTATTCTTGCAGTGGTTTGACGGAAATCGTAATCCCTGACAGCGTGACGAGTATTGGGGATAGTGCTTTCACTGCATGCAGTAGTTTGACGAGTGTGGTAATCCCTGACAGCGTGACGAGCATTGGTACGAGTGCTTTCACTGGATGCAGTAGCTTGATGAGTGTGGTAATCTCTGATAGCGTGACAAGTATCAGTGCTTCTGCGTTCTCTTGGTGCGAAGACTTGACGATTGTGGTAATTCCTGACGGCGTGACAAGTATCGGTGATTGGGTGTTCTATAAGTGCAGTAGTTTAACGAGTGTAGTAATCCCTGATAGCGTGACAAGTATCGACGAGTCGGCGTTCTATGAGTGTATTAGTTTGACGAAAGTATATTATAAGGGAACGGCGGAAGATTGGTCCGCAATGACGGTTGATTCTTACAATACACCGTTGAAGAGCGCAACGCGGTATTATTACAGTGAAAGCGCTCCTGCGTTGAACAGCGACGGTACGGCGTACGACGGCAATTATTGGCGGTACGTAGACGGCGTGGTTACGCCTTGGGTGTATACCACCGAAGAATAAGGCGTTTGTCATACCGATCAAGGGCGTGGAACGACCGCGTGGAGTGTATCTAAAAAAGAAAAGGGATACGCTCGACTACGGCTAACGCCTACGCTCGGTATGACAGAAGAAAGAGATACGCTCTATTCGCTTACGCTCAGTCGGTATGACAGAAAAAATACTTGGTCGGTATGACAGGGTAGTAAAAAGAAAACAAAGAGCTGACGGTGTAACGACCGTCGGTTCTTTTTTCTTTTTTGAAAAATATTTAAAAATATATTTACTTTTTGAAGAATATTTGTTATAATAGTGTCGAAAATTGTCGAAAAAGAAAAGAGGGAAAGGAAAAACTATGCAAGCTTGTCAAGTAATGATTTCCACAAAAGCGGACGGCACAGGGAATGAAATTATCCGCGAGGGGGAAATGGATATATTTCCGCGCTCGGCAAACCTTGTTTACCGTGAGGAAAACGCGCTCGTAAAGCTGTCGTTGCACGATGCAAAGGCGGAAATAGTGCGCGAGGGGGATTATACCCTTTCTCTGTTTTTAGAAAGCGGAAAAACGACCAAAGGTACAATCGGTATCAACGGCAACAACGGCGAAATATTGACAAAAACGCATGCCGTGGAATACAAAATCGCAGAAAATTACGTGGTGACGCGTCTGGCTTACGATTTGCTTATCGGCACGGAAAAACAAGAGATGGAATTGCGCTTGCTCGCAAAGATAAAATAACGCAAAAGGATAATGCAAGAAAGGGGAAAAGTATGAAAATTCTTTATTTGGGGCATTCTTGTTTTCAGTTGACGGCAAAAGACGGTACGTGCGTGGTGACCGACCCATACACTAAGGTTGGGTATGAATTGCCGTCGGGCTTGTGGGCGGATATCGTGACGGTCAGTCACGGACATTTCGATCACAATTATACGCAAGCGGTACAAAACGGCGTTGTGATTGCTAAGGCGGGCGAATACTGCTTTAACGGTATAAAAATCACGGGCGTTGACAGCTGGCACGACGAAAAACAGGGCGCTTTGCGCGGCGGGAATACCATTTTCAAAATCAAAATGGACGGAATTACCGTTTGTCATTTGGGCGACCTTGGCGAGCCGTGCCGTGCGGAACTGCTCCGTGCGATCGGCGACGTGGACGTTTTGCTTGTGCCCGTTGGGGGCACGTACACGGTGGACGCCGTGGGTGCAAAGGCGTACGCGGACGGGATTTGCCCGAAAAAACTGATACCGATGCATTATAAGCCGACGGACGGCAAGCTGGATATTACTTCCGCAGAGCCGTTCTTGGCTCTGTATAACGAAGAAGAGATACAACGCGTGCTGTCGGGGGAAATCGTGATCGAGCAAACCGATTTGGAAAACGGTGAAAAAATTATCTATTTGGAGAGAGCAAAATCGTGACGGAAGATAAGAAAGAATTGACTTTTCAATACGCGTGCAAGCATTATTTGCGTAGCAAAAGCCTTGAAAAATTACGTGCTTACGGCAGATCGATCGGGGTGAACCGTTCGACGGCAAAAAATAAAGACGCGTTAATTGAGGATATTGTGGGGGTTCTTTCGGGACGCTTAGAGCCAACGTATACCAAACGCGGCGCGCCCGTGCTCAACGACAATGTCGATTCGCAGATTCCCGAACGTATCAAGCAGATTTACGAAGACGTATTTCAGGTCGTTTTGCCTGCCGATACCTTTGATGTTTACAGCGAATACCAAAAAATGCTGCAAAATCCCAACCGTCTTACGGTGGAAGAATCGGAATACAAATTGCGGCAAGACGGTACGGTTTTTCTTACCAAAACGGGTCAATTGCAGCAGATCGACGGCGTGTATTATCTGTTGCCGCTCGACGGCAAAGACAACGGCGAAAGCGTAGTGATGCATGCGGAGATCGTGGCGCGGTACGCTCTTTTAGACGGGGACGTAGTATGCGGCGAGGCGGCGCAAGGTCAGACGGCGTTTATTCTTTCGACGGTCACGGAGATCAACGGGGAATCGGTTGCGACCTTCCAACGCGAGAACAGAGAAAACGGCTTGCCCTGCGAGCCTACGCAGGCGTTGCCTTTGTACGATAGCGCGCAGGCGGCTTTTGATACGTGTAAATATATAGAATGGCTTGCGCCGATTAGAAAGGGTCAGCGTTGCTGTATCGTTGCGCCCCCGAAAGCGGGAAAAAGCCGTCTTTTGCAAGAGCTTGCGCAGGGTGCAAGAACGTTAAACCCCGAAACGACCTTTTTGGCGTTGCTGATCGATCAGCCGCCCGAGGCAATCGGTCAGTTTGCGCGCTTTATCGAAGAGGATAATCTTATTTATACGACCTACGACGACGAGGCGGACAGACAGGTGTTTCTTGCAGAATTTATCTTAAACCGCGCCAAACGCTTGGCGGCAAGCGGCAAAGACGTAGTGTTGCTTGTCGATTCTTTCAACGGGCTTGCCAAAGCCTTTAACGATACCGAACAATCGATCGGCGGCAAAACGTTGCCTTGCGGTTTGGAAAGCAAGACTTTACAATATATAAAAAGATATCTTGCCTCGGCAGGGTGCGTGGGGAAGAACGGCTCGCTGAGTATTATCGGTACGGCGACGACGGCGACGGGCAATCCGTTCGACGAGATTATCGCGGCGGAAATTTCGCCCATTGTCAACCACGAAATCCGCTTGAACGAGAAAATGGCGTACAAGCGCATCTATCCCGCCCTCGATCGAACGCAAATCCACGTGGACAGAAGAACGTGGACGGCGGAGGAGGAAAAGCGAAACGCGCTCGTGGATGAATATTTGATGACGCACGACGCGGAAACGCTTTTGTCGGCGGTTTTAAGCGCGCCGACCGTCGAGGAATTTGAAAAACGAATAAAAACGGCTTTATAAAACGAAATTTTTTATAGGACGGAAAGCGGGCGAAAAAAGCCCGTTTTTCTATACAAAAAGCCGTTTTTTTGGGGTAAAAAATATTAAAATAAGTTAAGGTATTGTATTTTTCAATACTTCTTTTTTGATTAAAATCGAAATTTGGCGAAAAATGGCGGGATTTTCATTTTTTTCAAGTTATCATCCATAAGTTTTTTCTATACCATATTTTGTGTTCACGCGCTTGACTTTACCACAAGATATGGTATAATAGTAAAGCACGAATTGGTGAACACACAATATATTGTGTTTAGAAATCGTTTTTTAACACAAGATATTGTAGGAGATAGACGTTCAATTTTGGGTTAGAAGTATAATTTACGTATGGGGTGTATAGGAAGATGAAAGAAATGAAAATCATCAAAAGAAGCGGGCAGGAAGTAATATTTAATAAGGAAAAGATCGCGGAGGCTTTGCATAAGGCGAACCGCGAAGTGGACGAACGTGATCGTATTTCTGAGGGGGCGCTCAACGCGATCGTAGACGTGGTAACCGAGGAATGTGCCAACCTTGGCAGATCTCCGCACGTCGAAGAAATCCAAGATATGGTGGAAAACCGCTTAATGGCGAGCCTTTGCTTTGCTTTGGCGCGCAAATATATCACGTACCGTTACAACCGTGCGCTCGTTCGTAAGGTAAACACGACGGACGCGCAGATCTTGACGCTTATCGAATGTAACAACGAAGAGGTCAAGCAGGAAAATTCCAACAAAAACCCCACGGTAAACAGCGTTCAGCGCGACTATATGGCAGGGGAAGTGTCCAAGGACCTTACTCGTCGTATTTTGTTGCCCGACGATATCGTTGCGGCGCACGATCAGGGCTTGATCCATTTCCACGACGCGGACTATTTCGCGCAGCACATGCACAATTGCGACCTTGTCAACTTGGAGGACATGCTCCAAAACGGCACGGTTATTTCGGGCACGCTCATTGAAAAACCGCACAGCTTTTCCACGGCTTGCAACATCGCAACGCAGATTATCGCGCAGGTAGCGTCCAACCAGTACGGCGGACAGAGTATTTCGCTCACCCACCTTGCGCCTTTCGTAGATATCAGCAGAAAGAAGATCCGCAAGGAAGTCGCGGAAGAATTTGCACAGATCGGCGTATTTGACGAAGGACATATCAATAAAATGGCGGAAAAACGCCTTTTGGACGAAATTAGAAGGGGTATTCAGACGATCCAGTATCAGGTCGTGACCCTTTTGACGACCAACGGTCAAGCGCCGTTCGTAACCGTGTTCATGTATTTGAACGAGGCGCGCAACGAGCAGGAAAAGGCAGACCTCGCGCTGATTGTCGAAGAAACGCTGAAACAGCGTATCAAGGGGGTTAAAAACGAGGCAGGGGTTTGGATTACGCCCGCATTCCCCAAGCTGATTTACGTGCTTGAACCGGATAACATTTCCGAAGAACAGCCCTATTGGTATCTTACCGAGCTTGCGGCAAAATGTACGGCGAAACGTATGGTTCCCGATTACATTTCCGAAAAGAAAATGCTCGAATTTAAGGTAGATAAAAACGGCGAAGGGCATTGCTTTACCTGTATGGGTTGCAGAAGTTTCTTAACGCCGTACGTAGACGAAAACGGCAAGCCGAAATATTACGGCAGATTTAATCAGGGCGTTGTAACCATCAACCTTGTAGACGTTGCGCTGTCCTCGGGCAGAGATATGAACAAGTTCTGGGAAATCTTCGACGAAAGATTAGAACTTTGCTATCGCGCGCTGATGCAAAGACACAACCGTCTTTTGGGAACGCTTTCGGACGCTGCGCCCATTTTGTGGCAGTACGGTGCGTTGGCGCGTCTGAAAAAGGGTGAAACGATCGACAAATTGCTCTTTGGCGGCTATTCGACGATCTCGCTCGGGTATGCGGGCTTGTACGAATGTGTAAAACACATGACGGGCAAATCGCACACGGACGAAGAATCCAAGCCGTTTGCGCTTAAAGTCATGAAATATATGAACGATAAGTGCCAGGGCTGGAAAGAAAAGGAAAATATCGATTTCTCGCTGTACGGCACGCCGCTTGAAAGCACGACGTATAAATTCTCGAAATGCTTGCAAAAGCGTTTCGGTATTATCCCCGGTGTTACGGACAAGAGCTATATCACCAACAGCTATCACGTGCACGTAACCGAAGAAATCGACGCGTTTACCAAGCTTAAATTTGAAAGCGAATTCCAGCAGCTTTCGCCCGGCGGCGCGATTTCGTACGTGGAAGTGCCCAACATGCAGGATAATATCCCCGCAGTGCTTTCCGTTATGAAATTCATCTATGAAAATATCATGTACGCGGAGCTTAACACCAAGAGCGACTACTGTCAAGTATGCGGCTACGACGGCGAAATTCAGATCCAGTCCGACGAATCGGGCAAGCTGATTTGGGAATGTCCTCATTGCCACAACCGCGACCAGGCGAAGATGAACGTCGCAAGACGCACCTGCGGCTACATCGGCACGCAGTACTGGAATCAGGGCAGAACGCAGGAAATCAAGGACAGAGTTCTGCATCTGTAATCGGCAATGCATTACGCAACGATCAAATGGACGGATATAGCTAACGGAGAGGGGGTGCGCATTTCCCTGTTCGTGTCGGGCTGTACCCATCGCTGTAAAAACTGTTTCAACGAGATCGCGTGGGATTTTTCCTACGGCGAGTATTTCGGGGAAGAAACACAAGACCAAATCATCAAAGAGCTTGGTTCGGGGTATATTGCGGGGCTGTCGTTGCTCGGCGGCGAGCCGCTCGAACCGCAAAACCAAGCCGCGCTGTATCCCTTTGTCAAGCGAGTGCGTGAAACCTATCCAAACAAGACGATTTGGTGTTATACGGGCTTTGTTTTGGACGAAAAGAGCGGCACGCTGAAAGAAACGCACAAGAATACGGAAGTAACGAAAGCGTTGATTTCCCTTTTCGACGTGCTGGTGGATGGGGCGTATATCGAGGAATTAAAGGATATTCGTTTGAAATTCCGCGGGTCGTCCAACCAACGGGTGATCGACGTACAAAAAACACTGAAAGCGGGCGAATGTGTTTTGTATTTGGAATAAATCAAGGTATAACGGAAAATCCGTCGCATACAATATGGTATGTCGGCGGATTTTTTTTATCGAAAGATATATAAGCTTGTCGCAGGGCTTGCGGCGGTGTGTTTTACGGTGTTTTGTTTTGTCTACGCGCTGTTTTTATCCCGTGCCAAATCGGTGGAAATTAAAACGGGCTTTTTTTATCTTGTCCGCGAAGAAACAAACGTAGAGGTGGGGGCGGAGTTTGTCAAATTAGAGGGCGGAGCGGGGTATCTCTTGCGGCAAAACGGGAAAGATTACGTAGTTTTGTCGGTGTATTTACAGGAAGAGGATGCGCTGGCGGTGCAGGCAAATTTGACGGATGGGGAAGATACGCAGCTTTTATACGCGGGCGTGGACGCGCTGTATTTTAAAACGTATCGCGAAAAGAAAAACGCCGCCGTGTACGTCGGGGCGTTAGAGGTTTTACGCGAGTATATGGGGGTGTTTGACGGTGTAATCGGCTTGTTAGAGGACGGTGCAACGCAAGAAAGCGTAAAACGGATTTTATTGCCGCTGAGCCGTCAGCTTTCCTATCTTTCGCAAGAATACGCAGAAAGTTATCCCGATTTTTCGTCCGTATGCCAACGGTATGCTAAAAGGATAGAAGAGTATTGCGCGGAAATTCTTTTCGTGGGTGATCTGCGGTATGAGCTGTGTGCCATGACGGGGGAGTATTTATCACTTGCAAACGAATTTTCATTATAACGAAAATATCCAACCCACAAAAAATATCCATGTGAAATTGAGCACTAGGATTTGAACCGACGCTTATCAATTTCGCTTTATAATTTCTTCCGCACTTTTTCACTATTCACTATTACTTATTACTTTCAAAAATCGACAGACTTTTGAGTGAAGAGTGAATAGGTAATAAGTAAAATCGACAAGTCTCTTGTTGAAACTTGTCGATTTTTGGAGCTACTGGCCGGACTTGAACCGGCGACCTGCTGATTACGAATCAGCTGCTCTACCGACTGAGCCACAGTAGCATATTTTGTTGCGCTCTCTCAACGACAGCTTAATCATTATACCTAATCAAAAAGAAAAAAGCAAGCGTTTTTTCGCGGTTTTTTAAAAAATTTTACGCGAAAAGCACTTTTTTATTTTTTCATACGAAAATCGATTTTGCTTTCGTGAAATTATACAGCAATCCGTACGTCTTTTCCGCGAAAACGTCCGCGTCATAACACCGCTTTGCCGCGCCGTCCAAAATCTTTTCGTCGTGCGCCCGCGCGATAATCGGGTATGAGGATTCGCCGAGCGCGGATAATACGTCGCTGCGCTCTTTCTTTGCCGCCAAAACGCGCAGATATAAAGGGGAACAAAGACTTTCCCTGATCAAATTTTCGTCGATATTTAAAAGGTTTTGCAGGGCGATACGGCGTATGCGCGACGAGGTGTACCGCGCCGAGGTCAGCGTTGCAACAAGGCTTTCAGGGAGTTTTGCCGCCTTTTTTAAGGCGTTTTCCAAACCTTCTGTGCAATCGCACACCCGTTTGATCTCGTCCGTTGATTTGGATAAAATTGCATATTTTTCCAACGCGTCGAGCTTGTTTTCCAAGACTTTTGGCAAATCCTTTGCCACAAAATCGGGTAGATTGCCCGAAAAATCTTCGCCCTTTTCAATTGCGCCGCGGATTGCGGTCGCAGAAGAATAATGCTCTTGCAATTCTCCGTCGTTGTAACCTGCCCCCACGCGTTCAATCGGCAAAATGGAAATATCCGCGCCTATGGAAAGCAACGCTTTCGTATATTCCAAGCCCAAAATATTGTTGGGGGAAGAGAGCATTTCCATCGGGATAAAGCCCGCCCATGCCTGAGCACGCGCTTTTGCATAGCTCACGCCGCCCGCCACGGCGGCTTTAATTTTGTCCGATACTTCTTTCGGCTCGTCGTTTAAATATCTTGCCGCCGAGATAAACGCCAGCTTATCGGCTTTTTCCGCGCCGAAACAAAGGGTATCGACGGCAGGGATAGACGAAAGCAACGCAACAGCGCCCTTGGCAAACAGCTCCGCATTAGCGGTTGCAAAGGGGGTAGGGAGCTCAATCACAACGTCCGCGCCCGCCAAAACGGCGTGTTTTGCGCGCGTATATTTATCTAAAATCGCCGCCTCGCCGCGTTGAACGAAATTCCCGCTCATTACGCACACAATGGCGTCTGCCCCCGAAAGGCGTTTCGCCTCGCGGAGCTGATAAAGATGCCCGTTGTGGAAAGGGTTATATTCGCAAATTATCCCGCAAATTTTCATTTTATTTCTTTCTATTCCCTTTACTTTAAAAAAAATGTGTGCTATAATAAAAAGGACGGACAAGCGTAGCTTGTTATCTCGCTTGTCTATATTATACACGAAAAATAAAAATAAATAAAGCGTTTCACGTTTCAAGGAGACAAATTATGAGAAATATTCTTGATGAAATCAAAATGAAAGCAAAAGCGTTGCAAAAAACCATCGTGCTTTGCGAGGGTGAGGACAGCCGCGTGGTAAAAGCGGCGGCTGACGCAACGAAAGAGGGCGTGGCAAAGATCGTTTTGCTCGGCAACGAACAGGATATCAAGGCGAAAAATCCCGACGTGGATCTGACGGGCGTTGTGATCGTCGATCCGCTCACCAGCGAAAAATTGCCCGAATATAACGCAAAGCTTTGCGAACTCCGTGCGTCCAAAGGCATGACGCCCGATCAGGCGGCAAAGCTCTTGTCCGACGGCACGTATTTCGGTGCAATGATGCTGAAAATGGGCGACGTAGACGGTTTGGTTTCGGGTGCTTGCCACTCGACGGCAAATACTCTTCGTCCCGGGTTGCAGATCATCAAAACGGCGAAAGGCGTTTCGTCCGTATCCAGCTTTAACCTTATGATTTGTCCCGAGCAGGGCAACCAGTACTGCCCCGACGGCATGATCTTCTTCGCGGACTGCGGTTTGAATCCCACGTATACCAGCGAGGGCTTGGCGGAATGCGCTATCGCGACGGCAAATTCGGCAAAGGCGATCGCGGGGCTTGATCCGAAAGTAGCGATGCTTTCGTTCTCGACGCTCGGCAGCGCAAAACACGACAACGTTACCCTCGTTTCCGAGGCGGTAAAAATTGCAAAGGAAAAAGCGCCCGAGCTTAAACTCGACGGTGAATTGCAGTTCGACGCGGCGATCGTACCCTCGGTTGCGGCTTTAAAAGCGCCTAATTCGGACGTGGCGGGGCACGCAAACGTGTTTATCTTCCCCGAATTGCAATCGGCAAATATCGGCTATAAAATTGCGGAAAGACTGGGCGGTTTTATGGCGGTAGGTCCGATCTGTCAAGGCTTTGCAAAACCCATGAACGACCTTTCCCGCGGCTGTAAATCGGAAGATATCGTTGCGGCGGTGGCGATTACGGCGTTGCAAACGCAGCTTTAATTACATAAATAGGTGAAAATATGAAGGTTTTGGTTATCAATTCGGGGAGTTCTTCCCTCAAATATCAGCTTATCGACATGGAAACCGAAAACGTGATCGCAAAAGGTACTTGCGAACGTATCGGTATTGACGGCTCGAAACTTACGCACAAAGCAAAGGGCGCGGAAACGGTCATCGAAAAGGCTATGCCCGATCATAACGTAGCCGTTGCGCTTGTTTTAGACGCGCTCACCGACGAAAAAATCGGCGTGATCTCGTCGATGAACGATATCGACGCGGTAGGGCACAGAGCGGTGGCTTCGGGCGAGGTTTTCAAAGCGCCTACGCTCGTAACCGACGAAAGCATCGCGAAGATGGAAGAGCTTTGCGATCTTGCGCCTTTGCATAACCCCGCGGCGATCATCGGCGTAAAGGCTTGCCGCGCGGCAATGCCCAAAACGCCTATGGCGTTCGTATTCGATACCAGTTTCCATTTCACGATGCCCGATTACGCGTATATGTACGCGATCGATTACGCAGACTATGAAAAATATTCTATCCGTCGTTACGGTTTCCACGGCACGAGCCATAAATTTGTTTCGCAAGAGGCGGCAAAATACCTTGGCAAAAAGCCCGCAGAACTCAAAATCGTCACCTGCCACCTTGGCAACGGCTCGTCGATTACGGCGGTCAACGGCGGCAAGAGCGTAGATACGTCCATGGGCTTTACCCCTTTGGCGGGCGTGCCTATGGGTACGCGTAGCGGCGATATCGACCCCGCTGTGGTGGAATATCTGGCACAGAAAGAAAATTTGACGATTGCGCAAGCGCTCAATTATCTTAACAAAAAGAGCGGTATGGCGGGCGTTTCGGGCGTTTCCAGCGACTTCCGCGATCTGACGGCGGCAGCCGACAAGGGAAATAAACGCGCAAAGCTTGCGCTGGATATGTTTGCGTATTCCTGCAAAAAATACGTAGGGGCGTATGCGGCGGCGATGAACGGCGTGGATTGTATCGTCTTTACGGCGGGCGTTGGGGAAAACACTCCTTGCGTGCGCGAGGCGATCTGCGAAAACATGGACTATATCGGCTTGTCGATCGACAAGGAAAAGAACCAAGAAAAGAACAACGGAGCGATCCGCGATATCACGGGCGAGGGCTCGAAAGTAAAAGTTTTGATCATTCCGACCAACGAAGAAGTGGTAATTGCGCGAGAAACCGTAGAATTATTATAAATTTTCCCAAAAATGTCACGAAAAAAAGTTGACAAAGTTTTTTAAATATACTATACTTGTTTAGTCGGTTTTAAGATGCTTATTGATATAAGAAAACTTAACGCACAAAAAAAGTACGAGGGAAGAATGGAATTTGAATATTCCGCGCCCGAAACTTTCATAGAGATTCCGTTTGTGAAATTTGCAGCTCCCGTCAAAATCGTTTTTGATTACGAGTTGTACGAGGACAATTCCTTGGAAATCCGCGGCAGCGTTTCTTATGTCTTGGAAGGGCAGTGTTCCAGATGTTTAAAGGAAACGAAGATGCAGGTGGAAGGGGAACTGGACGCCTACTTTGAAAACCGCAAGGATTACGAGGATTACGGCTATACGAACGGCTTTGTGAACATTGCGCAGGCGGTGGAAGACGCGATCATGGCAAGCATGCCCTACGTCCTTTCCTGCGGCGAGGATTGCGAAACGATTTCTTATAACGGCGAAACCGATTAAAAAATGAAAGAATAATAACGAGAGGTGTTTTAACATGGCAGTACCTAAGAATAAACAATCCAAGAGCAGAACGAACAAGAGATTTGCAAACTACAAGGCAACGGCAGCTACGCTCGTAGAATGCCCTCATTGCCACGAATACAAAGAATCCCACAAGGTTTGCAAGAACTGCGGCTACTACAACGGCGTAGAAGTTGTTGCTCCCAAGGAAGAAAAGAAAGACTAAATCAATTCGTCTATTGTAGCAAAATCAGACGGGTAGCTTTTAAGCACCCGTCTTTTTGCGTTTCAAAAAAAGAACGATATATCGAATAATTAACCTTGGTTAATTCCTTGATTTGCTTGACAAAATCCGTGCGACGTGGTATACTTTTTACAAGGAGAAAGGACTATGAAAGAAAAATTTTCCGTGACGGGCATGACCTGCTCGGCTTGCTCTGCGGGGATAGAGCGCACCGTTTGCCGTTTGGACGGCGTGACGCGCGCCGAGGTTTCCCTAATGGGCGAAAGCATGGTCGTAGAATACGACGAAAACAGGCTGACCCGTAACGATATTATAAACGCCGTCGTTGACCTTGGGTACGGCGCGACGGAGTATAACGAAAACGCGTTATCGGCGGAAAAACCGCAACCGAATAAGCTCAAACGGCGGTTTTTGTTGTCGATTTTGTTTTTAATTCCGCTCATGTATTTTTCGATGGGCGGCATGATAAGTTTACCCCAACCGCCGTTGAAGGTCAGCGCGATCATACAGGCAGCTTTGGCATTTGCCGTTATCGCAATCGATTTCAAGTTTTTCACCAGCGGTATCAAGGCGCTTTTCAAACGCGTTCCGAATATGGACACCCTCGTTGCGATGGGCTCGGGGATATCCTATCTGTACAGCGTGGGGTACACCGTGTTGCTCTTTATGGGCAAAATCCACGGACACGTGCATTTTTTCTACGAGTCGGCGGCGATGATTTTGGCGCTCGTTACTCTTGGTAAATGGTTGGAAGAGAAATCCAAGCACAAGACGGGCGACGAGATCGAAAAACTCATCAAACTGATGCCGAACACCGTGACGGTAGAGCGTAACGGCGCGGAACAAAAAATTCCCTTTTCCGAGATAACGGCGGGGGACGTGTTGCTTGTAAAGCAGGGTGAATATATCCCCGTGGACGGTAAAATTATCGACGGACACGGCTTTGTCGATCGCGCGGCGATCACGGGCGAAAGCATGCCGATCGAGGTTTCCGAGGGGGATACGGTGACGGGCGCGGACATTGTCAAAAGCGGCTATATCAAGGTTTTGGCGGAAAAGGTTGGCGCAGACACTACCCTTTCGCAGATCGTAAAAATGGTAAAAGAGGCGGGCGCAAGCAAAGCCCCCTTGCAAAAGATTGCCGACAAAATTGCGGCGGTGTTCGTGCCTGCGGTCACTTTGGTCGCGGTTGCAACCTTCCTGATTTGGTTTTTTATCACCGATCATAATGTCGCAAGAGCGGCAAACTATGCGATTTGCGTTCTGGTGATTTCCTGTCCCTGTTCTCTTGGTTTGGCAACGCCCGTGGCGGTAATGGCGGCGACGGGACGGGGCATGTCGCTCGGCATTTTATACAAGGACGCCGAGGCGCTGCAAAAGGCGAAAAATATCAATTGCGTGCTGCTGGATAAAACGGCTACGCTAACGGTAGGGCAACCCACGGTAACCGATTTTGAATGTTTTTCAGGCGAAAAAGCCTTTGTTTTGGGGCTTTCTGCGGCGATTGAAAGCCATTCCAACCACCCGATAGCTGAATGTATTAACACTTACGCAACGGCGCAAAGTAACGAAAATAGCGTTGCGATAGAGGAGTATTTATACGAAACGGGCAAGGGCGCAAAGGGCGTTTATCAGGGCAAAACCTATTATCTTGGCAACCGTCGGTTGTTAAACGGCGCGGAAGAAAAGAAGAGCTACGCTTTGGAAAAGGACTATTCCAAGCAAGGCAAAACGGCGGTGTTTTTATCGGACGGCGAGGAGATCCTTGCGGTGTTTGCTGTTGCGGACACCTTAAAGACGGAAAGTGCGTTCGCCGTGGCACAATTAAAAGAAAAAAAGATCCGCGTGGGCATGCTCACGGGGGATAATGAAAACGTAGCGAAAGCGATCGCGGAAGAAGTGGGCATCGATGATTATTTTGCCGAGGCTCTGCCCGAGGATAAGGCAAAAGCAGTACAGCGCGTGCGCGCAGTGGGCGGTTTTGCGGCGATGGTCGGCGACGGGATCAACGACAGCCCCGCGTTAAAAGAGGCGGACGTTGGGATCGCCATGGGCAACGGAACGGATATCGCCATGGACGCGGCGGATATCGTGCTTTCTCGCGGGGATCTGCGCCTTGTTAATACGGCGATCGAGCTCAGCCAAAAAACGGTGCGCAATATCAAACAGAACCTGTTTTGGGCGTTCTTTTATAACTGTGTGGCGATACCGCTCGCGGCGGGTGTGTTCGCGTTTGCGCATATATCCTTAAAGCCTTGGATGGGCGCGGCGGCAATGTGTATGAGCTCGCTGTTCGTGGTTTCAAACGCTCTGCGTTTGACCCGTTTTGGAAAGAAAAAAGAAAACGTTGAAAAGGAGAATAGCATGAAAAAGACATTGAAGATTGAAGGCATGATGTGTCAGCATTGCGTGGCGCACGTAACGAAAGCGTTGCAGGGCGTAAACGGCGTAACGGCGGTGGACGTGAACCTGAAAAAGAAAACGGCGGTGGTAGAGCTTGGCGAAACGGTCGCAGATGAAACGCTGACGGCGGCGATCGTGGAGGCGGGTTACGAAGTAAAGAAAATTTCGTAATTTATGACAAAATAAACGGGAAAAGGACAAAATAAACCAGAAAGCACACATGCGCATACGTTAAAATATTCTCAACGAAACCGTAGGGGGTATTTTTATGCAACAACTGCTTTTATTAGACAAACGCACGCAAAGCCTGATCGAGGATTACGTTCCGCAAGGGGAAATTCTCGAAGGCGTTGTGTGCTTTTTTTCGGTCTTTGCCGATTATACGCGGGTGAAAATTTTGACGGCGCTGGCGATCAGCGAGCTTTGCGTTACCGACCTTTCCCGCATTTTACAAATCAACCAAACGACCGTGTCCCATCAGCTCCGTTTTTTAAAGAGCGCGGGCATGGTCAAGAGCGTTCGGCAGGGTAAAATCGTCTTTTACAGCCTGACAAACGATGCAGTCAACGACGTTATTTTGAAAGGAATAGAGTTTTTAGGCTGTTAAGGGGATATTTTTCGTATATTCTCTTGCAAAATCTTTGATTTTGGTATATAATAAAATATATGGGCGAATTGAAAGAAAAACTCAATCTTTTACCCGAAAGTCCGGGCGTGTATATCATGCTGGACAAGGACGGTATCGTGATTTACGTCGGAAAGGCGCGCGTGCTGAAAAACCGCGTGCGGCAATATTTCCATTCTTCCGCAAAACCCGAAAAGGTAGCGGCAATGGTGGAAAATATCGCCGATTTTTATTATATCATCACCCAGACGGAGATCGACGCGCTCGCCCTTGAAAACAACCTCATCAAAAAGTACAAGCCCAAGTACAATATTCTTTTAAAAGACGACAAGACGTACCCGTATATCCACGTGCACACAAGGGAAGAATTTCCGCGCGTGTCTATCACACGAAAGCTCAAAAAGGACGGCAAATATTTCGGGCCGTTTATGGGCGGCGTGCGTTGCGGGGATATTTTGGAAATCATCAGCTCGGTTTATAACGTCCGCACCTGTTCGACCGCGATCGGCGCAAAGCCAAAAAAGCCCTGTCTTGAATATCATTTGGGACGTTGCAAAGCCCCGTGCGCGCACTTGTGCACTCGTGAAGAATATGCCGAGCGGGTTAAGGAAACCTTGGCGTTTTTGGACGGAAATTACGAAAAAGCGGAAGAGATTTTGCAGGAAAAAATGCTAGCTTTTGCCGAAAACGAAGAATTTGAGCTTGCCATGGAATACCGTGAAAAGCTGCAAATGCTTTCCAAGCTGAAATTAAAGCGTATCACGTCCTTAAACCGCGCGTTAAACGCCGACGTTGTGGCGTTAAAGACAAACTTTATCTATTCGGCAGTCAACGTTTTGGTGACGCGTAGCGGCATTATGCAGGGCGGCAGTAATTTTGCCTTGGAGGACGGCTCGTTTGCGGAATCGGATGCGCTCACGGCGTTTTTGATACAGTATTATTCCAACCACGAATTGCCCGATCAGATCATCGTGCAGGAATTTTGCGAAAAGGGATTGCTCGAAGAATATTTCCGTTCCCATTTCAACAAAAAGGTGGAAATTGTTTTTCCCAAACAGGGGGTCAAAAAACAGCTTTTGGATATGGCGGAAAAAAACGCCGCCGATTATCTTTCCAAAGCCGTGGACAAGATCAAACACAAGGACGACATGACGAAAAACGCCTGCGAACGTTTAAAGGATATTCTCGGTTTGAAGAAATATCCAAAGCGTATGGAATGTTACGATATTTCCAACATCAGCGGCGTGGACAAGGTCGGTTCTATGGTCGTGTTTATCGACGGCGAGGCGGACAAGAGCAGTTATCGCCGCTTTAAGATCAAAACGGTGGAGGGGGCGAACGATTACGCGTCCCATCAAGAAATGATGCGCCGTCGCCTTGCAAAGCTCGGCACGGACGAGGAAGAACGCTTTCCAAAACCCGATCTTATCATCATCGACGGCGGTAAAGGGCAGCTTTCCGCGGTGAAAGAAGTCTTTGACGAGTTCGACATAACGGATATCGAGCTTATTTCCCTTGCCGAACGCGAAGAGGAAGTGTTTACGCTTTTTTCCGACGAGAGTATCCGTATCAATCACCGCGATTACGCTTTAAAAATGTTACAGCGTATCCGCGACGAGGCGCACCGTTTTGCGATCACCTATTTCCGCTCGTTACATTCCAAACGCAACTTATCGTCCGTTTTGGAAGAAATCGACGGGGTTGGCAAGAAAAAACGCATGGCGCTATTAGAAAAATTCGGCACGATCGACAAGATCATTTCCGCCGACGTAGCCGCCCTTTGTCAGGTTGAGGGGATCGGGGAAGAACTCGCAAAAAAAATTTACACCTATTTCAAGGAAGAGCTTTAAATGCAGAAGATAAATTATCCGCTTATCGTATCCGATTTTGACGGAACGCTCGTGAAAAAGGACGGCACGATCAGCGAAAGAAACAAAAAAGCCATTGAAAAATACGTGGCGGCGGGTGGCAGGTTCGCTATATCCACGGGGCGTATGCCTGCGGGGATATTAAACCGCGCGCGAGAGCTGGGCTTAAAAGGCATGGTCTGTTGCTGTCAGGGCGCGATTATCTTGGATATCGAGAGCGGAAACGTGCTTTCCGAGGGCAGAGTTTCGCATGAAACGACCTTAAAAGCTTGTGAAAAAATGGAAGAGCTCGGCTTGCATATCCACGTGTACGATTTGTGGGAATATTACGCAAATATGGAAGATCATCACCTTGCGTATTATGAAAATGCAGTAAAAGCAACGGCGAGGCGGGTATTGGATAAGCCGATTTCGCTATTTGTCAAAGAAACGGGGCTGTGTTCGTACAAAATTTTGAGCATGGTAGAGCCGCAAGATAACGCAGGAGTGATGGCGGCGCTGTCCAAACATGATTTCGACGGCTGTGCATTGACGAAAAGCGCGGCAAACTTGGTAGAAATTGTCAACACGAAATATTCCAAGGGAACGGCGCTGGAAACGTTGGCGCGGCATTATAAAGTGCCTATCGAAAAGACGATCGGGATCGGCGATCAAAGCAACGATCTGCCCATGATCCGCACGGCGGGCTTGGGCGTAGCAGTGAAAAATGCGGACGAGGGCTTGAAAGCGGAGGCGGATTATATCTGCGATTTGACGCACGAAGAGGACGCGGTGGCGTTCGTGATCGAAAATTTCGGTTTTGCAAAAGAATAAGGATTGAGTATGCTAGAAATTTTAGCGCCCGCGGGCACGTTAGAGTGTGCCAACGCGGCAATCGACAACGGCGCAAACGCCGTATATTTAGGGCTTTCCGCCTTTTCCGCACGTCAAGGCGCAGGGAACTTTGACGAAGCGTCTTTTCGCGCGATTGTACGAAAGGCGCATTTTTGCGGCGCTAAAATTTACGTTGCCATGAACACCGTCGTAAAGGACGGGGAAATAGAGGATTTTTTCCGTTCTTTGCTCTTTGCGTGGAACGAGGGGGCGGACGGGATCATTATGCAGGACGTTTTTTTAGGGCGGCTCGTGCACGAACGGTATCCCGAAATCGTTTTGCATTTAAGCACGCAGGCGGGCGTGTGCACGTTGGACGGTGCGCGCCTTGCCAAAGAATACGGCTTTTCTCGTGTGATTTTGGCGCGTGAAACGCCGCTTGACGAGATACGAAAAATTGCGGCGTATATGGAAACGGAAGTTTTCGTACAAGGCGCGCTGTGCACCTGTTTTTCGGGGCAATGTTATTTCTCGTCCTTTGCGGGCGGAAACAGCGGCAACCGCGGCAGATGTAAACAGCCCTGTCGTAAGCTTTATGCCTACGATCGGGGCGGCAATACCGAAAAAAATTACGCGTTGTCTTTGTCCGATCTTTGCGTGGGTGAGGATATACAAAAATTGATCGAGGCGGGCGTGGTTTCCTTTAAGATCGAAGGGCGCATGCGCCGCCTAGAATACGTAGCCGCGGCGGTGCGGTATTACCGTGCCCTTTTGGACGGTGTGGGGGATTGTAGCGGCGCGCTTTCCGATCTTCGCCGCACGTACAATCGCGGCAACTATACAAAAGGACTGGCTTTCGGGCAGGATAAACGCTTTTTATCGCCCGCCGTGCAGGGACATATCGGCGAAAAAGTGGGCGTTGTCAAGGTCGTAAACGGAAAATTCACGGTCGAAAGCCGTTTTCAACCGCAAAACGGCGACGCGTTCAAGATTCTGCGCGACGGTAAGGAAATCGGCGGCGCAACCTATCAAAAATCAGAGGACAGAGGGTTTATTATCTCGTCCAAAACCCGGTTAAAGAACGGCGACGGCGTGTTTATTACGACGGATACGGCGGTGGCAAACCGCATGTTAAACGCGCAAAAATCAGGTGAAATCCGTTTAAAACTCTCTTTTTGCCTGTGGGAAAGGGCGACGGTTTCCTGCGGGAATATTTGCTTTCAATCGGAAGAAAAATTGCAACCCGCGCAAAGCCGACCGTTGAGTGCGGACGAGGTTAAATCCTGTTTTTTAAAAACGGACGGCTTACCCGCGAACGTGCTTTTCGACGAAATCGAAATAAACGGGGATATTTTTATCCTGAAATCCGCCTTAAACGCTTTCCGTCGCGATTTTTACGCTTTGCTAGCGGAAAAAGTAGCAAAAAAGGGCAATGCGCAATATGATTATCAGACCTTTACGTTTGAAAAGACGACGGGCAAAAACGAAAAAATAGCGGTGATTGCTACTGATTTTGACGACGTTCAAACGGACATTGCCATTTATAAGGCAGACGATTACAACGCGCCCCTGCCCGACAGTTTCAAACATGGTAGCTTTGAAAAATACCTGATCTATCCGTCCTTTGCAACGGAAAAGGATATACTCGCTTTGCGCGCCCGTTTACAGGAAACGGAAATCGACGGCATTTACGCTGAAAATTACGGCGGCATCGCGTTTGCAAAAGCGCAGGGCATAAAAGTCTTTGCTGGCACGGGCTTTAATTTGACCAACGGGCTTTCCGTGGCGACCTTATTGCAAGAAGATTGCCTTGCTTATTACGCGCTTTCCAAAGAATTAAACGGGGAAGAGCTGTCGCCGCTTGTCGGCGAAAGAGCCTTTGCGCTTTCTTCGGGCGGTATCAAAATTATGGACCTTTGCTATTGTCCGTTTGGAAAAACCTGCAATCAATGCGACAAAAAACGGACGTATTCGTTGACGGACGAGGGGGGAAGAGTATTCCCCGTGCGCCGTTATCTTAGCGGGGACGGAAACTGCCGTTTTGAGGTATATAACTGCGCCGATTTAATCGGTTCAGGGGTAAAAAATGCGGGAAAATTACTCGATTTGACCCTTGTTTCGCCCAGCGAAATAAACCAAGCGATCGCCGCAAAAGAGGATGAAAGCAAGCAAAAACAAACGTATAAAAATTATACGTCGGGGCATTACAAGCGCGGCGTATTGTAACGGATAAGGAAAACAATGAACCAAAGAGCGATTGAAAAAACCGAACTCAATAAAATTTTGGCGCTTGTTTCAGAATACGCCGTAACGGACGGGGGCAAGGCAAAACTGACCGTTTTGCACCCCTCTTCGGACGTTTCGGAAACCAAAAAACGCCTTTGCCGCACGGAAGAGAGCGTAAAGCTTCTCTTTCAGCACGGCATATCCAAGGTGGAATATTTTCCGCCCTTTTTTGATGAAATCGAACGGGCGAAAAAGGGCTCTGCGCTCACCTGCGGCGAGCTGTTAAAGGCGGAAAATCTGCTCCGTAGCGCAAGGATCGCGCACAAGAGTATTGCGGGCGTGAACGACGAAGAGATCAAGGACATGAAATCGCTTGCCGACCGTTTGTACTTTGACGAAAATCTGGAAGAGGACATCCGCACGAAGATTTTAAGCGATACGGAAGTGAGCGATTACGCCAGCGACAAGCTGTATTCCGTCCGCCGTGAAATCCGCCTGTTAAACGAGCGTATCCGCGCGCGTTTGGCAGAGTATTTGACGGGCGCAGAGGGGAAATTTTTGCAAGACGGCATTATTACAATGCGCGATAACCGCTACGTTTTGCCCGTTCGCGCCGAATATAAACGCAATATCAAGGGCTTTATCCACGACCGCTCGGCGAGCGGCGCGACGTTCTTTATCGAACCGGAAGAAGTTTTGGAAATGAACAACGAACTGCGTTCTCTTGCCATCGACGAAAAGGAAGAGGTGGAGCGCATTTTGGGCGAGCTTTCCCGCCGCGTGGGCTTTATGGCGGACGAGCTTATCACCGATATTGACGTTTTGGAAGATATCGACGTGGCGTACGCACGCGCAGAATTTTCCTATAAGCTTTCCTGTGTAAAACCCGAAATCAACGGCGAGGGCGTGATCGCGATCGAACAGGGCAGACACCCGCTTATCGATCGCAAAAAGGTCGTGCCCGTATCCCTGTCTTTGGGTAAGGATTACCGTTTTCTTTTGATCAGCGGCCCGAACACGGGCGGTAAAACGGTCACGTTGAAGATGGTGGGGTTGTTTGCTTTGATGGCGATGAGCGGTCTGTTTATCCCCGCAAAATGCGCGGTCTTATCGACCTTTGACGAAATTTATTGCGACGTGGGCGACTCGCAGAGTATCGAAGAGAGCCTTTCCACGTTTTCGTCGCATATCACGAATATTATCGATATTGTCAACCGTGCGGACAAAAATTGTCTTGTGCTGATTGACGAGCTGGGGGGCGGTACAGACCCTGACGAGGGGCAGGCTTTGGCGAAAGCGATCGTTTCCCACCTGTTGCAAACGGGCTGTGCGGGCGTAGTCACCACCCACTATACGGCGTTGAAAGAATTTGCTTTTTCGGCAAAAGGTATTGAAAACGCATGTATGGAATTTGACGCGAACACCTTACAACCGCTGTACGTCATGCACATAGGCTTGCCGGGGTCGAGTAATGCACTTGCGATTTCGCGGCGGTTGGGTTTAAAGGAAAGTATTCTGCAAGACGCGCTTTCCAACCTGTCCGAGGACGCGCAAAAATTTGAAAATATCGTCCGCACGGCGGAGGAAAGCCGTATCGCCGCAGAAGAAAGCTTAAAGCAAGCCAACGCCTTAAAATCCGAATGGCAGGAAAAATTGCAGGAGCTTGAAACAGAGCGCAATAAATTAAAGAGAGAAAAGGAAAAATTGTTCACGTCCGCAAAAGCGGAAAGTCGGCGTATCATCAACGAGCGCACGGCGGACGCGGAAGAGCTCTTGCACGAAATTGAAGAAATTTTTGCTCGCGAAAATTTATCGGAGGGCGATTTAATCAAGGCGAGAACGCTCAAAAACAAGCTCGCCGATAAAGCGTTCGAGAGCGAACACGAGGACGAATATACGCCGCAATACGCGCCCGTAAAGGCAAACGAATTAAAGGTGGGCGGCACGGTGTTTGTAAAAACGTTGAATCAACAGGGGATCGTGCAAAATATCCGCTTGCAAAAGGGCGAGGCGGAGATCCTTTGTGGCAGTATTCGCATGCGGAGCAAAATTTCCGAGCTTTTTGTTGTAATTAAACCGCCGAAAGCACAAACTAAGACCAAGGCGCAAAAATGGAAGAAATCGGGCACGGAGCACGTGCAGGTCACCAAATCCTTACAACCCAAGCGTACGTCGTCGTTGGAAATCAACGTGATTGGGCTGACGGTACACGAGGCTTTGCCCGAAATCGAGGGATTTTTAGACACGGCGGTGATATCGAATTTGGAAGAAGTCCGCATTGTGCACGGTATGGGCACGGGCAAACTCCGTGCGGGCATACACGATTTTTTACGCACACACAGAAACGTAGCCGAATACCGCCTTGGCAAATACGGCGAGGGGGATACGGGGGTCACGATCGTCAAATTGAAATAAATCGCGGACGGATTTTTCCCTTTTGCGCATAACCGAGAGAAAAGAAAAATAGGATAAACCAAAATCCTTTTTTTTCGAGGTGTGTTTTGAAAAAATCCAAAAAAAGACCGCTCTTATCCGACTTGCGCATGAAAATTGCCTCAAACCTTGTGCTTAGCGTACTCGTTTTAACGATCGGCGTGCTTTGTCTTGCGCCCATGGAAAAGACGGTGGCGATCGACGGCAAGCAGACAAAGATATACCGTAGCGCGGGCGAAAACGGCAAGGGCGTGTCCTTGATGTTTAACGTTTACTGGGGCACGGACGAGGTCTATCAAATTTTAGATATTTTAGAAACGCACAGCGCAAAAGCGACCTTTTTTATCGGCGGCTGTTGGGCGGACGATAATGTGGATTGTTTGCGGGATATTTACGCCAAGGGTCACGAAATCGGCAATCACGGGTATTTCCATAAATCGCACGATAAGCTCAGCACATTGCAAAATCAGCAGGAAATTTCTAATTGCAACCGATTTATCGAGCTGGCGATCGGGGAAAAACCTACCCTGTTTGCGCCGCCGTCGGGTGCGTACGGAAACAATATGCTCACCGCTTGTCAAGCCTTGAATATGACGACGATTTTATGGTCGAAAGACACGATCGACTGGCGGGATAAGGACAGGGCTTTGATTTATCAGCGCGCGACGAAAAACGTGGAAAAAGGGGATTTTATTTTGATGCATCCCATGGCGGAAACGGCGGCTGCGCTAAACGATATTTTGACTTATTATAAAAACAACGGATTGGAAACCGTGACGGTTTCCGATAACTTACAGGAGAACGGATAGATGGTATACGAAAAGAGATACGACAACGGACTGCGGCTCGTGGTCAAAAATATGGAAGGGCTGATGTCGGTGACGATGGGGATTCTCGTCGGCACGGGCGCGGGCGTGGAAACGGACAAAGAGGACGGCATTTCGCATTTTATCGAACACATGCAGTTTAAGGGCACGCAAAAACGCAACGCCTTTGAAATTTCCGACGCATTCGATCGGATCGGCGCGCAGGTCAACGCCTTTACGGGTAAAGACGTTACCTGTTATTATTCCAAATGTACGTCCGATCACACGGCGGATTGTTTTGAGCTGCTGTCCGATTTATTTTTGAACGCGACCTATCCCGAAGAGGAAATGGCGCGGGAAAAAGGGGTGATCTGCGAGGAGATTTCCATGAACGAAGACACCCCCGAGGACTTGTGCTTGGACTTGCTGGCAAACGCTTTTTACGGCAAGGAAAATTACGGTAGAAATATCCTCGGTAGCATAAAAAACGTCCAAGGCTTTACGCTTGACGACGTGCAAAAATACAAACGCGCGCGGTACTGCCCCGAAAATATCGTCGTTTCCTTTGCAGGCGGCGTGGATATGGCAACGGCGCAATCGCTCGTTGAAACGTACTTTGGCAAGCTGGAAAAGGGCGAGTTTGAGGACAGAAAACCCAAAATCATCAAACAGCATTTAAGCCTTGTCAAGCAAAAGCCGATTGAACAAATGCACATAGCCATCGCCTATCCGTCCGTTTGCCGCGGTGATGAGCGCGAAGATATGGTCAGCGCGATCAACGGAATTTTCGGTGGCTCGATGAGCGCGCGGCTCTTCCAAGAAGTGCGTGAAAAGCGCGGGCTTGCGTACTCGGTGTATTCGTATATTGCTTCCTTTCCCGAGGCGGCAACGCAAAACGTGTACGCGGGCGTAAATCCCGCCAAAGCGGACGAGGCGTATCAGGCGATACGGGACGTGGTGGCGTCGCTTAAAAAGGACGGTATCACCGAGGACGAATTTTTGCGCAGTAGAGAGCAGATGAAATCGGGCATGTTTTTCAGCAACGAAAGCAGTAATGCGCAGATGCTTTTGTACGGCAAATATATGCTGTACTTTAACAAAATCTTTGATTTTGAGGACAAGCTCAACCGTATCAACGCCATGACCTACGACGAGGCGCGCGACGTGCTTTCGATCATGTTCAACGAAGAGGAAAAAGCGGTGGCTGTGGTGGGGAACACCGACAAGCCGTTTGCTCTTTAAAGATGTCGGGCGAGGTTAAAATGGGCTTTCCGCCCGTATACAATACAAATAGCCGCATCTTGATTTTAGGCAGTTTTCCGTCGGTGAAAAGCCGTGAAATATCCTTTTATTACGGCAATAAGCAAAACCGATTTTGGAAAACGGTGTGCGGATTTTTTGGGGAAGAAATCCCCGAAAACGTGGACGGAAAAAAGGACTTTTTGCTCCGTAACAAAATCGCGCTGTGGGATATGGCGGTTTCCTGTGAAATAGAGGGCTCTGCGGACGCGTCTGTGAAGAATGCAAAGCTCGCCGATTTGGGCGAGATATTCAAGGCGGCGAAAATCGAAAAAATATTATTAAACGGCGCGTTGGCGTATCAGTTATTTATGCAAAAATATGCCGCAATCGATATTCCGCACGTAAAAATGCCGTCTACCAGCCCCGCAAACCCGCGGTTCAACCCGCAAATCTGGGAAAAAGAATTGTATGAAGTATTCCGAATTTATCGATGAATTAAAATCGTACGCCGAAGAGATGTATGCGGCATTTCATCGCAGTTTGACGCCGACACAGTATAAAATTCTGGGCGTTCGTGTACCAATCATGCGGAAATTAGCCTACAAATACAAGGCTTGCGTGGACGAGTTGTTTGCCTTTCCCGACGAATATTACGAAACGGTTTTTGTCAAATTGACTGTCGTTTCCTTACTCCCGTATACCGAATTTGTAAAACGCGTAAAGGGATGCGTTGTGCTTATGGATAACTGGGCGCATTGCGATTCGTTCCAGGCAAAATGTATACGCAGTCATCGTGCGGATTTTTTGCCGATTTTGGAAGAATTGTTTTCGCACGGCGGCGAATATTTTGAACGTTACGTCTTGGTCACTTTACTTAGCGAATATATGCGAGAAGAATATCTGCCGCTGATAGAAAGCTATATCCGTCGCGCGGATTGTTCCAAATACTACGTACATATGGCGGTGGCGTGGCTCACCGCGGAAATTCTCGTGAAATTTTACGATCAAGGCGTTTTACTGCTACGAAAGGGGATTTTGGATACGAGAACGCATAACAAGGCGATACAAAAAGCGATCGAAAGTTATCGCTTGACCAACGAACAAAAAGAGAGTTTGCGCTCTCTAAAAATAAAAACAAAAAGGTAATTTATGGACATTTTACAAACGATTACGCAAGAATTTAACTTACACCCTACGCACGTAAAAAATATCGTTTCGCTCATCGACGAGGGGAACACGATCCCGTTTATCGCGCGTTATAGAAAGGAAATGACGGGGGCTTGCGACGACCAAGTGTTGCGTGCGCTTTCCGATCGTCTTACATATTTGCGAAACCTCGAAAAGCGCAAGGAAGAGGTGGCAAACGCGATCACCGAACAGGGCAAAATGACGGACGAGATCACGGCGGCGCTTGCAAAAGCGGTCACGTTGACGGAAGTGGAGGATATCTACCGTCCGTACAAGCAAAAACGCAAAACGCGCGCTTCGGTTGCTATCGCGAAAGGATTACAGCCCCTTGCCGACGCTATTTTGGCGCAGAATAAAGCGCTGGACGTGCGCGCAGAGGCGGAAAAATACCTTTCCGAAGAAGTAAAAACGGCGGACGAGGCGATCGCGGGCGCGCAGGATATCATTGCGGAAATTGTTTCCGACGACGCGGCAACCCGTAAAAAACTCCGTAATTTCTTCTTTAATCACGGCAACATTTCCTCCTCGTACGCCAAGGGAAAAGAGGCGGAGGACGAAAAGAAAACGTACGGCATGTACGCGGATTATTGTGAGCCTGTAAGCGAGGCGAAAAGCCACCGTATTTTGGCTCTCAACCGCGGCGAAAAGGAAGAATTTTTAAAGGTATCTATCGTCGTGGACGGGGATTTTGCAAAGCGTATCGCGGCGGCTGCCTTTTTAAAGGACGGCGGCGAAAGCAGTAAAATCGTAAAAGCGGCGGCAGAGGACGGGTACGACCGCTTGATCGCGCCGTCGATCGAACGCGAGGTGCGCGCACAGCTCTTTGACGAGGCAAGCGAACAGGCGATTAAAATGTTCGAGCTGAACTTAAAACCCTTGTTGATGCAACCGCCCGTCAAGGATAAAATCACGATGGGTTGGGACCCTGCGTACAGAACGGGTTGCAAAATCTGCGTCGTAGACGGTACGGGCAAGGTCTTAGATAAGACGGTCGTTTTCCCCACGCCCCCGCAAAACAAGACGGTTGAGGCAAAAATCGAACTCAAAAAATTGATTGCAAAGCACGGCGTAGAGGTTATTTCTTGCGGCAACGGCACGGCAAGCAAGGAAAGCGAAATTTTTATCGCGGAACTCATCAAGGAAATCAAGGCGGAAACGGGCAGAGAAGTAGGGTATGTGATCGTCAACGAGGCGGGCGCGTCCGTGTATTCGGCAAGCGCGCTCGGCGCGGAAGAATTCCCTGATTACGACGTTACGGCGCGTAGCGCAGTGTCGATTGCACGCCGTTTGCAGGACCCGCTTGCGGAGCTTATCAAAATCGACCCGAAATCCATCGGCGTTGGACAATACCAGCACGACATGAACGAAAAACGCTTGGATAGCGCTCTTTCTGGCGTTTTGGAAGATTGTGTAAACAGCGTCGGCGTGGATTTGAACACGGCAAGCGTTTCGCTCTTGAAATTTGTGTCGGGGCTGAACTCGTCCGTGGCGAAAAATATCGTGGCGTATCGCGAAAGCAACGGCAGATTTATTTCCCGCAAGCAGCTTTTGAAAGTGCCCAAGCTCGGCGAAAAAGCGTACACGCAATGCGCGGGGTTCTTGCGTATCGACGGCGGCGAAGACATTTTGGATAATACGGCGGTACACCCCGAATCGTATAAAAAAGCGGAAAAATTGCTCTCGCTGTTCTCGTACACCAAAGAGGATGTAAAGGCGCGCAGGATTGCCGATCTGCGCCAAAAAATCAAGGCGTACGGCGAAGAAAAGGCGGCAAAGGAAAGCAAACTGGACAAAGCGACCATGAACGATATCGTAACTGAGCTTATGAAACCGGGCAGAGATATCCGCGAGGGCTTGCCCGCGCCTACGCTCCGCAAAGACGTTATGGGCATTGAAGATTTAAAGGTGGGCATGGAGCTCACGGGCACGGTGCGCAACGTCGTCGATTTCGGCGCGTTTATCGATATCGGCGTGCATCAGGACGGGCTCGTTCACATTTCCGAAATCACGGAACGGTATATCAAACACCCGTCGGAGGTGTTAAAGGTAGGGCAAATCGTACAGGTTTGGGTCAAAGACGTAGACGTGAAAAAGAACCGTATCGGCTTGACGATGAAAAAGAAAAAATAAATGTCATATAAATACTTGACATTTGGTAAAGTTTGTATTAAAATAATAAAGTAAAGTTGAAAAAACTTTGAAAACGGAGGACAAATACTATGTTGGAAAAAATTCAAGGTATGCTTGCAGACGCACTTAACATTTCTGTTGATAAAGTAACGGCTGACGCGAAAATTGTGGAAGATCTCGGCGCGGACTCGTTGGACGTTGTAGAACTTTTGAGCCAGCTCGAAGACGAATTCGGTATCATTATCCCCGACGAAGAAGTAGAATCGTTGGTTACGGTAGCGGACGTTGCGGCTGCAATTGAAAAGCTTGTTTAATAGTCTTTGAAACACAAAGAGGGTTTCCGCTTTTCGACGGAAACCTTTTTTACTACAATTTTACGTAAAGCTCTAAAAAGGATAAACTGGTATGTTACCGCAAATCGTTAAAAAACAAAAAATGCCCGAAAAACAGTTTCCCCAAGCTTGGCAAACGGTGATTTTCAGAAATTACGGCTACGTTTCCACCGATAAAATTGCAAAAACGCTCGGCTGTGACGAGGAAACAATTGTGCGCGAGGCGGCGCGTTTGGGGCTTGCAAACGTCGTTTACGATAAAAATTGGGAAGAAAAGGGGTATCTTACCCTCATTCGGCATAACTGGTATTTGTTCAATTATCGACAATTGACTACGCTCCTTGGGTATACGGAAGAAAAGCTCGACTTTTTGTTAAAGGAAGAGGATTTTTTGTTTGTCAAGCTCGGTTGGACAAAGCCCGAATGTCCCGAAATTTCGTATGCGCCCTTGACGGACGACGAAATTGAGGAAACGCAGCGTATTGCAAAGACGGTGTCGCGGTATATCGCCGCGCCTAAAATCGCACCCTTTGACTTTTTTGCAAATACTTTCTTGCCCAGCGCGCAAACGCAAGAAAAATCGGACGGGTTGCGCCTTGTGCACGGGTATATCACGCCGGGCGGCGACGCATTTTCGGTGGATTGCGATACATATTTGTCGGACGAATTATTGTCGGCGTATCGTTCGCAGGGCGTAAACGCGCTTTGGATGCACGCGCTGCTGTCTTCGCTGTCCTTTTATCCGTTTAAACCGTCCCTTTGCGAGGGGTACGAAAGACGTCGGGAAGAATTAAAGCGTATTCTTGCAAAATGCCATAAATACGGCATTAAGTTGTATTTGTATTTTAACGAGCCAAGATGTCTGCCCACGGCGGATTTTGGGAAATACGCCCATTTAAAGGGGGACAGCGAGGGGTTAGATAGCGCGCTGTGTTTTTCCAAACAGGAAACCCGCGATTATCTGTATAACGAGGTAAAGGATCTGCTGGAAAACGTGCCCGATTTGGACGGGATCTTGACGATTACGATGAGCGAAAATCTCACCCATTGTAAATCCCGTATCCACAGCGGCAGACAAACGCTCTGCCCGATCTGTAAGGATATTCCCGCCTACAAATTAGCCTCGGACGTCAACAACGTAATTATGCGGGCAATCCGTGACAGCGGCGCAAAAACAGAGCTTATCGCCAACCTTTGGGCTTGGTCGCAAATGATGGGTTTTAGCAACGCCGATTTGAAAAATGGCATTGCAAACCTCGACAAGGATATCGGCGTGTTATGCGTCAGCGAGTTTGATTTGGAATTTGAAAAAGGGGGCGTACAGGTGCGCCTTGCCGATTATTCGATTTCCAACCCCGGACCTAGCGAATTTACTAAACTCGGTTTCGCTTATGCGAAAGAATACGGACATAAAATTCATGCCAAAATTCAGGTTTGCAACAGTTGGGAGTGTTCCTGCGTGCCCTATTTGCCCGTCTTTGACCTTGTCAAAACGCACCTTGAAAACCTTTCCGCGGTGGGGGTAAACGATTACATGCTGTCTTGGACGCTCGGGGGATATCCCGCGCCGAATTTGTCCTTGGTCTCCGCGCATAATCAGGGCGTTTCCTTGGACGAATGGTACAGGGAATATTACGGCGAAAATGCAAAAACCGTGCATCGCGGCGTGCAAAGGATTTGCGACGGGTTTGAAAATTATCCCTTTGCCATCGACCCGTTGTACATGTCGCCGAAAACGCTCGGTCCTGCCAACCTTTGGAGTAAGGAACGGGAATACAATACCTCGACCATGACCTGTTATGCGTTCGACGATTACGAAACTTGGATAAATCCCTATCCGTACGAAACGTACGTGTCCCTCTTTGAAAAGCTTTTGACGGGTTGGCAAGAGGGGATCGCTATTTTAAAAACCGCTACGCCCACGCACGAAACGGACGAGCTTATCCGCATGGCGGAGGCGGCGTATATCCATTTGCGTTCGGACTGGTTGCAAACCCGTTATGCTTATTTAAAGCGCGACTGGGCTAAAAATGAAAGAGAACTGCGCGAAATTATCGACGTTGCGCGAAAAGAGACGCTACGTTTGATAGACCTCATGCGAGAGGACGCGCGTATCGGTTTTGAAGCCTCGAACCAGTATTTTTACGCTGACAGACACTTGATCGAAAAGATAATCAATTTGGATGATTTATAAGCAAAAAACGAGCAAAAACGCCTAAATTCAAACGGTTTGGGCGTTTTGTTTTGCTTTTTCGCGCGCAAACGTTTGCTTAAAACGTTTTTATATGGTATAATAAGCAGCGGAATAAAAATTTTGAGGTGTTTTATGTTACAGGTTACGGGCGTGTCCCTGCAATTTGGCAGCAAAAAACTGTTTGAAGACGTTAATTTGAAATTTACAAAGGGGAATTGTTACGGTATTATCGGCGCAAACGGCGCGGGTAAATCCACCTTTTTAAAGGTGCTTTCGGGCGAGCTTGAACCCCAAAAGGGCTCGGTTTCCATGGATAAAAACGAGCGTATGTCCGTTTTGCAACAAAACCAAAATATGTACGACAACGAAACGGTTTTGCGTACGGTTATGCTTGGGTATAAACGGCTTGTCGAAATCATGGACGAAAAGGACGCGCTGTATATGAAGCCCGACTTTTCGGAAGAGGACGGCGTAAAAGCGGCGGAGCTTGAAAGCGAATTTGCCGAAATGAACGGCTACGACGCGGAATTTCAGGCGGCGCAGCTTTTGAATGCCCTCGATATTCCCGAAGAAATGCATTATTCGCCCATGAGCGAGCTGGACGCAAAACAAAAGGTGCGCGTATTGTTGGCGCAGGCTTTGTTCGGCGACCCCGACGTATTGCTTTTGGACGAGCCGACGAACAACCTCGACATTAAGACGGTAAGATGGCTGGAAAATTATTTGATGGATTTTGAAAACACCATTATTATCGTTTCCCACAACCGTCACTTCCTTAATAAAGTATGTACGAATATCTGCGACGTGGACTTCGGTAAGATCAATATGTACGTAGGTAACTACGATTTTTGGTATCAAACGAGCCAGTTGCTCGCCCGTCAGCAGAAAGAGCAAAATAAAAAAGCGGAGCAACGCGCCAAGGAATTGCAGGAATTTATCGCGCGCTTTGCGGCAAACGCGTCCAAATCACGTCAGGCTACGTCCAGAAAGAAAGAGCTTGAAAAGCTCACGATCAACGATTTCAAACCGTCGCTTAGAAAATATCCCTATATCGATTTTAAATTTGAAAAGGATATCGGCAACGATATTTTGATGGTAGAGGGGCTGACGAAAGAGGGGTATTTCAAGGATTTGTCCTTTACCGTACAGCACGACGAAAAGATCGGTATCGTTTCGAATAAGAGCACTACGGTCACCATGCTCTACGATATTTTGATGGGCAAGGAACAGCCCGACGCCGGTACGATCCGTTGGGGCAAGACTATTTCCGTTTCCTATTTCCCGCAAAACAACAACGAATATTTCTTGGGTTGTGATTTGAACCTTGTCGAGTGGCTTTCGCAATACTCCAACGACCATTACGAAGAATATCTTCGCGGTTGGCTGGGCAGAATGTTATTCTCGGGCGAAGAGGCTTTAAAACAGGCAAAGGTGCTTTCGGGCGGTGAAAAGGTACGCTGTATGCTTGCCAAAATGATGTTGGAGGGGAGCAATTTCCTCATCTTCGACGAGCCGACCAACCACCTCGACCTCGAATCGATCACCGCGCTCAACAACGGTTTGAGCCATTATAAAGGGTGCATGTTGCTCACGTCGCACGACCAAGAATTGATGAATACCGTTGCAAACCGTATTATCGAAATCAACGACAAAAAGACGTACGATCGCAACGTTACGTACGACGAATATATCGACGAAACGCACGCGTAAGCGACAAAACAAACAAAATAAATACACAAACGGCAACTTTTTAACAGAAAGCTGCCGTTATTTTTATCACTTTTTCGGCATTTTTTGCTCGATTATTGAATGTTTTGACAAAAATAGACACAATATTGTACAATATTTTTAAAATATAATTCAATAATCGATTTACAAATGTCAAAATTTAAGGTATAATAGTGACACTTCCGATTGCGACGGGCAAAAGGGAAATAAGAAATTTATTAAGGAGGACCGAAATGAAAACGAATTCGGTGATTTTATTAGAATCGAACAGCGCGATTTTGGCGCAATTAAAAGAGGCGTTGGACGAGAGTAAGGATTTTCAAGTATTATACGCAGGCGAAGACGGCGACGAGGGTATAAAACAAATTTTGCAATTCAAGCCCGATTTGGTGATTGCGGATATATTTTTAAGGGGGACGGACGGTTTTGGCGTGATCAACACGGTAAAAAAGACTTGGTCGGACGTAAAAATCGTTATGATCGGGGTTGCAAACGACGACATGACCGAAAAAGCAATGGCGGCAGGCGCGGCGTATTACATAGTAAAACCCTTTTCAATTGCAACCGCAATGGAACGCCTGCGCGAGCTGTTAAAAGCAAAACCGACGGAAGAGCGTTCGACGGCGCTTCCTAGAAAACACCCGATGACAACGGAAGAAAAAATCAGCGAAATTTTTATTTCGATCGGTATTCCGCCGCACATTAAAGGGTATGGATATTTGCGCGAGGGGATCAAAATGACGATCGATAAGCCGTACATGATCAACAGCGTGACAAAGGAATTATATCCGTCGATTGCGAAAAAATTTGCCACCACGCCCAGCAAGGTCGAGCGTGCAATCCGCCATGCGATAGAGGTCGCTTGGAACAGGGGACGTATCGACGCGATCAGCGCAATTTTCGGCTCGCGTATTTATCTGGGCACGGAAAAACCAACGAATAGCGAATTTATCGCGCTTGTCGCGGACAAGCTGATTTTGGAAAATATGATGTAAATATAAACGACAAAAAAAGAACGGCTGCGTTTTGCAGTCGCTCTTTTCTTTGTACAGCAACAACCGCGAGTGGGAACTCGCGGTTGTCAAAAACCACCAGCTGTGCTGGTGGCAAATAGCTTTAGCTTCAAGCTTACCATCTGGTATACAAAAAAGCTCCTCCGTGCTAAACTGTATGTAAGGCTCGCGA